>CANKNP010000119.1 GCA_947483545.1 Deltaproteobacteria bacterium | reverse complement strand
GGCGAGCGAGAGCGGGTCAAGGGTGATGACCTCATCTGCGAGGATGCCCCGCGGATCGGCTGTGAGCACAAGCAGCGACTCTCCTGCCGCGAGACGGGCGCACGCCGCCTCCAACGTGAGCGGATCGTCCGCGGTGACAACGTGCAGCCCCCGCCGCTCGCCCGACGCACGCGCCACGCCGGCGAGCCAGCCCCGGCCCGACAGCGGCGCGCCCTCGACGACCACGAGCATCCCTCGGCCCCCGGCGACGGCGTCCAACGCGGCGGCGATGGCGTCCAGCGCCGGTTGGCGTCCGGCGAGCGGATGACCCACGGCCTCGGCGGGACCGAGCGCATCGAGGGCCGCGCGCATGTCGGGGAACCTATCGGAGGGCAGCCGATTGAGGAGACGAAGCACGAACGCCTCGAGATCCGCCGGGATCGAGGGATCGATCGTCGACGGCGGTCGAATCCGACCGGCGAGCACCTGGCACAAGATCTCCGCAGGCTCGTGCGCCGTGACAGGCCGCTGTCCGGTGAGCAGCAGGTAGAGCGTCGCTCCCAGGCCGTATTGGTCCGCGCGCCCGTCCACATCGGCGCCTTCCAGCTGCTCAGGAGCCGCCCACGCCGCGGTTCCGACAAGCGTGCCCGATTGCGTGACCGGATCTTCTGAGTCCAGCTCGGCGACGACCCCGAAGTCCGTGAGCACCACGTGGCCGTCCGGCGCGAGCAGCACGTTGGCCGGTTTCACGTCGCGGTGGACGAGGCCAGCGTCGTGAATGTAGGCGAGCGAGGCGCACAGATCGAGCGCGTACCCTCGAACCTTGGCCGCGCGCTCGGCGGGCGGGCGCTTCCGCAGCGTGAGCGCGTGCTGTGCGAGGTCTGGCCCCTCGACGTATTGGAGCGCGACCCAAGGCCGGCCCTCTGCCTCGCCCGCTTCGATTACCCTGGCGACACCGGTGTGATGGAGCTGGCCCATGACCCGGATCTCCCGCGCGAACCGCGCGCGGATGCGAGGACTCCCGAAGTTCAACCACTTGATCGCGGCGCGTGCACCTGTCGGGTCGGTGCCGAGCAGAACCGTGGCCATCCCGCCCTGGCCCAAAAGGCGCTCGATGCTCCAGCGTCCAATGGATGGGGGGAGATCGAACATTGGGGGCTAGATAACCGATCCTGCAACGCCGAAAACGCCCGAATTCGGGAACTATAGGGGATCTTGGCTCGCATCCGTGCTGGGGTGGGGGCGGTTGGGGGGCTGGTTCCGGTCAGGCCGACCCCCGCGGCCTGCCGTAGCGGCCCTCACCCAATCGCCTCCGTCAACGCCGCCCGCCCTTTCTCCGCCGCCACCCCCAGCGGCAGCGCACAAACCACCAGATCCACGTGCCGCCCAGCCGCCGTCGCGACGGTCGTCCGAGCATGTGTCCGCCCACGCTCCTTCAGCGATTCCCACCGCTCCATCCTGCACGGGTAGGCAAGCACCGCGGTCACCCGCCCTGTCGCAAACAACGACGAGTACGCCAGCGCCTGGAGCACATCGTCTCGGTGAACTTCGCGCGTGTCCTCGCGGAGCCCCGCCCGACCACCGGCACCGAGCTCCTCGCCGTGCGGCTTGTACTTCGCGTCGATCACGATGGTGCGGTCGGCCCGCGCGAGAACGAGGTCAGGGAGCAAGGACTTCATGCCCCCGCCGCCTCGCGGCTCCCAGTTGAGCGGCACGCGGGTCGCCTCGGTCCGTCCGGCGCGCAGAACGGCGCCGATTCGTCGGCTCAGCCCATCGGCCAGCGACTCCACCCAGGCCTCGAAGAATCGCTCCATGTCGAGGCGCCACGAGAGGCCGGTCGTCTCGGCCAGCCCCGCAAGCCCCGTGTCGTCCGCGGTCCAACCCACGGCTTCGAGCCCGTCGCGGAAAACCTGCGACCTGAGCGGCTCGCGCGACCATCGCTCCCGATCGGACGACCCTGGCCGAAGCTGGGGGGAGCCGCCGACCGCCGTGAGGATCCGTTCGCACCGATCGAGAAGCGGGCGGAGCGCGCTTGTGCTCCCAGCAGCTGTCGCACCGCGGAGCCCCTCGATCTGACGGCGTACAACCCAGTGGATGGCGGCGCGCAGGCGTTCGTCATCCCGCAGGTCCGGGAACGCGCAGGGCACGGCGAGTGGTCGGCCGCGGGCGAGCCCTTCGGTGGCCCAACGCCCGACGTCAACCTGCCCGCGCGGCGCCGGCAGCACCGCACGCGTGACGACGAACCGGCGGGTCAAGCTCTGGAGAAGGGCCTCCACGCGCGCCAGGACGACGCTGGCGAGCACCCAAGGCGGCACGGACTTCTCCGACTGCGGCAAGGTGGGGAGCGGCAGGAGCTCGGGCGTGATCCGGAACCCCGCGACCCCCAGCGCCTCCCCGATCGACAGCCACGAGAAGCGCGGCGAGACAACCAGGCCAAAGTCCGTCCGGCCTGTGGCGGGCGAACGGAGGGGGATCGCGCCGACGCGGGTCGAGGTCCGCACCGACAGGCCGGCGAGCCCGCCCCGGCGCGACGGCTCCGCGACCACATTCAGAGCACGCAGAACGCCGGCATTGGTGGTCAGCAGGCTCTCAGCGTACTTCTCCAGCGCAGGACCACGGCTGGCGTCCCCGAGCCAGCCGGCGACCGGGATGAACGCCGTGGAGCAATCTGGGATCGCCCGGCTTCCGGCATCGAGGCGGGTTGGTGGCCGCGGTCTCGGTTTGACCGCCACGTCAGGTCGTCGCGCTGCGGCTCAGCGCTTCCGCCTCCGCCCAGTCCATCACGGCGCGGAGCTCATCGGCAAAGCCAGCGACGAACCCCTGAGAGATGTACTCGCACAGGAGCGGCCGCAGTCCTGTCCGGAGGCAGGTCGCCTCGCTCATCCCCTCCGGCGCGACGAAGTACGAGGGGCCGGGGATCAGCGTGAACGCGTCGTCTGCGGCGTACTCGATGAACACCCGCAGGACCTCGTCGAAGGCGTCGAGCATGACCTTGCGACCGGTGGCGGCCTGCTCCTTCAGCCAGCCTCGGTCGGGCCAGAGCGCCTGGAACGCGAAGCGCCGACGGACCGCAACATCCAGGATGGCGATGCTGCGGTCCGCGCTGTTCATCGTGCCGAGGACGTCGAGGTTGTCGGGGAGCTCCAATTCGCGCTTCCCGCCGAACACCAGGGGCAGTTCGACCGAGCGGTGTTTTCCAGGCTCGAACAAGAAGATCGCCTCGCCCAGGACTTTCGCGAGGTCGGCCCTGTTGATCTCGTCGAGCACCAGCAGGTAGCGCTCGCCGTTCTGCAGCTTTCCGGCAGCCTCGGCAGCGCGAATGAGCACGCCGGCCTCGGGCGCAAAGGTGACCCCAAAACCGCCAGGAGTCTCGCGGGGCATCAGCCCTCCTACGAAGCTCTCGTAGGTCGTCCCTGGATGAAACTGCCGGGTGATCCCGCGGCCGCCGTAGTGCTCCTTCAGAACACGGCCAGCCAGCTCGGTCTTGCCTGTCCCCGGTGGGCCCTCCAGGACCGCGAACCGCCGCGCTTTCAAGAGGTCAACGACAGCCCGGTCGCTTGTGGTTGGGAGCAACGTGCTCATCCAGCGGTCGCGGTGTCGGTCGGAGTCGGCGCGGTTGGGCGCGTTGGGCTCAACCCCGCGCTCGCCGAGCGTCAGGTCGATCAGTGCGGCGAACGCGACGCGCGCGGACTCGTCGCTCGCAGAGGTTCGGGTCCGGGGGAGTCGGACCAGCGCGTAGGTGCACGGCCCGTACTTCTTCGCCAAGGCATCGCCGATCCCGAACGTCCGCACCACCGTCTGTGGCAGCGCGAGGTCGATACCCACCGGGTCATTTTTGGCCCAAGCGGGCAGCCGTGCGGAGAGCCACCGGGCGATGGCGCCGACCTTTCGGGCGTGGCCGGGTCGGCCGAGGATGGCTTCGTCGGGTGCAAGGCCGGAAGTTCCGACCACCATCCCGAGCAGGGCTGGCTCGCCGGGCTCGGAGGACGGGAACATCACGAAGCTCATCCCGCCGTACGGCCCGCTCCGTTCCTGCTCGGGCGGGATGAGCGCAGCGTAGGGCAGCGCGCCCTCCTTGGTGTCCGCGTTCACCCGGAGCTGGAACCGTTTCTCGTCGTTGCGCGGGTCGGTGAGGTCCTTGACGCGCGGGTACCGACCGCCGATCGCCGCAGCGAAAGCCCCTCGTGCGCAGCCCTCCCAGTCCGCGACCGGCGTGTAGGCGAGATTGACGAGTTCAAGCATGGGGTCTCCGCAGGGCGCCAGGCTACCAGATCTGAGTCGTGGGGGCGGGGCGGGCGAGGAGGCGCGCAGGCTCTCGGCGGCCCGAACCTCACCGCGGTGGGCAGCGTGCCTCGAAAGCGTGAGTCGCCCGACGCAACCTCACTCGCTCAGCGGCCGGGCGCAAGGACCCGGCGGCTCGTCCGGGGTGCCGTCGAACTACAGGGGATCCCCGCCCGTATCCGCCCAGACGTGAGGCGGGAGGCACGGCTCCCTCACGAGCCCAGCGGCGTCCCCCGGCCAGCTTGGGATGCGCGGCCACGGGACCCAAGCCGCCCCCTCAGCGCTCCCGAGCAGCCCGGAAGAAGGCCAACCCCTGACCCGGTCGCTCCACGAGGTGGTGAAGCGCAAGCGCGGAGACCAGCGTGTACATCGCGAACGCCCCGAGGAACGGGAGGAACCCCAGGTGGCCGAACTGCCTATATGAAACGCCGAGAAAGAGCATGTGCACCAGGTACAAGGAGTACGAGACCCGCCCCACCCAGCCGAGCGCCGGATGGCCCAGGATTGGGCTCGCGAACGTCGGTCCCGACACGCTCGCGAGGACCATCGCGCCGAAGGTCCAGGCCAGCACCACGAACAGCGCGACGACGGACCAGAAAGAGACGCTCTCCAACAGAAAGGGACGCGAGAGCAGGCCGAAGATCACGGCGGTCGCGGTGGCAAACAACCCAGCGCGAACGGAAGGTTTCAACTCGACCCCGGCCCGGATCAGCAGCGCGATCATCACGCCCACGGCCATGCCGTCCGCCGCGAGGTGAAAGGGGCTGCGGAGCACGCCAAAGCAGGCGGCATAGGTCGTGATCTCCGGGTGGGCTTGCCACGTCAGGTAACGGAGCACCGGAGGCAGCACCCCGAGCCCGGCCACGACCGCGAGCTGGATGCCGAGCCGGGCGCGGGCCAGGGGGATCAACAAGCCGGGTACAAGCAGGTAGAACTTCTCCTCGACGCCCAGCGACCAGAACGCGACGACGATGTTGGCCGGGAGGTAGTCCTGCAGGAACAGCAGGTGGTAGGCGACGGAGATCCAAAGGCCCTTTTCGGGGGGCGGGAAAAAGGGCAGGCACCCCCCGGCGACGACGAGCAGCACGACGTAGTAGGCCGGCACGATGCGTCGAACCCGTCGCCACAGGTAGGCGCGCAGCGGGAGTCCTTCGTCGACGACCGCTGCAAGCACGTTCGTCGCGATCAAGAAGCCGGAGAGCACGAAGAAGAGATCCACGCCGATCCAGCCGTTCAGCAGGGGTCGCAGCCAGAGCGCCTCGTCGCCCGTGTGGTTCACATACTCGCGGGCGGCGTGACGGAAAAGCACCAGCAGAACGGCGATCCCACGCAGGCCGTCGAGGTCCGGGTACCGCTTCACCCCCAGACGTCCAACCCGAGCTTGACGCAGAGCGCGAGGCACACAGCCAACACGACCCACCGGATCAAGCGGTCCCCCCCTCGAATGGCCGCGCGAACGCCGAGGGTTGCGCCCGCAAACTGGGACGCCGCCATCGGCAAGGCGACCGCCCAGACGACCTTGCCCTGGCTGGCGAGCAGCCCGAACGCCGCGAGGTTCGAGGCGAAGTTCACGACCTTCGCGTTCGCGGACCCCGTCTGCATCGAGACACCGAGCAGCACCACCTGCCCAATGATCAGAAAGGTCCCGGTTCCAGGTCCGAAAAAGCCGTCGTAGCACCCGATCACCGCGGCGAGGCCGATCGCGATGGCGGCGCGGGCGGTCTCCGAGAGGATCCGCGGCTTCGGCGTGAGCGGAGGCCGGAAGGTGAGCAAGAGCGCGACGGCGACGAGGAGCACCATGACGACCGGGCGAAGCACCTCGGGGCTCACCCGCAAGAGCAGCGCCGCGCCCGCGAGCGATCCGACAAAGCCAGCGATGAAGGCTGGTAGCGCGCGGTCACGTTCCACCAACCCGGCTCGCCAGAAGCTGTACAGCGCCGCCCCCGACCCCCACACCGCCTGGCCCTTGTTCGTGCCGAACGCCATGTGCACCGGGAGCGGCGTCGCGAGCAAGGCGGGCACCGTCAGCAGCCCGCCACCTCCCGCGATGGCGTCGAAAAAGCCAGCGAAGAACGCGGCAAGTAGCAGGCCCGCAACGTGGACAGGCAGGAGCCCGACGTCGGCCCAGGCCGCGATCATGCCGGGGGCGTCCCGAGCCGCAGCTCCACGCTGGTCGTCACCGTGACCTCGCGCCCGGCCCGGTGGAAGTCGCCGTCGATCATGTAGACGAGATCGGTCTCCCCGCGGAGCCGAAGCTCGCTCGGCGTAAGGTCTACGACCCGCGGATTCTTCATCGGCCGGGATCTCAGGATGCGCGGGAGCTCAAGCACAAAAGCAAAGGCAGAGCAGGCGATCCCGACGGCATGCATCCGCCCGGGGGCTTGCAGCACGCGGAAGAAGACCCGGAAGCCGAAGCCGATGTCGTCGGAGGTGCCCGCCGCGACCGAGAGGTAGCGGGCGTACGGCCAGGGGATCCCGTCGGCCTCCACAGCGACGTCCACCGGGCGCATCAGCCGTCGGATCGCGGCGCCCTGGATGAACGAGGAGAGAATGCCGCGCCCCAGGATCAGGAGCGCCTTTGCCGGGGTCGGCTCCGCGCCGTCGTAGTAGACCTCGAGAAAGTTCGAGATGAGCCCGTTTCCGAACAAGAAGCCATATTGTACCTGCTCAGATCCCTCGACCCGGAGCAGGTGTCGGCGCACGTGGGGCACGTCGTCCACCGAGGTGTGTTTGAGCAGGCGAGCGAGCCAGGTCTCCGCGCTGTGCCCGAAGATCCCCAGCATTGGCCCCCGCACGCCATAGCCGCCCGACACCGTGTTCATCGTGCCACCCGGCAACACCTGGATGAACGGCAGCTCCTGCCCGGGCCGGAGCCGGTTCATGGCGGCCGTGAGCACGACGTGCACCGTGCCGTCGCCCCCGTTGATCGCGAGGACATCGGGCTTCACGCGGTCGAGGATGTCCTCCAAGGCGGTGTCCAAGCTCGCCGCGTCCCCCGCCGAATAGACCTTCCCGCGCTGGCCAAGCTGCACCTGGAGCCGGTCTGGCAGCCCCGGATCCCGACGGTTCTGGCGGGACTTCGGATTCGTGATGACGGCGACGCGCAGGTCAGCCCACCCGGGCCGGCGCGAACACGAGAACCGCGATCGACGTGACGACGTAGAGCGCGACCGTCACCAGGATGGGGATGTCCTTGAACAGCGTCTCATCTGGCGCCGAGCCCTCCCCCCGCTGATCCACAAGGTAGATATACCGAAAGATGCCGTAGAGCACGTACGGGATCGTGAGCAGGAGCCAGTCCGTAGGCGAAGCGAGCACGGTGTAGAGCGCGTAGCTGATGATGGTCCCGCTGGTCGTGATCGCCTGGAACTCCTGCAGCATCGCCGGAGAGTAGTGGTCGAGCGCCTTGCGCGTGCCCGACTTCTTTCCTTCCAGCAGCATGATCTCGCCGCGCCGCTTGTTGAAGCCCAAGAACAGCGCGAGGAAGGCGGTGCAGAGTAAAAGCCAGGGAGAAATAGGCACGTTGATCGCGACGGCGCCGGCTACCGCCCGCCACAAATAGCAGGCGGAGAGGAACATGACGTCGAGGATGACGAAGTGCTTGAACACGCTCGAGTACGAGAGCGTGGTCGCGAAGTACAGCAGCGCGCAGACGAGGAAAGGGACGCCGACGAGGTACCCGACCGCCAGCGAGGCGGCGAGGCAAGCCGCCATGAGACCCCAGGCCGCCTGAGGGGTCAACTCCCCCGCTGCAATGGGTCGAAGTCGCTTCTTCGGGTGAACACGGTCGGCTTCGGCGTCCCGCAGGTCGTTGAACACGTACCCCGTGCTGGAGAGCAGGCAGAAGCTCACAAATGCGCCGAGACAAAGCGCCCAGTCCTCGATCAGGCCGAAGTTCGAGGAGAAGATCAACGCGGCGAAGAGCAGGCCGTTCTTGGTCCATTGCTTCGGGCGCAGCGCGGCCACCGCAGCGGCTGGGAGCGAACGGCGTCGGACGGCGCCGGAGGTCGAGTCGTTCACGTCATTTTCCAGCTGCGGGCGGGGTGAAGTCGATCACGCGGATCTGGTTCGGGGGGAGCTGCAGGCGTGCCTCCATGGGCACAGCACCCGGTCCCTCCACCCGCAAGATGGTCGGGGCGTTGGCGACGAGGGAGGCGGTCCACGGGGGGGACCCTGCGAGGGGCTTGCCGTCCAGGGTCGCGGTGAAGCCCGCGGGCGCGCGGATCTCCACGGCGGGAGGCACCTGGAGGAGGCCAGGCTCAGCGCGGGGGGTGGCGGTGCGGCCCAGCAGGAAGCCGAAGCCAAGCCCGACGAGCAGCGTGCAGAAGCACACGATCACGTAGGCGAGATGCACGTGGTTCGGGGTGCGGAAGATGACGCGGGGCCGGGTGTCGGGCGACGGCATCGGCACGTCCACGCGGCGCGGGGAGGGACCGGGCTCCACCGGGCGAGGGGGGCGGGGGGGGAGGGGGGGGCGCTGCATGACCTGGCCGCGGTCGTTGGGCTCGGCGGCCCGGCCGATCGAGGGTGGGGGCATCGCACGGCGGGGAGCACCGGTGGGGGGAGGAGGACCGAAGGGATCCGGGCGGATCACGGTCTCCATCTCGGACCATTGGGAGGGGGGAGCGAGCCCGCTCAGCATGTCGGGATCGAGGGTCGGGTTGCGGATCAGGGTCAATTCCTCGCCGAGCGCGGGGAGCGCGAGGCCGATGGCGGCGCCGGAGGCGTCCACGTAGGGCGCCGGCGCCACAGCGGCTGCGGCTAGCGCTTGCTTGCGGGCCATAGGGCCGGTGTCCACCTCGGAGGGCTTCGGGATCCGCTCCCCCTCTTGCCATAGTTTCCGCAAGAACTCGGCGAGCGTCGCCGCCGAAAAGATTCGCTCCGAATCATGAAAATACTGGTTCAGCGCGTCCTTGAACACCGTCGCCGAGGGGTGCCGCCGATCGCGATCCACGCAGAGCGCATCGGCGATCACCCGGTCGAGCGCAGGGGGAATGTCTGGGTGGATGGTGCTTGGGGGCACAACGTCGCCGCGCCGCACGGCATCGAGGGTTCGGGCGTCTCCGGCCTGGCGAAAGGGGTGACGCCCGGTGAGCAGCTCGTAGAACACCACCCCCGCTGAGAACAAGTCCGCACGCTGATCGACGTCCTGCCCGGAGGCCTGCTCAGGCGACATGTAGTCGAACCGGCCCTTGATCACCCCCGCCTGGGTCTGCAGCGCCTTGACGGTCGCCTTCGCGATCCCGAAGTCGGTGAGCTTCACCTCCCCCTGCAGGCTTAGGAGCACGTTCCCCGGCGAGACATCCCGGTGTACGATCGACAGCGGCACCTGCTGGCCATTGCGCACCACCGTGCGGTTGTGCGCGTACTCCAGGCCCTTGAGCATCTCGATGAGGATGTACACGCCGTGATCGGGCGGCATCCGCACGCGCTTGGCGGCGCACCGCTCCAGCACCTGTCCCAGATCTTTGCCGTTCACGTACTCCATGGCGATGAAGTACTGGTCGTCGATCGCGCCGAGATCCAGGATCTGAACGATGTTCGCGTGCGAGAGCAGGCCGGCGATCTTCGCCTCGTCCACCAGCATCTCGACGAATTCGGGGTTCGACGTCAGGTGCGGCAGGATCCGCTTGATGGCGTACGTGCGGTGAAAACCGCCGATGCCCTCCAGCCTCGCCTTGAACACCTCAGCCATGCCGCCCGCGGCGATGCGCTCCAGGATCTGGTATTTGCCGAAGCGCTGGGGTTCAGAGGGCACGGGCATCCGACGCCCGCGGACGGTCGAGACCCGGGCTCCGGGCCCGCTATCGCCCTGGCGGTTCCCGTGCCCGCAACCCCCTGATTCGACCGCTCAGCGCCGCTCGTGTAGCAAAAAGTACAAAATTCCGATCCGAACCGGTTGCATTTCGTGACGCATCTCTTAGAGCGCGCCCGCTTTTTCCGCCGGACCGATCCTGGCCCGACAGGGAAGCTTCCCGGGGTTCAACCCCGCAACATCTCTGGAGTCTCCCATGATCGCTCTCCTCGCTCTCCTCGTCGGCTGCGCGCCGACCCCCGCCTCGATCAAGTTTGACGGCGAGCCTACCGTCACCGTTCACAGCCTGGACGCCGTCGCCGTGAAGAAGGCCACCGTGCTCGACGCGGAAGGCAAGGCGCTCGACCCGCAGCCCGCCGACATCAAGTGGAACGTCACCCCCGCCACCGTGGCGACCCTCGACAAGTCCAACGTGAAGCCCGTGGGCAACGGCGATGCGAACGTGGAGGCCTCCGTTGGCGAGGTGAAGGCGTTCTACAAGTTCACCGTGGCGCTCCCCGACAAGGTCGAGATCGCTGGCTACACCGCGGGCACCCCCGTGGCCGTCGGTGCGACCCAGGCCCTGACCGCCACGATGATGGCCGGCGCGGACAAGGTCGAGGGCGGCATCATCACCTGGGAGTCCGCGAACACCGCGGTCGCCACGGTCGGTGCCTCCGGCACCGTGACCGCCGTCGCGCTCGGCACCTCGGCCATCAAGGCCACCGCCGGCGAGCTCTCCGCGACCGTTGACATCACCGTCGGCGACGCGGTGGCCGCTCCTGCGGTCGCGGCGGACGCTGCCGCGCCTGCAGCTCCCGTCAAGTAGTCCGCGGGCGCTCGCCCACGACCGGCAGCCCGGATCGAGAGGTCCGGGCTGTCTGGTTTTTTTGGGGCGGCCGCTGAGGATCGAGGTTACTTCCCGTGGCCGGAGTGGTGATGGCCCAGTTCTCCGACTTTATCAACCGCATCTTCAGCAACGACCGCACCCAGGGCCTCTCCGGCGGGGCGGAAGCCGTCATCGAGGCGGATCCCGCGAGCGCGTTTTACGCCGCCCGGATGCGCAAGCACCGGACAGACGAAGACCTTGTCTCGGCCCCGGAATACCTCTGGGCGACCGCCAGTTTTGGCGGCCGAAAGGGTGGGCTGCGGGCGCACCTGCAGTCCGAGCGAGGCGATGGCATCGCCAACTTCACCGATGTTTTGCTGATCGTGAACCAGCCGGACGCTCGTCGGGCAGCCGTGTTGGACGGTGAGCCGTGGACCGAGCGCGCCGCCAAGGCGATCGGCGAGCGGTTCACCCAATACTGCGAGAAGGAGAAGTTCGAGCTGCGGTATGGCACCCGCCCGCTGCGGTTCTGGATCGTGGCGGACGGCGGCAGTGAGATGTTGAACCAAGGATACAGCCTTGGACCTGGCGAGTTCATCACCGGTCTGGTGCCGAACCTGTACGTCGGGCCCGCTCGACGCTCCCGGCCTGTGCTCGCCGTACACCTGAACCTGCCCGGCGCGTGGGAAGGGTACCGCGAGGTCGGTCGCATCTACACCGACCAGATGCTGTTCACCCTCGGCCGGCACTGGCTCGACAATTTTCACCATCCGGCACTGCGCGAGCCCGGCCTTTACCGCCTGCAGCAGTACCCGGACGGCAGCCTCGTCCACACGATCAGCCCCGAGCTCCAGCACCGGTACCTTGTGCGGTCCGATCAAGTCGAAGGTGGCGCGAGCGTGCTCACCATCGCCGAGTGGGGCGGGGCGCCCGTCGCATACCTCGTGCTCGCGGTCATTGATGCGCCGCTGAACGACACGACCGCGATGGGCGTGGAGCCGCTACTCTCGGCGGCTGGCGTACCCCAGAGCGTCGAGCTTGCCGCGCAAGCTATTGAGCCACCCGCGGCCCCCGTGGCCAAGGAGCCGGCGCCAGACACGACCGCCGCGCGAGCGAGCGGGCCCGCCTCCGGCAAGGCGCCCGCGCCCGGCCGGCCCGCGGGGAGCCCCGCGCCCAAGCGCAATCTCGCGAATGACAAGCTGACCAAGACCATCGTGCCCGGCGCGGTGGAGGCCCGCATCTTCACGCTGCAGGAACGCGGCGCGCTGCTTCAGAAGGTGCATTTCGCCAACTATATGGATGGATACGACGTGTTCATCGGCGCAGGGTCCGCGGTGGCGACGCAGATGGCCGACCCGAAGGTGACCTTGCAGGTCCGCGGGGGGCGTGTCTCGCTCATCGTCCACGAAGCCGGCGTGCGCGTGGATGGCGAGGCGGCGGTCGTAGGCAAGGCCCGCCCGCTCACCGGCGACGTGGCCATCGAGGTGGATGGAAACCGCGTGCTCTACCGCGATCTGTCCAAGATCAAAGCGGAAGGTTGGCCCTACCTCGGCGAACTGCGGCGCGCGGGCGGCGGCACCTACCTCGACTTTGGCGGGGCGCACCGCATCGGTCGGGATCGTCGTTGCAAGGTCCGGCTGCCGGACGAGCCGCAGAACGACAACATTGCGTGGCTGCCGTCCGTAGGCGGTGGGACCACGATCCGCTCTCGTACGGGCGACATCCCGAAGTCCCGGTTCTACACCGACTCGATCATGGTGGCCTCGGAGCACGCCGAGATCGAGCTGGAGGCCGAGCCGATCCTGCGCTCCCTCGCGCGCCAGTGCTTCACGTTCGTGCGTCGCGGCCAGGACGTGTTCTCCCTCATCCCCCGGTCCGAGAACTTTCACGGCCCGTACGAGATGGCGTTGCAGCCAGATGATGAAGTGCTGGTCGGCAACTGCCTCTTCCAGGTGAGCTTCCCGCCGAACGAGCGTGATGCGGCGCTCAGCCTCGCGCCCATCGTGATGCCCGAGCCACCGCCGCCACCGCTCGCCCCCGTCGATCTGGACGATGCCAGCGATGTCCCCGCTGCGCCGCGCTTGCAGCCGAACAAAGCCGCCGGACGCGCACCTGCCGGTACGGCCCCCGTCGTCGCGGAGAACGTCAAACGCCTACGCGGTCTCACGTTGGACGTGCCTGCCGCTTTCGGCTTGGGCGAGCGTGGCGCCGCGCCGCGGCCGGTGCAGCTTGGCATGGCCAGCGGGAGTGACGCCGCCGCTGTTGGCCGCATCCAGGACGATCGCACGGTGCCCGAGGGCGGGCCGATCCGCACCGGCCCCGCGATCGACGAGCGCCCGATCCCCGACCCCTCTGCCCCGATGGCAGTGCCCTCCTCTGGGCTCACGGCTCAGAAGCGGGCGCCGGACTTGAAGCGCGACCCGCCTCCTCCGCCCATGCTGCTCGACCCCATCGCGCTGCAGGAGC
>CANKNP010000118.1 GCA_947483545.1 Deltaproteobacteria bacterium | reverse complement strand
TCGCGACGATCTGGAGACGATGCAAGCGCGGAACAACCCGCTTGCCATCGGGTGTTACGCGGCGGGGGGCGTGGGGTTGATCCTCGGGGTGGTGACGATCGCGACGTGGTGAGGGGGGGCCAGCCCGATGCTCACGGGCGGTAGACAGCGATGCCCGGCCGGGCGCGGATCGACGAGAGCCCGCCCATTCCCCGTCAGGTCACAAACCACTGCGCCCACATCGCCGCGATGGCGACCTGGCAGAGCCACAGGGGCACCCCGACGCGCAATCGACTGCCCGTGAGCAGCAGCAACGGGAGGCCCCCCCCCACGGCGATGCCGACGCGCACGACGTCTTTGGGCACGGAGGTCATGAGATCGAGGCCACGCTCGAACGTCGCGTGGGCTGCCATCGCCGCGACGCCTTCGTCCGTGATCACGCCGGCCAGCACGGCTCCGGCGAAGCACGTGAGCTTCCAGGCCCGCGGTAGAAAAAGCGGCGCTTCTTCGATCCCCTGGGCGATCAGATCGGCGGAGCCACCCACCATCAGGATCCAACCCGCAAGCACGGCGATCACGCCGCTCAACACCGCAAGGCCTGCCTGCCTGGGCAACCCGGGCTCGCGAACCACGTTGGCCAGCGGCGGTCCGGCCCACCCGACGAGCGCGAGCACCCCCCCAAGCACCGCCGTGCGCCAGCCTCCAAAACCAAGGACCAACGCGGCAGGTCCGCCTGTCAGGCCGATGAGCGAAGCGCCGCTGGCCGCGAGCACCAGGCGCGCGCGACGGCCCGTGTCCGCTTCGCCCAGGACCAACCCCATCGCTGCGAACCGATCCCCGAGAACAGCCCCGATCAGCACGGTCGCAGGCCAACCTGAGAGGCGGATCAACCCCAAGGCTGCGATCATCGTCCAGGCAATGAGCGGCACGCCCACGCCCCAGCTCGCGTCGAGGCGCAGGCTCTCCAGGGCCCAACCGCGGTCGAGCATCTTGAACCGGGTGAGCACCCCGCAGGCGATCAAAAAGAGGAACGGAAGCGTGAGCCGGGCCCAGCGGAACTGAGCCGCAACGCCGAGCACCAGCGCCAGGACCCCCGCGATGATCGCGTTGCGCTCGGCCTCGGGGATGACCATCAGCCGCGGTCGTCCCGAGCGATCACGGGGTTGGTGAGCGCGCCGATGCCGTCGATCTCGACCGTGACGGTGTCGCCGGGCAAGAGAGGGCCGACCCCAGCGGGCGTACCGGTCGAGATCACATCGCCGGGCTCAAGCGTCATGATGTCGGAGATGAACGCGATCAACGTGGGGATGTCGAACACGAGCTGGTCCGTCCGGCTCTGTTGACGAACCACCCCGTTGACGACACAGCGGATGGCCAGGTTCGAGGGATCGATCCCGGTGACCAGCACGGGGCCGAGCGGGCAGAACGAGTCGAAGCCCTTCGCGCGGGTGAACACCCCGTCCTCCCGCTGAAAATCACGGGCGGTCACGTCGTTGCAGACGGTGTAGCCAGCGATCACGTCGAAGGCGCGCGCCTTCGGGACCCGGCTGGCGCGCTCGCCGATCACCACAGCAAGCTCAGCTTCGTGATCGACGCGGGTGGTGCGCGGCGGGATCACGATGGCCTCGCCGTCGTAGATCACCGCAGAAGGCGGCTTGAGGAAGATCTTCGGGACCACGGGCAGCGGCTTGCCCATCTCCAAGGCGTGATCCCGGTAGTTGGAGCCGATGGCAACGATCTTGGTGCCCGTGAACGTGAATGGCATGGGCTAGCCGAGCCGAGCTTCCAGCTCCCGCATCGACTCGACCGGGTCCGACAGGAACAACAAGAGCCCGCGCCACACCCACTTCTGCCACAGGTAGTCGTCGATGGGACCTTGTGAACATGCCAGGTGACACCGGGGTAGTTCGCCGCCGTACGCGTCCGAGAGCTCGCCGAAGAGCCGCTCGAACTCCTCCTCGTCGCACCGGTAGCCGACGAAGAATACGACGTTGTTCCGGATCAACGTGCGGAGCTGCTTGCGCGCATCGGGGCTCAGCTGCTTGGCCTGGTGATCGGCGGGGGTCAGAACCAGGGATTCGGGGCGCGCATAGCTCCCGCGGAGCCGGACCAACGTGCGGCGCGCAGGATCGGGATCGGGGATCTTCTGGCCGCGATCCAGCACATCCAGCGGCATTCCCGCCTCGCGGCCGGCCACTTCGATCAGCTCGTCCGCGCAGGTGGTGAAGATCATCGGGAACCGCTTCACGACGGTCTTGTAGGCCTCCGAAGGCGCGCACTTCGGGTCGGTCAACGCCTGCAGCTTGCGTATCAGCGCGGGGCGACCATTCGCGGCTTCGTAGCCGGCGCAGCCCTCTTCCACGGACGCGGTGACCGGCTTGGCCTTCTGCCCTATCGCCAACTTGGGCTTCTTCCAGCCCAGCTCTTTGGCGAGGTCCTTCGCCTCCGGGTACGCGAGATCCGCCAGCTCCGCCGACTCCATGGAGAATCGCGACCCGACGAAAAGGATGCACTTCCCGTTCTGCACGGCCTCGATCACCTCGACAGGCAGGCTCATGCTGCACCCCCGACGATCTGCCGCGCAGCCATCAGGCCCGCCTGATCTCGGACCACGGCGCCGATCTGGCCGACCGTGAGCGCCGCGACCCGCGAGCCCAGCTCCCCACATTGGGCGGGGGTCCAGCCCTGCAGCCACGCGTAGAGGAAAGCGCCTGCGTAGCTGTCGCCCGCGCCGGTCGTGTCCGCCACCGCCGTCGGGTAGACCTGGATGCGGCTGGTGACGCCGCCCCGCCGAACGAGCGAACCCTGGCTCCCCAGCTTCACGACCACGGTGTCCACGAGGTCCGCGAGCTCGTGCAGCGCCTCTTCCGGGGGCTTGCCTGTCACCAGCTCGGCCTCCTCGCGGTTCAGGAAGGCGATGTCCACGTGATCGCGGAACAAGGCGAGCAGATCCTCGCGAATCATCCGGGCCACAAAGGGATCCGCGACGTCCAGGGAGATGGGCACGCCCGCCGCGGCTGCGACCTGGATGGCCTCAAAAGCGGCCTCCCGGACGGGGCCGCCCAGGAACAAGTAGCCCGTGAGATGCAGGACCCGCGCATCGCGGATGTGGTCTGCGAAAGCGCCGATCGCGGGCAGGTGAACCGCCGCGCCAAGGTCCGTGAGCATCGTCCGCTCGCCGTCCCGCGCGCTGATGAGCGACAGGCACTTGCCCGTCTTGTGGGAGGGGTGGATCACGAGGTGGTGCTTTCCCACGTTGGCGGTCATCGCGCGGGCGTAGGCCTGCCCCTGGGCGTCATCGCCGATCTGTCCGCAGTACAGCACATCGGCCCCGAGCAGGCCCATCGTCTGCATGGTGTTGGCGCAGCTCCCGCCGGAGTGGACCTCGACACCGAAGTCGGCGACGCGCGCGTGGACCGCCTCCCAGCGGTCGTGGTCGACCGGGTGCATCTGCCCCCGGGTGAGCCCGAGCTCAGCGAGCAGCGCATCGTCCTCGACACGGACCAGCGCGTCCATGATGGCGTTGCCGAGACCGGCGGCTTGAATAGGCATGGGGACACCTCGGGGCCGGGGGCTAATCTGAAACCCGACCGGGCGCGATACGCGGCGCCGATGACCACGATCTGGAACCACCACGTCCCCTGCCCCGGCACCCCCGAGGGCTTCACCCTTCGCACGACCTTCCCCGGGAACCCCGATGGCGTCGAGGTCATGCTGGAGCGTTGGGAGGCCGGCACCGCTGAGCCGCCCCACTCGCACCCTGGCGACGACATGACCGTTGTCATCGAAGGCCGGATGCGCATCCAATTCTACACCCGCGGCACAGAAGGCCTCGTCCCGGACGGCGAGCCGGTGACGCTTGAAGCCGGCCAGACGGGCTACGTCACCGCCGGGCGCATCCACGACGCAGCCTATCTGGAGGCTTGCAAGCTCGTGTATGTGCACGATCGGGCGTTTGGGTTTCAGGCCGAGTGAGGAGGGCCCGGCTTCCCCACGATCCAGCCGAACAGCGGAACGCTCCACCACTCGCCCCGCAGCGCCGCCTGCCTCCCTGCGCGCATCACCAAGAACGCGGGGATCAGCAGAAACGGAAAGCCACAGCCGCACGTACCGATCGTCCCGAGCCAAAGCAGGTTGCAGACGATGCCCATCTGGTCGCTGTGGAAGTGGACGAACAGCTGATTCTTGTCCAGATGCTTGCGCTTGAAGCGGTTCCAAATCCAGGTCACGGGCATGAAAAACGTGGCCGCGACGAGCCAAAGCAGCGCCTGAACCGGCGACCCCAAGCCCTCGATGGCGAAAGCGATGACGATGTCGATCACGCCCCAATGCGCCGCAGCACGGATGCGAGTGGCCTCCGGAAACTCAGCGTCGTCAGTCATCCCCACAGCTATCCACCCGCTCGCCGCACCGCCCGTTGACCGCCCCCGGCCCCGCAGAGTAGGATGCCGCAACCGAGTACCCGATGAACCGCTGGCTTTTCCTCCTCGCCCTGCCTGCCCTCGCCCTCACCGGCTGCGGATCGCCCTGTCACGATGGCTTCACGAAGAATGACGACGGCACCTGCACGCGCAACATCTACGGCGACAAGCGGGTGGACACCGGCCCCGAGGACACCGGCGAGCCCGTGGACACCGGCACCAGCCCCGACGCCCCGACGATCACGCTGAACATCACGCGCTTCAGCACCGACGAAGAGGGCGTGCCGTTCATGGAGGTCACCCTCGACGCGGTCGATGCCCAAGACGACCTGCCCGGCGGCCGCCTCGACGCGGATGTAGGCGGCACGCTGTACAATCGGCCCATCGAAGAAGGGTCCACCGAGACCGAAGACTACGACCGCGCGCTGCTCGCCGATGGTCAACTCTGGTTCTGGATCGAGGACGTCGAGGTCGGCGAGTACACGCTCATCGTCACGGCGACCGACGCAGCGGGGAACGCGTCGGAGGCGATTGAGTTCACGACGTCGGCGGGAGAGAAGTAGGGTCCTGTCTGTCGAGGGTCTCAGCGCTCTTTGGGCGGCTTGGTCCCATCGCCTGGCCGCCGAAGCGGGCCGCAGAACGCCGCTGAAGTCCGGCGCCGCGGGGTCCGCCGACTACGGCACCGTCACCGCCGGCGCCGGGGAGTCCGCGCCCCACACCCGCACGGTCTTGATCTTCTCTGGTGGGACGGCGAAGCTGATGACCAGCTGATCCTTGGCGTGCGAGGGGATCGTGAGCGACGTGTTTCCGTCCGTCGGGCGTTGAACGAACGCATCGGCGTCCAGGGCCAGCACCTCGACGTCGCTCACGCGCAGCGGGGTGTCGCCCGTGTTCTCAAACGCAAGCACCACCTCCGAGCCCGCAGGCCCGCCGCGCACTGCGAACACCGTGACGGTGCCGTGGGCAGCCAACTCCGCCGCGGTCGTGACCACGATGGCGCCGTCGATCGACTCGCCGCTTTTGCGGCCTTCTTCTACGCCCTCGACGATGCCCTTGGTCACCTCCTTTCCAGCGGAGACCGTGCCGCCCACGATCATCGAGGTGATGTCCTTGCAACCAAGGACAGGCAAGAGAATGAGCAGGGTCCAGCGCATAGGGGGCTCCAAAGTGGCTTGGGTATCAAGGTGCGGGGGAACGGGCGGGCCGAGGAGGCAACCGATCTCCGCGTGTCGCGGCCGGCGCGGGGGGAGGACGTGTCCTCCCCCCGCCCAGCATGGAGCAGCGCGGGCCCTCGGCGCTCCGGGTTGGGTTGCGGGCCGTGCCCGCGCTGTCATCTTCGACCCATAACTGACCCCCGCTTCACATCCCCGCGGCTACACTGGGCGCCCTCGAGGTCCCCATGCTGCTCTTTTCGCTCCTCGCCTGCCGTGGTGAACCGAACGTGCTCATTGAACACAACCCGCCCCCGACGGGCGACGACACCGCCTCCGATGACACCGCGGCCCAGGGCTCCGACCCCGTCGCGATCATCGCCACGCCGGGCCCCGCCATCGACGGCGTGCCGCTCTCGTTGGACGGCTCGGGCTCCTACGACCCCGATGGGGACGCGCTGACCACCTACGCCTGGGCCTGTGAAGACGGCCAGACCGCCGCGGGCTCGACCGTCTCCCTGAGCTTCGCCGCCGGAACCCAGACCTGCACCCTCGCCGTGACCGACACCACGGGGCTGTCCGGCGTTGCAAGCGTCACGTTCGACGTGGACGCCACCACCGGCCACGCCAAATGGACGGTGATGGTCTTCATGAACGGGGACAACGACCTGGAGGAGTGGGCCCTTGGCGACATGAATGAGCTGGAGGCCCTCGGCGCCTCGACGGAGGTCAACTTCATCGTGCAGATCGACCGGAGCACCGACTACTCCCGGCTCGACGGCAATTGGACCGGCGCGAGGCGCTACCGGGCCGAGCCGGACGGCGACGACCGCGTCGTCTCCTCGCCCGTGCTCGAAGACCTCGGCGACGTGGACTCGGGCGATCCGGCGGTCATCGCCGCGTTCGCGCAGTGGGGAATCCAGATGTTCCCCGCGGATCACTACGCGCTCATCCTTTGGGATCACGGCTGGGGCTGGTCCGTCGCGCCGGAAGGGTCCGGCACCAAGGGCATCTCCTGGGACGAGGGCAGCGGCTCCGACATCTCGCCAGCACAGGGTGAGCTGCTGGAGATCTTGGACGTCGTGACGGCCGAGATCGGCGCGCCGCTCGATCTGCTGGGGATGGACGCCTGCAATATGGCCAACTGGGAGATCGCCCAGCAGGTGCGGAACGATGTCGGGGTCTACGTCGCCTCGCAGGACTACGAGAACTTCGATGGCTACGACTACGAGGGATTTTCGGACCTCGTCGAGGACCCCGATCTGGACCCCGCCGGCGTCGCGAGCTCCATCGCGCTGCACTTTCATGAGATCCCCGACAGCACGATGAGCGCCATCGATCTCTCGAAGATGGACCCCCTCGCCGCAGCGCTGACCGCCGTGGCCGATGCCCTGCTGCTCGCCGCAGATCCCGCTGCGATGCTCGATCTTGCCGCTTCGGAGGCGCAAGGTTTCGATGGGCCCGCCTCCACCGACCACGACCTCGCCGACATGATGGACCTTCTGGCCGCGATGGATCCCGCCGCAGAGGGTGCGGATCCCGCCACCGCGGACATCGTCGCCGCGGCGATCGTGGCGCGCGCCGCCTTGGATGATGTGGTGATCGTGAACTACAACCTGGGCGGCCCCGTGAAGAACGCGAATGGGCTCTCGCTCTACAGCCCGGTTCAAGGCCGCCTCGATCGGACCTGGTTTGAGGCGTCGTGGGCCTCCGAGACCACCTGGGGCGACTTCCTCTCTGCCGCGTCCGGATCTTGACGCGCCCGCCCTCCCCGCGTACCTGTCCCCCCGCTGAGGCCTGGATGTCCGATCTTTCCGAGCTGCAAGAGCTCTCCCTGTCCGCCCTGCTGCGCCGCGCCGCCGCCCGTTGGCCTTCGTCGCGCGCGCTCATCGGCGAGCACCGCACCTGGACCTGGGCCGAGCTGGATGCCGAGGTGGACCAGGTGGCCTGCTTGTTCGTCGCCTCCGGCATCCGCGAGGGCGACGCCATCGGCTTCTTGCTCCAGAAGCGCCCAGAGGTCGTGATCGGGTTCCTCGCCTGTGCCCGCATGGGCGCGATTCAGGTGCCCGTCAACTTCAAGCTGCACCCGGACCAGGTCTCGGACCAGTTCACCACCGCATCGGTGCGCGCCGTGGTGACCGAGAACTCCCAGGACACGCTGCTCAAGCACCTCCTGCCGCTGCTGCCGGACCCGCGCCAGATCATCTACGTGGATCTACCCGCGCGCCACGGCGAGACCCGCTGGGCGGACCACGCGCGCTTTGCCGGCCAACGTGCGGCGTTCGAGGCCGGTCCGGACACCGTTTGCTACTACAACTACACGTCGGGCTCGACGGGTCGGCCCAAGGGCGCGTCCACGACCTCCCGGAACATCATCGTCAACGCCGTAGCCACCGCCGAGGGCCTGGGTTTTCAACCGAGCGACGTCTACATGGGCATGTTCAGCGTGTTCGCGCATCCGCATGAGCTGTTCCATCGGTCCATCCTGTACGGCAGCGCCTTTGTCGTCGTCGATTCGCTGAACCCGCGCATGGTGGCCGACGCCATCAACACACACGGCATCACCTGGATGATGGCGGTGCCGAGCTTCTACGAGATGCTGCTGGACTTCTTGGACGGCAACGACCTGGAGCTGCCGAGCCTCCGCGTGCTCGAAGCCGGCGGCGCGTATGTCTCGCCCGAGACGCACGCCCGTATGGAGGCACGCTTCAAGGCGCGCTTTTTGCCCGTCTGGGGCTGCACCGAAGCCACGGGGGTCGGGCTCGGCATGTTGGCCAGCGGGCCCCTGCGCGCCGGCAGCACCGGAAAGCCCATCCCGACCTACGACATCCGCATCGTCAACGATGAAGGCGTGGACGTCGCCCCCGGCGAACCCGGTGAGCTCTGGATCCGCGGCCCGGCGATCATCTCCCATTACGTGAACATGCCGGCCGAGACCGCCGCCCAGTTCCAGAACGGCTGGTACGCGACGAGCGATCTCGTTCGCCAGGATGAAGACGGGTTCGTGTACTTCACCGGCCGGCGCTCGGAGATGCTCAAGATCGGCGGCATCCGGGTGTTCCCGCTCGAGATCGAGCAGGTGATCCAGCAGCACCCCGAGGTCCGGGACGTCGTGGTGGTGCGGGCGGAGGAGCGGCTGCGCGGCGAGGTCGCCCGTGCGATCGTGACGACCCGGCCAGGCTCGTCGCTGACTGTGCGAAAGGTACAAGCGTACTGTCGCGACCGGATGGCCTTGTACAAGGTCCCGCGGATCGTGGAGTTCTGGGCAGAGATTCCCAAGCTTCCCAATGGCAAGATCGACAAGAAGGGGGTGCTGGCCCAGCCCCTCAACCCCGAGCGGGATGATCGCGTATGAAGCCGACGCAGAACCCCGTGCTGCTGCTCAAAGACCTCGCGGGCCTCGGGCTCTATTACCCGGGGTTGGCCGCGCTGAATCGTCTGCCAAGGTCGGCCTTGGAGGGCATCTCGCGCGTGGGAGGCGGCGCAGTCCGGCGGATGGGCAGCGCCGAGATGCAGGACGAGCTCCGGCGGATCTTCAAGGGCAGGGAGATGCCCAGGAGCGAGGGGGAGATCCTCCGGGACACCTTCCGACTCACGATGTACAACGAGCTCGAAGTCTTGCGGTACCCCTACCTGGGTCCGAGCACGATCGGGGAGGTGTGCGAGATCGTCGGGCGCGAGAACCTGGATCGCGCGCGCGCCAAGGGCAAAGGCGCCATCGTGCTGATCGGGCACTTCGGCGCGAACCAGATGATCATGCCAGCGCTGGGGCACGTCGGGTACACGATGAGCCAGCTCTCGGCACCCCCGCCGGTGTGGGCCGAGATCCTCAAGGAGACGCGCACCACGCCGCTCTGGAAGAAGACCCTCGAGCGCCGTTGGGAGATGGAGAAGCTGCTGCCGGTGCAGCACATCAACGTGTTTCGATTCCTTCGGCCGGCGTTCGATTGTCTGCACCGCAACGAGGTGCTCGGCCTCGCGTTCGACGGCGGGGGCGGCCAGAAGTGGGAGACGGTGGACTTTCTGGGGCGACGGGCGAACTTCAGCGTTCAACCTGTCCAGATCTGGAAGAAGACCGGGGCAGCGCTGCTACCGACCTACGTGCTGCGGATGCCTGGAGAGGCCCGGCACAAGGTCGTCATCGGCGAGGAGCTGCCCTGGCAGGGCTCGCCCAAGGCCAGCTTGCAGGCGATCGCGAAGGCGTTCGAGCCGTGGGTCTGGCGCTGGCCGGAGCACTACCTGCACTTTTTGCAGATGCGCCGCAGGGTGCGCGGCACCGACGTGTTCCCGATGTTCGACGACTACCCGCCGGTCGAGGGCGGGGGCATGTCGGCAGACCAGGCAGAGGCGAACTTGAAGCGGGCGGGGGCTTGGACGGAGGGGTGAGGGTGGAGGCGCCGTCTTCGGCGCCGGATGAGGGCTCCCCGTGGGTGTTGAGGAACCCTCGGCTATCGCTCCGGCCCGATCCGACGCATCGCCATCCGCGGGCGCCCAGCGCCGCAAGCGGAGTCAACGTCGCCAGGAGCCGATCGACGAGCACGAACGTGAGGAGGCCCGTGGCCTCCCTCGCCTTGAGCACGGCAGCGTGAGCACGGCGAGGAGGAACGCCGAATCGGGACAGGGCTGGCCGAACCGGCGGGGGATGCCGGTGACCTCCCCCGGGACGCAGACCCAGCCCCCTCCGACCTGCGGCCACCCCAACCCGCCTCGCGGACCCGAAGGGGAGGGAAGAGGTGATACATACGCTGCGACACATGATACATGGCGGAACGCGCGACGACCCGCCCCCTGAAGAGCCCTTTCTTCCTTTGCGCCTCAGCGCCTTTGCGAGAACGCTCAACCTTCCTCCCTTCTCCCTCCGGGAGAAGGTGCCGCCATACTCGGCGGCGGATGAGGGCCCCCGCCGATGTCGAACAGCATCGGTGACACATGACACATGACACATGATGCATGATACTTATTCGGCGCAGACGAGGTCCACAGGCACGCGATCATTCACAAAGTCGCACTCGTCCCCGTCGGTGCCGGTGATGTGCAGCACCTGGAGGTTGCCCCAATCCGCACGCGGCACGCTGAACACAAAGCCAGCCGCAGCGATGTTCGCCTCGATGCCTTCGGCCAGGATGTGCGTCGCCACGGTGCGCCACCCGGTGCCGTCGTTGGTGGTGAGCGTGATGGTGGCGCCGGCGAGGGCGTCCACGCTTCCCAAGTTGGACGGCTGTACCGCAAGTTGGACGGTATCAGCGTCACAACACAGGTCGGTGGCCTGGACGGTGAGGTCCGGGTTCGCCCCGTCGTGCGCGGGTTGGGCGCGAAAGCTGTTGTAGGTCTCCCAGTTGGGGATCGGCCACACCGCGAGACGGCCATCGTCTTGGATCGTGGTGACGTCGTAGTCGAGCTGGTTCCACACCGGACGAGTGCGGGCCCAGCGGCCTTCGGCGGGGCCGTACGAGCGTAGTACCCACTGCTCGGTGTCACGGACCTGGCTGAGGACAACGATCTCGGCGCTGCCATCGGCGTCGACGTCGGCGATCACGGGGCTCGCGGAGATGCTGGTGTTGCCGATGGAAAGATCCTCGGCGAGGAGCGTGCCATCGATGCCACGGAACAGGCGCAGCCCCGAGCCGCCATGGGTGACGATCTCGTAGGCGCCGTCTGCGTCGAGGTCGGCCATCACCACGGCGGTGGCTTCAGCGATGTCGCCCGCCGTTCCGACGTCCACGCGCCAACGCACAACCCCGTTCGCGTCGAAGAGCCAGAGGCCCCCGAGCGCGCCCACGGCCAACTCGGGGACGCTGTCGCCATCGACGTCGCCGATGGCGATGTCCTCCTGGTCGAAGCCAGGGAATGGAAAATACCAGACGACCTCCCCGTCAGGCTTCGCACGGAAAGCCCCGGCTCCATCCGTGCCCAAAAGCGCCACCTCGCCGTCGATCTGGACCGCGCCGCCGCGAAAGGTGAGCTCGGAGAGGCCGGACCAGGGCACGAGGTCGCCGGTCAGCGCATCCCAGATGCCATGGGTGCTGGCGACCTCGATGTCACCGTCGTCGTCGAAGTCGCCGTGGGCGGCCATGGCGGTGGAACTTCCGAAGGTCCCGGGAACATGGGCGATCGTCGTGCCGTCCGCACCCACGCACACGTTGTGGCCAACGAACTCCGCGGCGCCATCGGCATTGACATCTCGCCAAGCTGAGAGGGCATGCGCATCGTCGAACTCGTCCGAACTCACCGTCGTGTCATCGTCCTGGGTCCAGGCACGAATGACGAATGCACCCGTATTATCTGTGGGCTCCACCCAGGTCGCCATCAAACCACCTCCCAGGTTTCTCGCAAAGGCGACCGGACTACCGTCGTCGTGACCCGTCATCGGCAGCCACCCATTTTGAGCACCGCTATTCCCAGCCACCAACAGAAGCCCCTCTCCCATCACCGATGCCACCACGTCCGGGGCGGCGACGGCCCCCGGCAATACCATGAGTGACCACCACTCGTGTTCTGGAGTTGGCACCTCCCATTCTACGAGAAGGTCCCACGTGACCGACGCCAGCCGTTCGCATGACCCCGCCTCGGAAATCCCGACCGCCGCCGGCAGAACCTCGGAACAGACCGGAGGCTTCACCCCGCCGAACGACGGGACGGACAACACCGTGCCGGGCCAACGATTTGCATCCACAGGGGCAGGCGCCAGTTCGGTCGACGCGATGACCGCATAGTCTGAGCAGGCACAGACGAGCACCAACGCGGCGCGAAACACCTCGACTACCAGGGGCAGGACGTGATGATGGCGTCGTAGTCATAGAGTACCGCGTAGGTACTGGTTCCAACCTCGTCCCAGTCCCCACCTCCCGTCACCGTCTGGATCCCAATGTTGCCCACGCCAGAGAACAGCAGGTCATCCCCAGCTCCGCCCAGGATCACATCGCTCCCGTCGCCACCACAGACCTGATCCTCGTCGTCCCCTCCCTCCAGGTAATCACTCCGGTCGTCCCCTTTGATCTGGTCGTCGCCATCGTCGCCGTAGCACTCGTCGTCGTCGTTCCCGCCCCAGATCGTGTCGTTCCCGTCACCCCCGTGGATCTCATCGGTCCCCCCTTCCCCGCGGATCGTGTCGTTCCCACCGTCCCCGTTCAGCACCTCCAAATAGTTCAGGGCCAGCAGCGGGGATCCCAGAATGTCATCATTGCCCCCCATCGCGTCCACCACGACGTCGGCGCACCCGAGATGCGAGCTCGAGTACTGCAGCTTGATCGTGTCCGCGTAGTTCGTACCCGTGAACGACTCCACGATCGGCGCGGTGTAGTCGTTGCAGGCATCTACGAGCCCCGTGTACTCGCAGCAGAACTGCTCCCCGATGCCATCCGTCCCGAATCCGCGGAACGCTGTCGACGACGTGTTGTAGAAGTTCCCCTCGGCGCCCTGCGTCGCGGCGATGTCGTTGAAGCTGCAGGTCACCGTGGTCGAGGTGAACGTGCAGATGTCGGCGCCAGTGCCGCCATCACAGGCTTTGCAGGCGTACGGTCCAGGGCAAGCCGCTGCGGCGAGGTGCGAGTGGAAAGCGAGCATAAGGCTAAGCGCGCATGCGAGGGTGTTCAGAACGGGGGGGGGGGGGACATCATGGAGGTTCCTGGGTGACGCTCAGAGGGGAGCCTCTGGAGGGGACGCGCTTTGCTCGGGGTTCACAATGGCGATGCGGTGCGCGGGTGCACGCCAGGTTCGTGAAATCGCATCGTGAGCCGCGCTGGCGCGGTGCCTCTCCTTCGGATATACAAGCCGAAGGTGAAGCATGCTCAACCTCGACGCCCTTTCCCCCGAACTCCAGACGATCCTTGCTGCGCTGCCGCCGCT
>CANKNP010000117.1 GCA_947483545.1 Deltaproteobacteria bacterium | reverse complement strand
GTAGGTGTAGCGGCGACCGTCTCCCCCCTCGACAAACTCGATGCCCGCTGCGTCGATGCCGTGACGCGCGCAGAGCCCGATGTAGGCGCGGACCATGGGGTCGTCGGCGGTGAGAGGCGAAACGCCGAACTTGCCGGTGGCGCCGACGGGGCAGAAGGCGTCATCGGCGGCGCAGGCGTCCGACGGGCAGAGCTCGAAGCCCCCCTCCGTCGAGGCGCGCAGCGCGTAGAGGAACTTGCCGTCCACGATCTCGATGCGCGTGATGTAGGGCTGCGGCGGCGCGATGTACTGCTGCAGGAGGGTGACGCCATCGAAGGCCGGCTCGAAGTCCGGGCCATCGACGTACGCATCGAAGGGATCGAGCGCGTGGAAGAGCCGCACGCCGAGGCCCTTGCCGCCCTGGTTGTGTTTGGTGATGAACGGGGTCTGCATCGACCGGGCGGCCTCTTTGAGCCCGCGGGTGCCGACCACCGCGATGGTCCTGGGCGAGCGGATGCCCGCGGCCTCGAGGATCATGTGCTGCCGGACCTTGCTGACCTCCAGGTGGAACGGGCCCGTGCCGTTCACGACCCGCCGATCCCAGCGATCCAGGTAGGCCAGATACTCCCGTAAGAATACGACGCCATCACCATTCCCGCGGGTGTGGGCGGAGGGGCTCATGCGGTTGACGTACAAGCCCGGCTCGGGCTCGGCCATCAGGTCAAACCCGCCGCCGTCGACAAGGACCGGGCGCCAGGGAAGGTCGCGGCGGTCGAGCGCATCGCCAAGCGCAGGCAGCCAGGAGGGGTTTTCATAGAGGACGTGAATCATGGGCGGCAAGCATAGTCACCGGCCGGCGACGGGCCACCGCCGAATCACCACGCCGCGACTGCTTGAACCCCCTGCGCCTGTAATTCCTGCAACAAAATCGGCGCAGCGCGCGCGTTGACCTCTTGCTTCAGGTCGTACCCGAACAGGTTGGCCATCCCGACGACGAGGCTGCTCGTCTCGGCGGCGACGATCTCGTCGGGGTTCTGCACATTGACTTGGAGCACCTGGTATTCACCCAACGCAAGGGTCACGGGCATCAACGCGCTCGCGGTGGGGTCCCATAAATAAAATGCGGTGAAATTGGGCGACGGAAAGGAGATGGTCGCGGGCTCCACCTTGGCCTCGATCCCGCGGGCGATCAGGCTCTCCGACATGCGGGTGGCGATGACCTTCTGGGTCTTCTTGTCCACGTCCATGAACACGCTGGCGACGGTGATCAACGCCGCACCCCTCTCCTTGCGGGCGACCTCGGTCGCGTTGGTGATCAGCAGGGTGATTTGACCATCTCCGGCCACGGCGGGGGAGAGCAAAGCGAGGAGGGGGATCATCGGGGCTCCGCGAGCATCTTCAACACTTCGTCGTGTAACCAACCGTTGGTGGCCACGATCTCCGGGTCGCCGGGGTGGTGGACGCTGCCGTCGAGGCGGGAGACCTTGCCGCCAGCCTCTTCGATGAGCACAACGCCCCCGGAGGTGTCCCAGGCCTTGAGCCCAAACTCCCAGAAGTAGTCGGCGGCGCCGGACGAGAGCGTCGCCAGGTCGATGGCGGCAGAGCCGCTGCGGCGAATCGCCTGGCTGCTCATCAACGCACGCTCGACATAGCGCAGGTAGAGCGCGGCACGTTCGCGACGGTCGTACGGAAAGCCGGTCACCCCGAGCGCGCCGTTGATCGTGCGGGTGTCCGAAACGCGGAGGGTGCCGGTGTGGCGGCGCTGGCCCTCGACCCAGCGGACCTGAGCGCCATGCCCCTTGGCGGCCAGATAGACGCGGTCCCGAACGGGGTCGGCGATGCAGCCGATCAAGGGGACAACCCCATCGACGAGCGCGATGCTGACGCAATAGGCGGGGTAGTCATGCACGAAGTTGGTCGTGCCATCGAGCGGGTCCACGACCCAACGCAAGCCGGTGGTGATGCCCCCGCCTTCTTCACCCTGCACGGGGATGTCGGGCGTCTGCTCGCCCAACACTCTGCGGATCTCTGCCTCCGACGCGAGGTCAACCTCGGTGACGAGGTCGATGGCGCCTTTGTGATCGACGTGGCGGGGGCGGCGCCGGAGGAGGTGGGAGGCCGCGACTGCGGCGAGCTCCGCGGCGATGGCGTAGCGCAGGAGGTCGGGGTCTGGGACCGGCATAGGGGGGCCTTATCAGAGCCCCACCCGTGAGCCTCCAGGATCTGCAACAAGCCTACAAGTTCGCCCGCGGGGTCTCGCGGGGCGTGCGGCGCGGCGAAGTTTTTCCGGCCGCGGGGCGGGTCCCCCCGGCGCCGGCGCCGGGCGGTTCACGCGTGCTGCGGCCTGCCCGTCACGGCTGGAACGAGCTGGGCGGCTGGGAGACCACCGAGCACGTTGTCCCGGTCCGGGGGTTGACCGAGCCGCTCCGGATCCTGCACCTGTCGGATGTTCACCTGCGCGGGCCTGAACCCTGGGTAGACGACCTCCTCGCCGAGCTTTCCAGCATCGCGGCGGAGAATCCACCCGATCTGGTCGTCCTCACCGGCGACGTCGTGACCCGCGGCTTCCAGATCGAGGTCGCCCACCGGTTCCTCGCCGGCCTACCCCCCGGCCGCCTCGGCACCTACGCGATCATCGGCAACTGGGAGTATTGGGGCTTGACGCCCGATCCCCGCTCGCCCCACGACCCCGGCTACCTCGGGAACCAGCAAGATCAGAAGCAAAAGCGCCGCACGGAGTGGCAGGCGGTGTTGAGCGCCCACGGCATCCCGCTCCTCCACAACCGCTCCCTGCGCGTCGGCCCGATCCGCCTCGCCGGCACCGACGACTGTCTGGCTGGCGACCCCGACGTGGCCGCCGCCTACGCGGAGCTCGATGGCACCCCGACCCTCACGCTCACGCACTCCCCGGCCCTATTCCCGGAGCTCGGCCACCCCGACGTGTTCGCCGTCCTCGCCGGGCACACCCACGCGGGGCAGGTGCGGTTCCCCTTCGCCGGGCCCTTTTTCCTGCCAAAGGGGAGCGGCGCTTTCCCATGGGGGTGGTACCGCCACCCGCGTGGAACCTGGCTCTTCGTTCACCGCGGCATCGGCTGGTCGGTCGCGCCCATTCGGTGGCGGGCGCCGCCGGAGATCGCCTTGGTGGTGCTGAGGCCCGGGTAGAGGCGGGGCCGCGAGGGCCTGGCTGCGTCGGTAAAGCGATTGAATCAGAGCTGCGACGACCTCGGGCCGGCTGTAGTGGACCGCGTGCGCCCCATCCGGGATGACGGCAAGCTCCCCAAACGGGAGCTGTGCGGCGACCGAGGAGGCCCACGGAACGGTGACGATGTGGTCGCGTGCCCCCTGGATCACCAGCGCGGGCACCTGCACCATCGGGAGATGCACGGTGAGGTCGTCTGCGAGCGCATCGCGGCTCGCCGTGAGGAACCGGCGTAGCCCAAACCTCAGGTAGTCCCAGACCAGGATCGGCAGCAACGACAGCGGTTCACGTACCGACGCGGCGAAGAGCGCGTGCCAGAAGCGGTTGCGCGTCGCGGGGTCGATGGTTGGCGCGACGAAGACGACACCCGTGACCCCCTTGGGGCGGCGGTCGACCAGCGAGGCCACCACCTGGCAGCCGAGCGAGTTCGCGATGAGCGTGCACCCGCCGGCGCGAAGCCCGCGCGCGTCGAGAAACTCGTCCAGCGCCCGTGCCAGTGCGTCGATGCCGAGGCCGCCGGCGGGCCCGGTGCTCTCCCCGTGGCCGGGCAGGTCCGGCGCGATGCACCGGAAGCTCCCAGAGAGGGCCAACATGAGCGGCACGAAGTACCGGCTGGAGACACCCAGGCCGTGAACGAACACGAGCACCGGACCCTCGCCGACATCCCGATAGCGGAGCCCGTCCACGTCGCGATGGAGGGGGGCCGAGGCGCTACGCCTGCGGGCGCGGACCAAGCCATGCCCCAAGGTCATCGGCACCGCCGACGTGCCTGCCGTCCACAAACACCTGCGGGGTCGTCCGGGCCCCGGGCAGCGCACGCAGGACGCGGGGGGAAGCCGGGAGCTCGGCCCACGGGAGGTCGGCTTCGACGAGCATCGCCCTGGCGCGGGCGCAGTGCTCGCAGCCCGGCTTCGTGACCAACACGATGTCGTGGGGCGCCGCGCCACCGAGGAAGGTCAGCATCGTGTCCGCGTCGGAGACCTCCAGGGGGTCGCCCACGGGGCCTTCGACAAACATGCGCTCGATCACACCGTCGCGCACCACCATCGAGTAGCGCCGGGACCGTCTCCCCAGGCCGGCCGCCGTCTTGTCCACCAGCAGGCCCATCGCCTCAGTAAGCGAGCCATTGCCGTCGGCGAGAAAGGTGATACTGTCCGCGTTCTCCGCCCGCTTCCAGGCGTCCATGACAAAGCTGTCGTTCACGCTGATGCAGACGATGTCGTCGATTCCGCGACGCTTGAAGGTCGACGCGAGCTCCTCGTACCAGGGCACGTGGGTCGAGGAGCAGGTCGGGGTGAACGCGCCCGGCACGCCAAACGCGATCACCATCTTGTTTGCGAAGATCTCGGCGGTGGTGACGTCACGCGCCGTCCCACGCGAGCGGATGCGAAAGGTGGCGTCTGGGATGCGGTGACCTTCAAGGATGTGGAGCATGAGGTTCTGCCTTGGGTTGGGGAAGTTGACGTGCGGCATCGCGCAGCGCGGTGCGGAGGCCCTCTTCGATGACCGGATGGTAAAAGGGGAGGGCGAGCATCGCGATCACGGTGAGCTTGAGCTGGTGCGCCCAGGCGAGCAGATGCGCGAGGTGTTCGGCGTCCGGTCCGATCATCTCGGCGCCGAGCAGGCGTCCCGTGACGCGGTGCGCGTAGATATGAAGGCGGCCCTGGTTCACGAGCATCACCCGGCTGCGCCCTTGTCGCTCAAACGACACCGCGCCCACGATCGGGTTGCGGTCCCGGAGCGTGGCCCAGCCTTCGCCGATCACCGCGAGCTGCGGATCGGTGAACACGATGGACATCGGAGTGCGCCGATGACCGGCCCGGACGTCGGGGAAGCGGGCGGCATTGCCGCCAGCCAGGGCCCCTTCGTCAACGGCCTCATGCAGCACAGGCACATCGCCGTCGGCGTCGCCCGCGAGAAAGATGGAGCTCTCTCCACAGCGCAACGTCCTGCGATCAAAGAGCGGAACACCGTGTTCATCCAGGTCCAGTCCCGCGCGAGACAGGCCAAGGTGGTCCACGTTCGGGATCCGGCCCACGGCCGCGAGCGCGTATTCGAAGCGCTCGGTGTGTCGCGAGCCCCCGGCCAGGAAAGTCACGACCACCTGGTCCCCTTCCCTCGCGACGCTCTGCACGTGAGCATCCGGGTGCAACGCCAGCTCTTGTCCGAACACCCGCTCGGCCTCGGCGAGGATCTTCGGGTCGGAGAGCGGTCCGATCGCGCCGCCCTTGCCGAACACATGGACCCTGACCCCGAGTCGGTGGAGCGCCTGACCGATCTCCAGGCCGACGATCCCGGGTCCGAACACCGCCACCGACGCAGGGAGGGTGCGCCACATGAACACGTCGTCGCTGACGAGGAGGCGATCTCCCAGGCCGTCGAAGAGGGGGAGGAGCATCGGCCGCGAGCCGGTGGCGATGACGATCTGGCCAGCTTTGACCGTCACATCGCCCACCTCGAGCGTGTGTGCGTCCCGGAAGACGCCGTCCCCCCGGAGCCACCGAGAGGCGGGGATCGCCTCGACAGACTGCCGGACGAACCCCACGAAGCGATCCCGCTCCTCACGAACCCGGTCCATGACACGCCGTCCGTCCACGAGCGCGCGGCCTGCCGTCCCCACCCCGAACCCTGGTGCAGCCTCTACCGCGTGGGCGGCATCTGCGGCCGCGATGAGGAGCTTGCTCGGCATGCAGCCCACACGAGCGCAGGTCGTGCCAACGGGGCCCCCCTCGATGAGCAAGACCCGGTCGGTCACCTGTACGGCAGCGTGGTACGCGGCTAGACCGGCGGTGCCGGCGCCGAGGATCGCGACATCAACGGAGAGGGTGGGGGGCATGTCGCGATGCGGTGCAAGGACCGGGCCAGGCATTCGGCGAGTGACATCAAGCCCTTAGGCTGACGGTCTGCGCGACGAGAGCGCGGGGAACGTCAAGATGATGGGGTGGGCCCTACTTTGTGGGGGGCAAGCCCCACGCTAGAATCTTCCGGAAGCTGCGAGCCCGGCCCCGCGGGCGTCCGCCACCGGGACGAGCAGAAAGCCCGGCGTTCGCTCCCAGCCTTCGCGGCCCATCAGGCCCACCGTCAGCAGCACGACACCCGTCGCTTGAGCCACCGTGTCCAAGAGCACGAGCTCTGTCGTGTCGGTGTAGCCGTCGCTGCTGTAGCCCCATGCCGCGGGCCCGACGATCGGCACCACCAGATACCCGACGCCCTCGGGGTACCCCGTCTCGCTCATGAGCCACCCGAACGCCATCGCGCCGATGTACGCGCCGCCGAACACACCGGCACCCGCGGCGACGAACTTCCGGTTGATCTTGCGCACCGGCCGATAGCCGTACGGGTGCAGGTTGCGCCCCTCCGTCGCCTTCAGGGGGATGAAGTCGGGCCAGGTCTCCGTGCCTGGAAACTTCACGGCGGGCACCGGCGGGGGCGGCACCGGGGGCGGCCCGAAGTCTGGCATCGGGGCGGGCGGCGGTGGAGCGGGCGGGGCGACCGGCGCTGCGGCGGGCGGAGGGGGCGGCTCCGGAGCTGGCGCCGGTCCGGGCGCGACAGGGGCCGGCGCGGGGGCGGGGGCGTCCTCGGCCCAGGAGGGTGTCACTGAGAGGCCGAGCGTGGTGAACACGAAGATGGCACGGGCGAAGGAGGTCAACGGCGCTCCAAGGGCAACCCAGGTGTATCCCAATGCGGGCGCCGGTCTCCAATGTAGCGGGAGCGACCACGCCCCGACGCCGGAGTACCTGCGCCGGGGGCCCCTCCAACATCCGCGTCCGCCGGCGGTCGTCGCGAAGAACGCTCGCCAGCTCGCGTCCCGCTCCTCGCTCCGCGTTCAGCCGCGGCGGTCCGCTCGCTTGCTCGCGGGCGCCGCTAACGGTGTATGCCCTCCCGGCTCCTACCCCCCCTCCACCAGCCGGTTCCCGTCGAGCCGCATGCCGGACCACTGCTCAGCGGCCTTCCTCGCCTCGGCCGCGCCAACATCCAAGGCATCAAGCGACCACAGATGCAGCGTTCCGTCTGCGCCGAGCACATCTTGCTGCACAACACTATCGATCGAAAATGGCACGGGAAACCTGGCCAGCTCGCTGTCGGCGTCCTCAATGCGGACGAGCCCCCCCGCGGTGCCGCTCACCAGTAGGTGCGCAGGATCCCAGGTCACCGCCGTGACCTTGCCGCCCGCGCCTTCCGTAGCGGAGATGCGCCGCCCCTCGCGCACATCCCAGCGCTCGGTTGTGCCCTGGCGCGTCCCGACCGCAAGCTCGCCAGACGGACCGAAGGCGATCGAGATCGCGTCGCTGCCTGGCGCCTCCAGGATCTTCGGCGCGCCGCCTTTCAGCCCGAACACGTAGACCGCCCCGTCGGCGCTCGCGGCCGCGAGGTGTTGACCGTCTTCGGAGAAGTCCAGCGCCAGGAGGCGTACATCCCCGCCCGGCAGGAGCTGCGGCAGGCGCTCCCCCGTCGCCGTGCGCCAGACGCTGACCCCCGCGAAGGCGCCGACCGCGGCGATGTGCTCCTTGGACGTGGCCAGTGCGCGGGTGGGGCCGGGCTCGCCGGCGAGCGTCTGAACCAACTCCCCGGCATCCGAGAGCACTCGGACGCCCCCTGTGCCCCGGGTGATGGCGACCGTGCCTCGGCCCACCCATCGCGCGTCTAGCGGGTCGCCAAGCTGCGAGGGCAAATGCCGAAGGTCGATGCCTGCAACGTCCATGCCCAGCCGAAGCACCGCGAGCGACGGGACCTGTGGCGCCCCCTCGAAGGCACGGGGCCGTGCCACGGAGAACCCCCCGGGCGGCAGCGACCAACGCCGCACCCGCCCCGAGACGTCCGCGGTGGTCAACGTGGCGCCTTGGAAGGCAAGATCGGCGAGCTGCAAGCTGGATGCGCGGAGGCTCAGGACCCGCTCCCAACGAGGCGCTTTGCGGATCTCGACGACACCATCCTCCAGGGCCAGCGCCAAGAGGCTGCTGTCCGCGGACCACGCCAATGCGCGGGTCTGGCCCGCGGGGACCTCGATTCCGCCTACCGCGCCGGGGAGCGAAGCCGTGGCTGGGGCCTCCCACACCCCGAGCCCCCGCCGCGCGCCGCCCGCCGCCGCCAACCACCGACCATCCGGAGACGCTCGGAGGATCTCGGTCCCCACGGGCGCCCCGGGCAGAATGCCCACGATCAGCTTCGAAGCGCGCGAAAAGGCGAGGACGACGCCCCGCGTGGAGCCGAGGAACAGCAGCGACGGAGTGGCCTCCACGTCGGGGATCTGTGGCGCCCGCACGTCCTCGTTGACCCCGAGCCGCAAGTCGACGGTCTGCTCGACATCGCCCGTAGCGAACGAGCGAATCCGCACAGCGTCATCCCCATCCACGCTGATGATCGAAGCACCCCCGTCGATGAGGTGCGCCGTCCGAACGTTCTGGCCGCGCTCGCCGAACGTTCGGCGTGTCGCAAAGCTGTCGGGATCAACGATCCGCATCGCGGCCGTGTCTCCGCCCCCCATCAACAAACCCTCGGGCGTCACCTCCAACCCGGTCCAGACCCCGCTCATCGCCCCGATCTGTCCAGGGAGCGCCCCCACTTCTCGCTTCACCACCCAGACCAGGCCCCGAGGGCTCATCACGTACGCGCGGGAGCCGTCTTCGGAGAGGGCCATCGCCGCCGTGCCCGGCAGGCCGACCGAATCCCACTCCAAGGCGGGGTGGGGCATCCCCCCAAGCGCGACAAGCACCCCCCGCGCTGAGGGCTCGGGCGCCAACTCCAACGCGGCGGCGGCGAGCAGGTCCGCGTCCGGCCGCAGACGCGCGGCGAGCGCGGTGGTCGCCCGCTGACCGAGGGACGCAGCCAGCGCCTGCTCTGCGCCCCGCTCGGCTTGAACCGCCCGGTCTCGCTCCTCGGCGAGCCGATCGAACGCCGCCGCGCCCGCGAGCGCGAGCAAGAGGGCGGCGACGGCGCCGACCCCCACCGCGGCTCGGTTCCTCCGTACGAACCGTCCGACGGCGGCCCTCAGCGAGTACCTGTGGGCGCGTACCGGCGCGCCCCCGAGCCAGGCCCCCAGGTCGTCGGCCATCTCCTCCGCTGTGGCATAGCGGGCGTCCGGATCCCGCGAAAGCGCGCGCAACGCGATGGACGCCAGCTCGGGCGGCGCGTCCTCCGCGTCGATGCGACCGACCTTGGCGTTCGCCGCGTTCGAGAGCAGCTCGCTCAACGTCTCGCCAGTCAGCGCCGGCTTCCGCGCGAGGATCTCGAACAGGATGCAGCCCAGCGCGAAGACATCCGAGCGGGCATCAACCCGTTCGGGCATCCCCGAGGCGTGCTCGGGGCTCATGTACTGCGGAGTGCCGAGCAGCGAGCCAGCCAGCGTACGGCCCCCGGTCACGTTGGGCGCGGGCGGCAAGCTCACGCCAGCGTCAACGGGCGCGGCCACCCCCCTCCTGCGCGCGAGCCCCCAATCGAGCACGAACGCCTCGCCGAATTCGCCCAACATGATGTTTCCAGGCTTCAAGTCGCGGTGGACTACCCCCCGCACGTGCGCGTACGCGACGGCCTCACAGGCACGTCGAAACGCTTCGATCGTCCGGATGAGCGGCCACTCCATGTCGCCGTCCTCCCGCGCTTGCAGGACCGCAGACAACGTCTGGCCGCGAACCTCCTTCATCGTAAAATACCAGGCGCCGTCGGGCGTTCGCCCCAGCTCGTGGACGGGCACGACCCCGGGGTGGTCCAGGAACGCGGTGACGCGCGCTTCGTCCAAGAACCGAGCGACGGCGCTGGCGTTCGCCGCGATCTCGGGCCTCAACGCCTTCTTGGCGATCGTCCTGTCAAGTTTGGAATCCCGTACACGGCGGACCTCTCCCCAGCCGCCGATCCCGATCTGCCCGAGGTCTTCGAACGGGGGCTGGCTCTGGGTGGGCTCATCGAGCAGCCGGGAAAGATCCTCCCGCGCGGCGTCGCCCAGCGAATGCTGAGACGCGAAGAGGTCGAGCCAGGTGCGCGGGTCCGCCACAGGGTTGCTCCGAAGCGGCAGAGTACTACGTCTCTCGGAGGGGGGCCGGTCCCGTGGTAGAATGCTGAAATGTTCCCTGGCAATGTGCCCATTTTTTCCCGCACGTGCGCCCTTTGTTTGCTCATCGCGCTGCCCCTGCAAGCCACGGCGGAGCCACCCGGTGACACGCCCTGCATGCGCGACCTGAACACCGGCCGGTGTTTTGAGCCGCCGGCGGACCCGGCCAAAGCGGTGTGTCTTCGGGACGATCTCCCCCCTCCTCCCTGCTCGACCCCGCTATCGACTGCGGAGTGGTCGGCGCTCCTCGCACAGACGGGCGGCCCGACCACAGTGCTCCCCTTCGGCTACCCGCGGTATGTGGATATGGGCCCAGCCGGTAGGTTCTGCGATGCAGCGGGGGCCGAGTTGACGCGCCCCCAGTTGAACGCTCTGTTGGATGGCTACCCGCCCAGCGCTGAGGAGATGGCTCGGTGGCGGGCCTTCAATGACGCGGAAGTCGCGTTCGCCATGGCCGCGGCGAGTGGAGGTTGGCGCACGGCGGGGACCTTTGGTGGAATGGTCCCTCTCGTGGAGGGTGGGGACGCCGCGTGGAGCGAGGCGCTCTGCACCTTCAACCGCCGCCACGCGCAGGAGCGGGAGGAGCGCGGCGTCGAAGCCCGCGCGGCGCCGCTTCGGGCAGCGGCGGCGACCTCCCCGCCGCTGTCCGCCTGGGTGTTGTCCGCAGACGTGTACCGGCACCTTGGCCGGCCGCTGCCCGCCGACGACGCCGAGTGGACCGCGGATGTGGAGGCGCTCTACCGTGCACTAAGGTTGGGGATAGCGCTCGATGCACTGCAGGACGCGATCGACGTGGTGCGGGCCGGTTCCCCCGACCAGACACTTACGGCGCTGATCAATGCGGCGTTGAACGCGCCCGCGCCGACGTTGATGTTCGAAGACCCAGACGAGTAGCCGGGCGCCGATCTGAAAAGTAGCGGGAGCGACCCCAGCCCCGGGAGAACCGGGCGGAATGGTCCCCCGTCCCCGATCTAGCAAAAACGCGCCCCGCGTTTCTGCTAAATTTTGGGAAGCGAGCAGCCTGAGCCGGTCCAAAAATCTGGGGACAGGGTCGCTGCGTGGCCGAGGACCTTGAGCCCCTCGTGCAGGTAGGAGGGCGTGGGTCTCCATCCGGCGGCGATGCGCTTAGCGAGCAGATCGTCGGGGGTGGGAGGCGTTGACCAGACGGCGACCGCCATCACGACGGCGTTTCATGTTGTGCCGTAAACCAGCACGAGGCCGTCGGGGAGCGGGACCACGAGGTCCAGCGAATACTCGTCCATGGCGTGGATGTCAGCGATGTCGAGGCCCTGGGCAAACGCCGCCGCGGTCAAGCGCCCGGTGGTGGAATGATCCCGGACATACGCGCGCAGTTCAACAACTCGGGCTTCGGGAACGTCCCCGTGGACCGCAAGCTCCACCGCGCCGCTACGTCCCGGAGGTGTTCGAGCAGAACGTGAGCTCGGTCAGGTAGCCGCCGGTCGAGTTGATGATGTGGCGGGTCGCAATGATGTAATACTTGCCGTTGTGCGGCTGGTTCAAGCCCGCGAATTCCACAACGGCGCCGGCGCGCAGCGCGTCATTGCCGTCAACGGTGCAGGAGCCCTTGCCGTACTGCCGAGCGAGGCGGTTCATCTCGGCCTTCGCGAGCGCATCCGCCTGGCTCTGCGAGGTGATGGGCACGTCGGTGATGTAGGCGATCGACTCGCCGAACTTCTTCTCGGAGTGATCGGCGCCGATGCTGCCGCCGCCGATGCTCTCGACATCGCCGGTGGTCGCGATGCCGACGATCTCCTTCTTCTCCCGCACGTCCCAACCGCGCGCGATGACCTTGGTGGCCTGCTCGACGGAGTTGAAGGACATACGCAAGGAGCGCAGGTTCGAGCCCATCGTGATCGTCGTCGGGGTGGACGACGTGTCGGCCTTCTTGAAGATGAGCTTTCCCTCGTCCACCGCGAGGCGAAAGTTGTTCCGCGCGGCGAGCCGCTTGAGGAAGGTGAGGTTGGACTCGTTGCGTTGAAGCTCGTACGCGCGGGCCTCCCCAGAGGGGTCGGCGTCCACGCTCAGCTGGCACTCGGAGCCCACGGTCTGCGCGATCTCGGTGTCGGTCTTGTCGTTGAACCAGCGGGTCTTCCGACCGCGGGCCAGCCGATGTGTATGGTCGTAGGCTCGGATGGTGATGGTCATCAAGCCTTCGACAGACCAACTGGGCTCGAGCGACGTGACCTCGCCCTTGAACAGCAGCACGGCACCTGCGCCGAGCTTGGCCTCGACAGGCATGCCGATCTCAAAATTCCACTCCTCGGCCTGCTCCTGGCCGCCAATGCGGACAGTGAGGGCCTCGACCATGTCGACGTGGTCCTCCAACACCAACGACTCCAACCCGTCCGACTCGGACTGGATGAACGTGGTGTCGCCAATCTTGACCTCGTAGCTTGTGGCGCTTCGAACGCTGGACATGGTCGTCTCCGGACGAGCGGTGCTTGGTTAGGCCTGACGGACGAGCGTGGTGCCCGGCTCCATCGACATGAGATCCCCGGCGTCGGGGTTGGCATCGGCGAGGTCCCGCCAATCCATGTTGTTGTCCGCCGCCACCTGGTTGATGGACGGGCTGCCGGACACCTCGATGAGCGAGACCTTGTCGGTATCCCAGCGGAAGCTCCCTTGGGTACCCGAGAAGTCCGGCTGCTTCCACTCCTTGAGCTTGACCTGAGCGCGGGCGCGCACAGCCGTGCCATCGGAGGCGAACATGAGGTAAGTCACCGAGATCTGCTCGATCACGCAGTCCATGGTGAACGTACCCCACGTGAACGTGTACCAACGAGGCCGCTTTTTGGACAGCTCCTTGGCCTCGCCCGTGGACGGCTGGATGTCGGCCTTGGTCAGCGCGAGCAGCGGGTTGACCCACTCGCTCTGCACGTTCCCGCCGTTCCCGGTCGTGTCGAAGTACAGGTCGAAGGACGCCGTCATCGGCGCGCCCTTTTGGAACTGCACCGAGTTCTTGTCCTGGCCCTGCTCCTTCGACTCCTCCCAGGTCAAACCCTTGGAGACACTGAACTCCTTGGGGTTGAACTGGACCTCGAACGTCAGGCCGTCTTCGCCGGTCAGGGTTGCCTTACCACCAGATTGACTCATCGGAATCCTCCATCCGCCGCTCCCGGCGGAACTCGAGTTCGCGCGAAACTACGTCAAGCACCTCGCGCCCGAGCTGCTC
>CANKNP010000116.1 GCA_947483545.1 Deltaproteobacteria bacterium | reverse complement strand
TGGGTGGAGGAGGACGCCGAGGAGCTTGAGAATTCTGAGCGCGTGTTGGATGTAGACGCGGTGCTTGTTCAACTCCTTGCAGTCACGGGCGTCGCCAGCAGCGACCTGCGCAGCTCACCCAAAGGTAGGGCCGGAAATCCCGCCCGCGAGTTTGCCGCTTGGTGGTTGACGACTGCGCTCGGCCTGCCGAACACCGAGGTCGCCAACATCCTCTCGGCCAGCTCGGTGCGCGTGTGCCAGATGCGCGGGCGTGTGGCAGAGAGCCCGGAGCGGTTCGAAGGCTGGCGCAGGGCCATGGCTGGCGACTTGATGCTTGTCCACGACATCGAGATGCCAAGGTACGTCGCCTGAATGGCCGAAGGGTTGCATTCGGGGTTGGCCCCCGGTTCGGACGGCAGTCCTCGTGGGCGTTCAGGTTACGCCTGTCCGATGCAGCCCCTCCCCCCACTCCCCGTCGGCATCAGCCCCCGGGTGGACTGCGTGTTCCGCAAGCTGCTCGCCGATCCGGGGCACACGGACCGCCTCGTGAACTTCCTGAACGCAGTCCTTCAGCGATCCTCGCCGGTCGTGGGCGTTCAGGTGCGAAGCCCGGTCCAGATCGTGGACCGCGTCGAGGAAGGGCAGGTCACCGTCGACGTGGTCGCCACAGACGCGGCGGGCGAGATCTTTCAGGTGGAGATGCAGACCTGGAATCACACCGCCCTGCGCGAGCGCATGCTCTACGCTTGGGCGGCGCTGTACAAAGGCCAGCTTGATCGCGGCGAGAAGTACCACCAGCTCCGGCCGGTCGTGGCGATCTGGATGGTCAACAAAAACGTCTTTCGTGAAGCCACCGCGCTCCACCATCGGTTCCGGGTCCGCGACGAGGCCGGCACACTTGAGCTGAGCGCGCACTTTGAGGTGCATGTGCTCGAATTGGACCGGTGGCGCGACGACCCGGAAATGTCCCTTCCTGATGCGCTGCTCGGCTGGGTACGGTTCTTCACGGAAGCCGAAGGCTGGTCCGAAATTCCGCACGAGATCGACAACCCTGCCCTGGAGAGCGCCATGGCCGTCCTCATCGAGTTTCAGAATAACGCTGCGTTGAACGACCTGTACCGGTCGCGCCTGGATTACATCCGCACGCAGAACACGATGGAAGCGGATCGGGAGGAGGCGGTCGCGGCGAAGGAGGAGGCGCTCGCAGCCAAGGAGGAGGCGCTCGCAGCCAAGGAGGAGGCGCTCGCAGCCAAGGAGGAGGCGCTCGTTCTGGCCAAGCAGGAGCGCGCTGCAAGGGAGCGCCTGGAGGCTCGGCTTCGCGCCCTCGGCCTCGATCCCGACGCCGAGTAGGCGCCGTGCTCGCCGCCGAGATCACGAGACCCGCCCCGCGTGAGCGATGCGCAGGGTTCAGTCCGCGGTCTTCCGCGGACCGAGCGCAGCGAGCCCGGAGTAGCGCGACCCCGACGGTACTCCGGCGGGGGCACGCCCAGAGACCCTCGAACCGACGTCCCCGCATACATCATGAGGAATACCACCTCCGACAAGCGTTGCGGGAATACGCGCCGTGATCGCTTGGTTCTTGATGGCCGCATGCTCCCCGCCCCCTCCGTATTCCTGCGAGCCTATCGGTTTGCTGCTGGACGGAGCGTTGGAGAGCACCGTCATCGCCCAAGCCCGTGGAGAGTCAAGGTCGGGCTGGCTCGCCGCCGAGACCGCCGGCGCCACGCGACCCGGCCGATTCGGCGGTGCCGAAGACTGGGAGGTTGGCTCGTTCCCCGCGCAGGGCCTCGTCTGCGTGCGAAGCCGTGAGTTGTCGGTATTGGAGTGTGTCACGATGGACACTTCTGGTCGCCTGGGTCTGCGGTGCGACGAGTCGTAGGCCGTGTCCGATCGATACCCGGGGTGCCGGCCAGCCGGGCCCCGGCCCTGCATGCTCTGCTCCCCGTCCCGCCCCGCCCCGCCCCGCCGCAACCCCCACCAGAAACACCACCAAGATCCTCTTGAACGTAGGCTTTCAGAACGAGTCCCCCCACCTTGTCGCTTTGCGCCTACAGTCCCCCGATGCCCTCAACACCACGCATCCATCTCCCCGTCGCCTTCCTCCCGCTCTCGGCTTTGGCCTGCGGGGGGCTCCCCGAGGAGGATGACGGGAGCGCTGGTCAGCCTCCAGATGCACCGCAGGCGCGCCCCGCCGGCGGTTCGAACCCGGACACCGGGAAAGCGGCGCCCGCCGGTCGTGCCCCCGCGACACCGAGCGGCGCGCAGCAGAGCGGCTCACAGGCAAGCAGCGACAACTACTTCGTCGGCCAGTGGCGTTTGGTCCGGTATGGTGCCCCTGCGTACACCGAGCAAAATGGCAAGCAATACCTGGAGACCCCCACGCACGCCGCGGCGGGGATGTCGCTTCAGGTCAACGGCGACGGTAGCTGGGCGTGGGCAGATTCGGCAGGAAGCCCGCTCGCGGGATCCTGGCGTCCGGTGACAACCCAGGAGGACCCGAACTTTGGTGGGCAGAATGGCATCGTGGTGGTTCGCGGCCAGGAAGGCACGGACTGGGTGTTGAGCTACACCGGGGTCGAGGCGGGCGTCGACAACATCCGGGTCGTGGGCGATATGGGCAACTACTATGGCGTGCGGGTGGGTGCTAGCAAGGGACAGCCGGCGTGGGCCCGCGAGCAGTTCCAACAGGGCAGCGCGGTGGACGTGCAGGTGCTGGCGGGTGGCGACTGGTGCCCCGCAACGATCACGGACATCTACAAGGCCCCGGACGGCCTGCCATACTATTCGACGGAGTGGCAGTGTCCTGGCGACATGTCTGCCAACACAGGGAAGTTTCCGCCGACCCGGGTCCGTTTGCGTTGAACCTCGCAGCCTGAGTCGCCTAGCTAGCCGGCGCGCATCCCTACGACTTCGACCACCACAAATAGCAGGACGATTCGCCGAGCGGCGAGAGGTTGACCTTGGCCGTCTCACCGTTCCAGTTCCATTGGCCGGCGAGGCTCGGCGTTCCTGGACCGTAGGCCGCTTCCAGCCGCGCCTGGCTGCCGACGCAGCTTGGATCCGAAAACTTCAGCTCAATCTTTTGGACCACCCCGCCCTTGAAGAAACACGTGCCCTTACCTCCTTCGCCGTCCACGCCTTCGAACGTACGCGCGCTTCCCTGCGCGCGGTTGGACACCTGCCAGTTCGCGAGGGCGTCGTCCTCGGTCATGCCCACGATCATGGGCGGCGCGCTCGGCACCTTCGGGGTCACCCACCCCTCCGGTGGCCCCGGACGCTTCTCCAACACCGCGCTGGGGGGGACCTTCTCCGCCGGCTTCTGCGGCTCCGCCGGCCACTTCGAGAACGAGAGAGAGCACGACTCCCCGGCCCGCAGGAGATGCGCCCGATGGTGCTCGCCCACCCACGAGGCGTCCTCGCCGTAGAGCGCGCCAAGGTCTGTCTCGGCGCGGTCGCACTCGTCGCCGGAGAGCAGGAGCTGGATGCCGCTGACTCGGCCCTCGGCGAAGTTCACGAACCCTCGGACCCGCACGCCCCCGCCGTCCGCGCGGGTCAAGCCGCCGAGGGCGCGCATCGGCGTGGTGCCTGGGTCCACGGGCCACCCTGCGACGGCCTCCGCTTCCGCCATCCCGATGATGAGGGGGGCCGCGTTGGGCACCTTCGGCTCCAGCCACCCGTCCGGGAGTCCGGGACGGGCGTCTACCTTCGGGTTCGCTGGTCCGCCCACGCCGTGTGTGACCTTGGGCTTCGGCGGCTCGTAGGAGCGCTCGCCGAACGTGACCGAGCAACCCTTGCCGCTGCGCACAAGATCCACGCGGGATCGCCCCCCGATCCAGGTCGTGCCCGTGGCGCCGTATTGCAGCCCAAGCTCGGTCTCGGCCTTCTCGCAAGCATCCCCAGCCAACGTGAGTTGAATCGAGGTGACCCGGCCCTCTTGCACCCGCGCGAGCCCTCGCACCCGCGCTCCCAAGACCGTCGGGGTCAGTGTCCGCCTGGACGACGTGCCCGCCGGGAGGTCCCAGCCCGCGATCGCGTCCGCCTCGGGCATGCCCACCACAAGCGGTCCGGCGCCAGGCAGCTTCGGCGCCCACCAACCCTCGGGCAGACCGGGGCGCGCGTCCACCTTGGGGTTGGCGGGTTCGAGGTCAACGCCGATCTCGTAGGACACGGTGACCCCTCCGATCACGGCGACCCCGACCCCCCCAGTGTTGGGCAATTCCAACGGCTCCCCGAGCGCCTCCCCGGTCTCCGGGCTGCGGATCTCGACCCGCACCGTCTCGTCAAACGCGATGGCGCCCACGGTGCGGCCAGCAGCTGAGACCTCCTGGCGCCAAAGGCGCGCGGGGGCGCTGTCCGCGGTGACCGAGACCTCCAGCCAACGCGACGCTTCGCTGGGGTCGACCCAGCCGACGACAAGGTCGTGCTTCCCGCCCGCGGGCGCGCCAGGGAGCTCGTCGAGCGGCGAGAGGGAGTTGCAAGCCAGGAGGAACAGCAGCGTCGTCATCCCGCCCGGCTAACCGGGGCCCGGCGACCTCCCCCGATCCCCCGCGATAACGGTGCCCTCATGCACCCCGTCCCGAACTCGCCCGAAGAGCGCGCCGCCTTCCACAAGCTGCAGGCCCACCTGCCCGACGTGTTCCGCCGTGTCACGGCCGATCGGCGGCAGCCGCAGACCGTGATCGTCGTCCCCAGCCTGTCGCTGGACGCCCAGGAGCTCGCCAAGGTCACCGGCGTCCACCACTACGAAGAGCGCATGTTGTACATGCTCATGCTGCTCCGGCGGCCGAAGACCCGCGTGATCTTCGTCACGAGCCAGTCGATCGATCCCATCATCATCGACTATTTCTTGCACCTGCTCGCGGGGGTGCCCAGCTCCCACGCGCGGGAGCGGCTGTTCCTGTACCACTGCTCGGATGCGTCCAAAACACCGCTCACACAGAAGGTACTGGCGCGCCCCAGGCTGGTCGAGCGCATCAAAGCGAGCATCGCGGACATCGACAACGCGCACCTCGTGAGCTTCAATACTTCGCCGGCGGAGCGCACGTTGGCGGTCCAACTTGGCGTGCCGTTGTATGCGAACGATCCGGATTTGTACGACCTGGGCACCAAGTCGGGGTGCCGAAAGATCTTCCGGGAGGCGGGGGTCCTCTTTCCGGACGGTTTTGAGGATCTGCGTGATGGCAACGACATCACCGAGGCGCTGGCCAGGCTCAAGGAGGCGTCCCCGGAAATTCGACGTTGCGTGGTGAAGCTGAACGATGGATTCTCGGGGGAGGGGAACGCGCTCTTTTACTTTGAGGGACCCCACGCGGACGGTGGTGCTGGGGACCGGAGCGGTGGCGATCTGCGGCAGTGGATCGGGGAGCACCTGCCCAACCTGCGCTTTGAAGCCCCCGGAGAGCATTGGGAGCGGTACCACGCCAAGTTCCAGGAGATGCAGGGGGTGGTCGAGAATTTTGTGGAGGGCGAGATCAAGCGCAGCCCGTCGTCCCAGAACCGGGTGAACGCCGTCGGCGAGGCGATGGTGATCTCGACGCACGACCAGGTCTTGGGGGGCCCCAGCGGCCAGGTTTTCTTGGGCTGCACGTTCCCGGCGGACGCTGCCTACCGCATCGAGGTGCAGGGGTTCGGGCTCGAGATCGCGCGGGTGCTCGCCCAGAAGGGCGTACTCGGCCGGTTCGCGACGGATTTCGTGTCGGTGCAGGAGGAGGGCGAGTGGAAGCACTACGCGATCGAGGTGAACCTGCGAAAAGGCGGCACGACCCACCCATTCCTCACGCTTCGATTCCTGACCGACGGCACGTACGACACCGACACGGGCTCGTTCCACAGCCAGTCGGGTCGCGAAAAGTATTACTACGCCTCTGATTCCGTACACTCCGACCACTACAAGGGCATCGGCCCCGCGGACCTCGTAGACATCGCGGTGAACGAGGAGCTGCATTTTCACTCCACGACCGAGCGGGGCGTGGTGTTTCACCTGATCGGGGCGCTCTCCGAATTCGGGAAGCTCGGGATGGTCTGTATTGGCGACAATCCACGCCAGGCGGAATTCCTGTACCGGAAGACGCGGGGGGTGTTGGATTCGGTGACGAGGCGGTAGGGGGTAAGGGGCGGCTCGCTCCCCGGGACAGGGGCGCGCCTCGGGCCGTGGAACGCCGCGGCGAATCCCCCCACCCCCGCCCCTGTGCTATCTTCCCCGCACAGAGGCGTTGCCCGTGTTCCTCCTGCTCCCCTCGCTGCTCTCCGCTCTGGCCGCTCCCGCCTACGCCGAGTGCGCCGCCCCCTACACCGGGGCCACCCTGGTCAAGGACCTTGGCTCGGTGCAGACCGCGCTCCGCAACCTGGATGACGCCGCGTTCGCCTCGGCCGGCAAGCAGTTGGAGGCGGGGCTGCCTTGCCTCGACCAGACCGCGCCTCCGCAGCTCTACGCGTCGGCGTTTCGGTACCTCGGCGCGGTGCATTTTCTCGTTGGCAACGATGAAGAGGGGGCCCGGCGCTGGTTCCGAACCTCGCTGGAGCTCGATCCGACGTACCAGTGGGACGCGCAGGAGCTGGACCTCGCCAACCCGATGCGGGCGGTCTGGGACGCCGAGCGACCGAACGCGCCGGCCGAGGGAGAGCGACTGGAGGGGAAGAACCTGGACATTCCCGCGGGTTCGGCATTCCTGCTCGATGGTCGGCCGCTCACCGAGCCGCGCGCCACGCCGGGTCGCCCGCACCTGTTGCAGGTCGCCGTCGTAGGCAGCCGCCGCGCCGATCAGACCTGGGTGATCGATGGCAACGCGTTCCCCGACGAGGTCGTGAAGGCCGCGGTGGCCGCTGTGGCTGTGGTGGAGGATCCCAAGAAGGCGAAGAAGACGAAGGAGCCGAAGGCGGAGCCCGTGAAGGCGGAGCCGGTCGCCAAGGCGGAGCCGGTCGCCAAAGCCGAGCCGGTGAAGGCCGCGCCGGTCGCGAAGTCCGAGCCGGTCCAATCCGAGCCGGTGGCCAAGGCGGAGCCCGTCAAGTCTGAGCCCAGCGCGTCGAAGGGCAAGCAGGTGTCCACCGGCGAAGACGGCGTGCAGCACATCGACATCCAGCGCACCCGGCCCGCGGAGAAGACCCCGCTGTTGATCGTCGGCGCGGTGGGGTTGGCCGCGGCGGGGGTGATGTACGGCTACTCCTACAAGCTGCAGAACGATTTTGACCAGGCGACGACAACGGACGAATTGGAGAGCTTACAGGCACAAAATCACGCCTTTGTGATCGCTTCGGGTGCGGCCCTGGTGGTCGGCCTGGGCATTGGCTACTGGGGCGTCGTGCTCGACGGAAACACGGTGGGGTTCAGCTTTGGCGGCCGATTCTGACCCCAGGTCCGGGCCTTGGACCGGGCGAACGGGGCGCGTCTATGTACGAGACGAAGGCGATGGCCGCGAGGGCGGCATGGCCAGCGTGCTGCGGGTGCGGCCCGTGGGGGAGTCGGTCGGGGACGCCGGGACGCTCCTTGCGCTGAAGCTCGCCAGGGAAGACGAGCCGATGTCCCTCGACGCGATCGGGCGCGAGGCCGAGGTGTTCGCGACGCTTCGGAGCGCCCAGGGCATGGCCCCCTGCCCCCGTCCGCACGACACCGTCCAGACCTCCGATGGCAAGCGGATCGTCGGCCTCGTGATGGAGTGGTGCCCGTTCGACATGGAGAGGTGGTGGGCCGACGTCCACACCCGGCCGTGGGCGTTCTCGGAGCTTTGTGAGGCGCTGGCGGAGGTCTGCGAGCGGCTGCGGGCCTACCAGCGGGCGTGTGCGGCCGCCGCGGGGCAACGTGTGGCCCACTCGGACGTGAAGCCGAGGAACCTGCTTCGCGCGGCGGACGCTCGCTGGCTGTTGACCGATTTTGGGGCTTCCAAGGCCCGAGATATGGACTCCGGCGACTGGACGGCCACGCGGGTGATCCTGGGCACGGAGGGCTTTATCGCGCCGGAGGGGTTGTTCAACGCCCGGAAGTCCCACCCCGAGGCGATGGACATCTGGTCCGTTGGGGCGACGCTCTACGCGCTGCTCCGAATGCACGCGCACCTCCGCGATGGCGGCCGATTGCCGTTGAACGGCACCCATTCGAGCCAGTTCCGGTCGCACCGAGTCGCCCTGGTGTCCGACCTGCACCAGCGCAAACCGGCGCTGTTCATTGACAAGCCGCTGGATCCCACGCAGTTCGCAAGCCACGACCGGCTGCCGGAGAAAGACCGGGCGGCCGTGGCGGATGCCTTGAAAAAGTCGTTTGCGCCCGAGCACGAGGCCATCGTCGTGGCGGCGACGATCGCGCTGCTCGACCGCGCAATGCAGATCGACCCCCAGGCGCGGTTCACGGACGCCGGGGAGATGGCGAAGGCGCTGACGGCGTTGTCGCGGATCTCGCGGGTAGACGACGGCATGGACGCCACGCGCATCTCCATGGTCTCCGACATGGGGCTGACCCACCTGAGCATGGGCGACCTTGTGGGGGTTGACGATGACCTGCTCGACGGCGGCGTGCCTGGCGACGTGACGGGGGTTCGGCCGCTCGCGCCGCCTCCGGGGGAGACGGCGCCGCCCTCCATCGCGAAGAGGTCGATGCCGCCTGCCTCGGCGCCTCGCGCCTCCATGGCGCCGGCCTCCAACCCACGCACCTCGATGCTCCCCACGGGCGCCGCAGCACCCTCGGCTCCCGCCCCATCGTCGACCACGGCGACTCCGACGCCCGCAGCCCCAGCGCCATCCCCCCGTGCCAGCATGCCACCGGCCTCGCCCCGTGTGAGTCTGGCGCCGTCCCCGACCGACCCAACGGCAGACGCATCCGAGACCGAGCGTGCTGGCGCCAAGCTGGTCCTGCCCGGCGGGAACGTCCGGCCCGGCCCACAGACCATCCAGAAGCCTGCCGACGACAGCCTCTCCGCGCCGATCCCCCTCGCGACCGCCTCGGACAAGGGCCCGAAATCGGCGCCGCCCGCTCCTCCGGTTGTACCTCGCGAGTCGCGTGCCGAGGGGGTTCGCATGTCCCGCCGCATCGCGCCGCGGCTCCCGGCCTGGCTCGCGCTAGGGGTCGCGATGATCCTCGTGTTCCAACTTGTGGGGATCGGACTCCAGATCACCCAGCTCTGGATCGCCGCCCGGCCCGAACCGCCGGCGCCCGTCGCCCCGGTGGTGGCAGCACCAGCGCCGCCCAAGACGGGGCTGGTGCTGGTCTCTGGCGCCCAAGCCTACTTGGATCGCGTCGGCGTCAAGGTGCCCGTCGGGAGCGTCCCGGTCGGCCGCTACACGCTGTTCGCCCTGCCGGACGGCGGCTCGGAGTTCCTGGACATCGGTACCGTCGAGGTGGTCGCAGAGGAGCAGGTGACCTACCGGTGCGTCCGGGATGGGTGTACGCGGCTGTAGGCGTTACCGGGTCCCGATGCGCATCACCCGTGTCTACACCCGCACCGGCGACAAAGGTTTCACCCGGCTCGTCGGCGGCCAGCAGGTCCCCAAAGACCACATCCGGATCTCGACCTACGGCACCGTGGACGAGCTGAACAGCATCCTCGGGATCATTCGCGTGTTCCTGCGCGAGAGCCCGATGCCGGATGCCTCGCGCGTGACGCTCGACGTCATGCTGCACAAGATCCAGAACGATCTTTTCAACGTGGGGAGCGATCTGGCGACCCGCGCCGAAGATCGCTGGCCGGGCATGTACCGTGTGGGCGGCGAGGACGTGGACAGGCTGGAAGGCTGGATCGACACGCTCAACGACGAGGTCGGTCCGCTCACAGAGTTCATCCTGCCGGGCGGTGGCAAGGTCGGGGCGTTCTTTCACCAGGGCCGCACCGTCTGTCGGCGGGCCGAGCGGGACTGCGTCGCGCTGATGCGGGAAGAGCCGGAGGCGGGGGAGGGGGCGATGCGGTATCTGAACCGGCTTTCGGACTACCTCTTCGTCGCCGGACGTTGGGCCGCCAAGCAGGCGAATGAGCCTGAGCCACTGTGGGAGCGGCCGAAGCTGGGGTGACAACGAGTCGCCCGGCTTGAAGGAAGCGGGAGCGCCCGCGGCGGGGGCGAGACCGGCGTGGATGGGCTCCGCCCCCGCCGAATGACCAGAAGTGAGTTTGTCAGATCTGGTCACTCAGGATGCGGCGGACGCCACGGGGGTCAACCTCGTCGCCGCTAGAGCCAAAAAACCCTCGCCGGGTTAGCCCGGGGGTTCCCCAGCGAGTCCCCTTGAGCACCGACATCCCCCGCACGCAGATTGACGGCCTCCGAACCTCGGAGCCGACGATGATTCACGTCCTCGTGGGCGATGTTCTTCGCCATCACCTCGACTCCATCCACCCGAGCTGCGTCGCCGATCTGTTCGCGCTCTCCGAGTTGGCGCTGCCCACCAGCCTGGCTGCGGACCTGCGCGCGTGGACCACCCGGGCGACCCAGGAGCTTCGCGACATGCCGGACAACGGCACCCGCGGGGCCTGGATTCACGACATCGGCCTCGTCCCTGCTCACCGTGTCCCCACCCGCCTCCGCGAAGCCGTCCAGGGGCTGCTCCCCGGCTCGGGCGGTGCTGTCGTCGAGCAGATCGAGGGGCTCGCCATGCAGTGGGCCGCGACCGCGCCCGAGGCGCTGGTGCTCCCCAAGAAACGCGCCACCCGCGCGAAGGCCGGCGAACCCAAGGCCGAGAAGATCGCGAAGATCGCGAAGCCTCCCCGGGTGGTGAAGGCCCCCCGCACGCCTGCGGCGCAGGTGGATCCCCGCCGTGCCGAGTGGGTCCGTGAGGACGCTGTCACGCGCCTCAACGCCTCCGAGTACGCTGAGCGCGGCCTGAAGGAGAGCATCTTCCTCGGCGGCATCCGCCATCGCTCGCCCTACAAGGACATGACGGACGAAGAGATCAAGGTGGTCTTGCGTCGTCTGGAGCGTGAGGGCAAGGTCAAGCACACCGGCGAGCGCTGGCTGGCGCGCTGATCGTCCGTCAGTCCTGGACCACCGCCGTGTGCATCTCGCGCGTCCAGGTCTGGATCTCCTGGCCGCCGGAGGTGATGGTGCTGTCGTACTTGCCGAAGCCGATGTACACGTTGGTGTAGTCCACCTCGAGGGCGTCCGACATCTGGGCCCAGATGCTCGCGTCGATCTCGAAGCTTGAGGTGCCTGACGTGCGGCAGGTCAGCCCTTGGATCAACTCGCCGCCTTTCTCGCGCCGAATCTGAACCCAGCTCTCATCCCAGCCGGCCGCCTCCCACGAGAGGCTGACGTCCTGGCCGAAGGTCAGCCCTGTGTTGGTGCCGTCGGTCCCGTCGTCTACGCTGGAGACCGTGCCGGGCGCCGGGGTGCTCGCGCCGGAGAACACGTCGGCGTCGCTGATCGAGGTGCCGTCGCCCATGAGGTCATCCGGGTAGACGCAAGAGTGGGCGTTGGCGAAGACGTTCGCGGAATAAAAGCCGGTCGCGTCCTTCGAGAGCGTGCCGCTGTAGTCGGCGTTGTTGTACCAGCCGGGCGCGGTGGTCAGGTCGTGCCCGCCGGCGCCGGCGTCTACCGGAAAAATGTCCAACGAATCACTACATCCGGTCTCAGGCACGCTCCGGTCCACCAGTGCGTCCGGCGCGTACTCCAACGTCACGTTGTAGGCGTACACCCCCTGCCATTCTTCGAGCACCCCACCGCCGGTGTCCTGCTGCTGGCAGTTCCAAGTGTAAATGTCCGCGTAGAGCCTGGCATCTACGCCTTCACCACGGCCAAGTCCGACCGACTTGTTGCCGCAGGCGAGCAGGGGAAGGGCCAACGGGAGGAGGGCGAGGGAGGCGCGCATGGCGGGATCGTAGCATGGGGGGCCAGTCCGGGCGCTGGGCAAACAGCGACGTCCTAAGTCACTGGAAGGACTTGGCCCGTCGAGCCGCGAGCGAGGTTCGCCGAGCGCGCGGATCGGCGGGATGCGGGGCGGCTCTGCTTTGCGGGGGGCAAGCCCGCCACGCCGCAGAAGCGTGACGCGCGGTTCTGGAGCGTTACCCTGCCCAAACACCCGGAGCCTCCTTGCGCCTCGCCCTGCTCTCCCTGCTCACGATCGGCTGCACTGCGAAGCTGGCCGACGACGCCTCTGGGCGTCCCGGTCCCGGCGACGCGGACACGGACACCGACACGGATTCGGACAGCGACACCGATTCGGACACCGACACCGACACCGACACCGATACCGATACCGATACCGATACCGATACCGATACCGACACGGACTCGGGCACAGAGCCCGTCAGCACCCTGCTGAACCATGGCATCCTCGTCATCTCCGTGGCGGGTCGGACCACCGGCTTCGACTTGGATGGCGACGGTACGGTGGACAACGCGCTCTGGACCCTGGGCACGGTGTTGGACCCCGTGTTCGTCGAGCTCCTCGCAGCCTCGCCGCGCGTCCCGGTCGTGCAACTCGCGGACGTGGACGACACCGCCGCCCCTTACGACGACACCGTGGTGCAGCTCGCCGTCGTGACCGGCGATGACACCGACGCCGACCCCACCGACAACGGCAGCGGCTCGGAGATCTACGCGGCCGGGGCCGCTGTGGACGCGGACGGCCGGGCGCTGGCTGGAACCTCGGTGGTGCTGGCCGCGAGCGCCTACAACTCCACGCTGCTCGACACAGCCTTCACGATTGGCACGCTCACGTTGGAGAGCACGACGCCGATCTACATCTCCGGGACCATCTCCGGGTCCGATCACGCGGGGGTCATCGGGTTCGGCGTGTCCACTGCGAACATCGTCGCAGCGCTCGATGCCATCGGGTACAGCGATGTGGGCGAGCTGATCGCCGCCTTGGCCGACCTGGACACCGATGGGGACGGGGCGGCCGACGCCGTGTCGATGGCGTTCACGTTTGACGCTGTGGCGTGTGGGCTGACGCAGTAATTTCCGCGGCGCCAAGCCCCAGGTTGACAGTCCGCCAGTTCCGCTGAATGCTGCGGCGTCCTCGCGCGTTCCGCGAACACCCACGGAGTTTTCATGCTGCTCGTCCTCTCCCTCGCCTTCGCTGGCGATCCCGCTCCCGCCACGACGACCACCACCGCCCCCGCTACGACGGCGGCCACCACCGCGCCCGCCGCGACCACGGACGGCACGACCCCCGCTGCGCCGGTTTGCGCGACCGTGACCACCAACGCCGACGGCACGACCACGCTCTCGGACCCCGCGCTCCCCGCCTGCGGCCCGGATGGTCTCCCGGTCGCCGCTGAGCCCAAGGGCAAGAAGAAGCTGGAGAAGTCCAACGCGGGCCGGATGGAAGCCGAAGAGACGCGGGAGTAGGGGCGGCCCGCCGATCCGCGCGCTCGGCGAACCTCGGGTGGCCGCCCTCTTCAAGTCGCGGGGGGCGGGCGACCAACTCGCCGATTTCAACCCCAGGTTCTCCCGCCGGTGCGAACGGCCGGTTCACGGCAGCGTTGGCCCGCCGATCCGTGCGCTCGGCGAACCTCGCGCCCGGATCGACGGTTCTTTTGCACCGTTCCTACCGGCGGAATGCGACGGTCCGTCGAAGACGCCG
>CANKNP010000115.1 GCA_947483545.1 Deltaproteobacteria bacterium | reverse complement strand
TGTTTGCGTCTCGGGCGGGAACGGCGCGGCAGCGCCGGATCCGGCCGAATCGACGCGAACACAAGCCCGCGGATGCGGGCGTTCTTGACCAACACTGGCCGATGCACCCGGCCCGCGCCCTCGCGGGGCGGGAGAATCGGCGAGCCAGCTTTGAAGGCGCCACGAAGTGCGCGCTTTCAAAGCTGGGCCAACACTCCCTCGCGGGGCGGGAGAATCGGCGACGGGGACGATGGCGCGCATGAGACCTCAGGTCGTGTTCTTATACGCACCGCCAGGGACGGGCGGCCGGTGTGATCTGATGCGTCACGGGTGGTGCTCTGGATCACCCATGCAAACCGACGCGATCTGGGTAGTGGGGCGGCAATTGGAGCCTCTATGCTGATCTTCACCCTCCTTTTCACCGCCTGCGCGGGCATGACGGACATGGACCACGATGACACCAGCGGCGGCGACACGAACACCGCCGCCTGCTCCACCGTCAACTCCGGCGACAATTGGGCTTGGAACGGCGAGTGCCCGCAGATGAAGACGCCCTGCGATCTCGTCGTCACGGGCTGCGAGATCGCCATCGACTACACAGCCGACGGCGGCATGACGATGGACATGCCGAAGAACGGCACCGTCGCTGGCGACACCGTCACGTTCGACGACAACGGCGTGAGCGGCTGCGTCGGAACGGTGCTGAGCGCCGATGAGATTGAGGGGACGTGCGACGGGGGATGTACGTTCACGCTGAAGAGGTAGGTCCGGGCCTCCCGCCTCTCCCTCACACCACCCGCACCACCGGCTGCGCGTCAAGCAGCACCTTGTCGGTCTTCAAGTCCCGGACCGTCGCCACGAGCCAGCGGTCCGCGTCCACGCCGAACGACACGTCCAGGCGGGGCGTCTTGTCGCCAGGCAGATGGGGAGGATCTAGCGTGCCAAGCGTCGGGTTCGCCTCGTTCAGAGGGACCACGAGACGCTCCTCGCCGCCTTGGAGCACCCGAACTTTTCCAGCCGCGTCCCAGCCGAAGAGCCGCTCGTCGTCCCGGGGGGCGCCCAGCTCGGAGATGACCAGCTTGAAGAAGGTCTCCGGGGTGCCTTGGGCGCACGTTGGGACCAGCTGACGACGCCAGTGATCGGGCGCCGTCGGAAGCCGCGTCCCCCGGCGGATCACGGGCACGTAGGTCGGATCCACCTGCCCTTGGCTCCAGACGGCGATCGCGTAGTCGTGGGCGAGCGTGTCGCCCATCGTGATCGCACCCGCGGCGAACGTCGCGGCCCCCAACGCGACGGCCTCAAAGGGCCGCCAGCCACGAACCCGGTCACGACCGAAGCGCTCTTCGAACAAGGGGAAGACCCCGGGCAGCAGCGTTGAACCGCCGACGAGCAGCACATCATCGACGGCGTCCAACGGTCCCTGGGGCAGCTCGGCCAGCGCGTCCTGCAACATGGTGAAGAACCCCCTGGCCTCCAACACCCCGCGGATCCGATCCTGGTCCACCCACACCTCGTCCGAACCGCCCCGCGCCCGACGAGCGGCGAGCAGGGGTTGAACCTCTGGATGGAAGATGAAAAGCTCGCGGCCCCGGCTGTAGCTGGCCTCTTTGACCCGTCGCGTCTCGTCCAGCAGCATCTGGCGCCAGAACGGCTCCGCCTCCGGCAGCTGGGTCGAGAGCCCGGCCAGCAGATCGTCGAGGATCCAGCCATCCACGTGGTTTCCGCCGACCGGCCTCCCAACTTTCGCGAGCACGTCCGCCCGCCCCGCCTCCATCCCCCGCGCCGGCAGCGACATCAACGCGAGGTGGAACGTGCCCGCCCCTGCGTCCACGACCAGGATGCGCCGCTCAGCGCCGATGCCGACGCCGTATCCGATGGCCGCGGCCACCGGCTCGTCGAGCCAACGAACCCGGTTCACCCCATACTTCTGGAGGATCGCCGCCACCTCGGCCCGGTAGCCCTCGAACACCTCCACCGGCGCGGTCACCACCAACTCATCGGGTACATCCCCATGTTCCCGCCGAACCGTGGCGAACAGCTCCCGCAGGTAGACCTCCTCGACCTCCCTCGCGGTGATCGAACGCCCATCGGACTTCGCCACCGGCGCGAGGCTCGCACGGCCGAGCCAATGTTTGAACGTGGGCACAAATGCGGCACTTGGTCGCCCCTGGTTCAGCTCGATCGCCTGTTCCCCGATGAACCCGCGCCGGCCCCACGCCACGTGCTCGGCGATCCAGGGCAGGCTCGACAGGCGTGTGAGGATGCCGCCGTCGTCGTCGATGTGGGTGGCGGAGGGGATGACGCCCGGGGTGGTCAGGTCGCCCTGAAACTGCGGGCGGCGGGAGATCCCGGGCAGATCGAGGATCTCGGGGTGCGCCTCCTCGGGATTCCAACGGGACACGAGGGTGTTGTGCGTGCCGAGGTCGAGGCCCCAGCCGGTTCTGGTCATGTAGGGCCTCGCGGTGAAGTGTCTTGCCCTGGCTGGCTTCCGAACCCGCCCTGCTTTGTGGGGGGCAAGCCCCCCACGCCCCCCAGCGAGCCGGGGTGCGCTCGAGTACGAGCGCATACCCCGCGTCGGCGGGAGTACCCGCCGACGCGGGGACCCGGCTCGGGTGCGGTCGGGCATCGGCTGCGGGGGGCAAGCCCCCCGTTTCGAGGGTGCCCATTCGCCCGTTCGAACGTGGTCATCGGGAGAGGCCTTGGTAGAGGAGCCCGACAGCTACCATGAAGATCGTAGCCAGGCTGAGCGCGGGCGCGAACACCCCCAGCATCCACGCGCGGACACCGAGGGGCCGGAGCACCCAGGCGTTGCCGAGCAGGCGGACATGGGGCGAAGCGTCCACCGCGACGATGCGGGACCAGCGGCCACCGCTGCCTGACAGGTACACCGCAGCCGCCGTTCGGCTCACCACCGGCTTCGGCATGCCCGGGAACAGCTTGAACGAGTCGCCGTGCAGCTCGCCGTCCTCGCCGCGGATGGTGACGTTGAAGCCGCGGCCGCCAGGCCCGATGGTGGCGAGTGTCGGGGTGCCAAAGCGGAGGACGCGACAGAACGCGTGCGCCTCGCGCAACCGTCGGTTGAGGATGCCGAGGTTCGCGAAGACGATCAGCCCGCCGCTGCCCGCGAAGTACCACCCGGCTGTCGCGACGGTTGTGCCGCCCGGGAGCGCCCTCCAGAGCACGGGCAGGACCGTGAGGCAGACGACCAAGACAAGAATGAGGCACAGCTCCTCCCACAACGACGACGGGCCCAGCGCGGCGACGGCGAGCGTCAGCCCGGGGGCCAGAACGCGGGGTGGGGGAGGAGGCAGGGGGACCGCTCCGGCCGACAACCCGGCCAGGCGCTCGGGCGTGGCGGGGGAGACCAGCGGCTCTGGGTCATGATCCTCGGGCAAGGCCAGCGTGCCCGGTCCCTTCCCGCGCGGGTCGGCCTCGTCCAACAGGTCGGCCATGTTCAACGTGTCCGCCAGAGAGACGCCGCCCGCGCTCACATCCGCGATGCCCACCGCCCCCTCCGGTGCGCCGGGATCGGGGGGACAGCGCGCCAATATCGCGGTGATCGCCTCGGCCGCTGCCGAGGTCCAGGTGTCTGCCAACAGCGACGTCCGAGCCGTGATCGCGTACAGCGCAGGCAAGCTCGCCCTGGTGCCCGCCTGCGCAAGTCGCCGCAGCGCCAGCGTTCCGAGATGGTCCCTGGCTTCGGCCATCCGCAACAACGCGCCCTCCACCGAAGGCGCCACGTGCATATTCGTAAGGATCAGGTGTCGCTTGCTCGGATCCCCGCGCTCCGCCGTCGCGAGGACGGCCGGCAAGCACCCCTCGCCCCCGGTCTTGGGCCAGGCGCGTAGCAACGCCACGAGCTGCCCCCCTGTCGTCACGTCATAGAGCACGCCGATGGCTTCCAGCACACGGGGCTCAGGCTCCTGGCCGAGCAGGTGCGCCTGCTCCGTCAGCGGCGCAGGATCCGTGGGCCCGCGATGAGCTCCCGACTTGGGAGCGTCGGGGCATCCGCCACGGCCTCCCAGACCGCGTCTGCCCCGTCGGGAGCGGTCCAGCGCTCAGCCACCCGCCCGAAGAACGCCAGGACCTCAGGGCGGTGACGCAGCGGTGGGCGCTGAAGGACCGCGATCCAGGGGGCGACCTGCGCGGTGTTGCCGGCAAGGGCGACATCCGCGGCTCGAACGAGGGCCTGGGCGTTCGTCGAGGCCCATTCGGACCAGCTCGGATCATCGACGAGGCGGGTGGCATCGGAGAGGCTGAGGGTCAAGGCCGCGACGTATCCGGTCAGGGTTCGGTGAACAGCGCCGCCCAGGTGCCGCCCAACGAGAAATAGAAGAAGTTGTAGTACATCAAGACGGCGCCGGCAACGAGTGTGACGAGGGGCACTGTCCAACCCAAGATCAGGTGCACGAGGGTACGCCAGGCCACGCCCTGGGCGCGCACCCACCGCCCCCGCTCCACCGCGACCGTCCGGAGCGCGGATAGGAGCCGAATTCCGCCGAGTATGCCTGTAGACCCTGTAAGTACAGGACCGGCAACGTGAACTCGCCCTGGGTCGGCCGCAACCGATTCAGCGCCCGCGCAGAGGTGCCCGTGACCCCGTGCCGTTGGAGCGCCCCCGCCTCATCTCGAAGCGAGATCGTCCAGTTCGACCCCGCGCCCCGGCGGGCGATGGCCGAGGCGCAAACCCCGTCCCGCAACAGCCGCAGCTCCTGCGCCACGTGCGCCAGATGCAACCACAACAACCCAACCCCCAGCGCGATCAGGAAGCAGGATCCGAAGGTCAGGCCGGGCAGTCGGAGGAGGCGCCAGGCCGCTTCGGGCTGATCGGGGATCCACGTCCCGCAGCAGCCGAAGGGGAGAAACGCGCAGAAGCCGACAGCCATGAGGGGCAACTCGCCACCCCCGATGATCACCGTGCTCACGACCGCGCCCAAGGGGAGCCTCCGTGCCGGCGGCCCGGGGATGCCCTCCGGCAGCGCTCCGGAGCGCTCGGTTTGGGGGGCGGGCGTAGAAGCGACACCCGTGGCGAGGCTCAACGCACCGGCGTTTGCGCCGGCGATGTCCAGCGCCCCCGCCGGCGCCGAAGGGTCCACGCCGCGCGAGAGGATCGCCGCGATGGCGACTTTCGTCGCGCCACCGACAGCGTCCGACGTTGAGAGCGCGTACAAACCCGGCAGGCTCGACGGCGTGCCGACCTCCGCAAGGCGCCGCAGTGCGAGCGCGGAGCCTTCGTCCTCGCGCTCGCCGAGCCGAAGCAGCCGGTCCTCCATCGCGGGCGTCATCGGCGATTTCGATAGGATCACGTGGGCCTTATTGAGGTCCACCTGCGAGGTGACGTCCAGCAGCCGACCCAAGAAAGGGTCCACACCCGCGGGCGGAATGCGGGTCACCAACACCGCGATCTGGCTTACGCCGGACACCGCGTAGAGCGTGGCGAAGGCGGAGAGGACCTCCGGTTCATTCGACAGGCTCACCAGGTGCGCCTGCTCCGCCACCGGCGCCTCGGCCTCTGGCCCCATGCGCTGCCGAAGCGCCGCCTCCCATGCCACCCGCCCCTCCGGGAGCGCACAAACCCGAAGCCGGTAGGCCGCCTCCGGGTCCGTGATCCTGGCCGCCAACGCGAGCAGTTTCGCCCTGGAGTCCGCCAGCCGGAGCCGACCCTCCCCGGCGAGCTTCCAACACCGCGCCTGCATCAACCCCGCGCCCGCCCACGCCCGGGTCGCCAGATCCCCGACGAGCTCCGAATCCGACAGATCATCGCCCCGATGATCTGTCGGATTTTGGCCCCGATCCAGCACATCCAGCGCCTCGACCACCGCTTGGGGGTCCACCCCGAGGCCAGACACACCCCCGTCGGCGATCCTCGGCAACCGCACCGCCGCATCTTCTAACGCTGCCTTCAACGCCAGTAGATCCGCCGGAGCGTCCCCTCCCCGCTGCAGACGCACCAGCCTGCGACGCTGCTCGAACGACCATCCTGACGGACACCGACGATCCGCGAGCGCCACGGCCACCAGCCCTCGCAGCCCCCCCTCCGGCGCGGCCCGGGTCGCCATCTTCTCGGCGACGGCCAACGCTTCCTCCGCAAGCTCCGGGTCCGCTTTCACGTCGTCGAGGCAGCCAAGCTCCGCGCGGGTCCCCACCTCGCCCAGCGCCTGGAGCGCGGCCCGTAGGTGGGTTGGATGACCGTGCGCCACTTGCCACGCCAACAGAGGCGCGGCGGCCTCGCGCGGCATGGCGAACGTGTTCTTCGCTCTTGCGCTGGCGGCCACCTCTACGCCGAGTCCGCTCCCCCACCGGACGGTGCTGGCCGCAGCGAGCATCGGAAATGCCGCAGTAAGGCGGCCCTCAAGCCCGTCGAGCAGGCGCGAGGTCCAGCCGCCCTTCTCGATCGCGAGCAGCGCAGCCAACACCCGCGGAGCGTGCGGAGCCTCGTGCCAGCGCAGGATCCACTGCAGGTAGCGGCCCGGCTCCGTGGACGCCTCGGGAAAGTTGACCGTCGCCAGCATGGAGACCGCCGGCGTGGGGTCCGCTGCGAAGCCCACCATCGCGAGCCCGAGCCGATCGCCGAAGGTCCAGAGGGCGCGCCCTGATGCCGCGACGAGCCGCGCCTGGGTCACGAGGCCCGGGAGCCCGGGCGCCACCAGGAACGAGGCCCAGAGCGCAGTGGCCGGGCCCTCCGGCGCGCAGGGAGCCGTCGCAGCCACCTGGGCAAGCAGCGCCAGAACCTCCGGATCCGCGGCGACGGCTGGCCGCCCAAGCAGCTCCAGCCAGCCGCGGTGGGCCGGCCTCGACCGGCTCAGGTTGTCCTCCGCTGCCCGCAAGAGCTTCTCGCCGGAGCCCCAGGTCTCCCAGCTCCCCGCGCGGATCGCGGCATCGGCCTGGTACCACAAGCGCGGAAGGGGGTCAGCCATCGCGGGGCCGTATCCGTCCTTTGGCGGGCTTGGGACCATCCGCCAGGGTCCATCACCGTCGCGGAACGCCCGTGGGCATCGGGCTGTCCCGGCAAAATCTAGCAAAAACGCGCCCCGCGTTTTTGCTAGATTTTGAACTCCACGGGCCCCCCGGGCTTAGATCCACCCCATGATCTTCCGACAGCTCTTCGAGCCTGCCTCCTCGACGTACACCTACCTTCTGGCCGATCCGGTGAGCCGTCGCGCCGGCCTGATCGACCCCGTGCTCGAGGAGCTGGAGACCTACGTGGCGCTCCTCGCCTCGCTCGACCTCACGCTGGTCCACACCTTGGAGACGCACGTACACGCCGATCACGTCACGGCGGGAGCGGCCCTGCGCGAGAGGTTCGGCAGCCGCACCGTCGTCCACCGCGATGGGGGTGCGGCCTGTGCGGACGTTCAAGTCCAGCACGGTGATCGCATCGACATCGGCGCGCTCACGCTTGACGTTCGCGAGACCCCTGGTCACACCTCAAGCTGTGTCACCTACGTCGCCACCGATCGGGTGTTCACCGGCGATGCGTTGCTCATCGGCGGGTGTGGCCGCACCGATTTTCAACAGGGGGACGCCGGGCGCCTCTACGACAACGTCCACGCGCAGATCTTGAGCCTGCCGGGCGACACCCTGGTCTACCCCGCGCACGACTACAAGGGCCGGACCGTCTCCACGGTCAAGGAGGAGCTCGCGACGAATGCGCGCCTTGGGGGCGGCAAGTCCCGCGCAGAGTTCATCGAGATCATGGCAAACCTGAAGCTCGCATACCCAAAGCAGATCGACCGGGCGCTGCCGGCGAACCTGCAGTGCGGGCGCGAGGTTCCGCCCCAGGGCTGATCAGCGCGGGCACGGCCCGCGACCCAACCCGGAGCGCCGAGGGCCCGCGCTGCTCCTTGCTGGCCGTCACGAGGACTTCCGCGAGTCGTAGATCAGAGCCCCGCCGCCTGCCCCGCGTCGCTGGTCCAGTCGGCGTCGGACCCGGCGAACCCGGTCCGCTGCCCGGTCATGTCGTAGGAGTACCCGCACGCAGCGCTCACGGTGAGCAGGCAGCCTGATACATCGCAGTCCGGTGTCACGTAGTCATTCGTCGCAGCGACCTCGTTCCCATCGAGGTCCAGCTTGAGCAGGTAGCTGGACGACGGGATCTGACCCGTGGACCCGATGGATACAGCCACGTCCTCCGACCATGTATCACTCTCGGTCCAGCTCAACAGCGACTGCGAGGTGTCCTCCCAGGTGCCGGTGAACCCATCGCCACCGAATGTGCCGCTCACCCGGGTGGTCGTCGTCGCCTCGTAGCTGTAAACGAACTGATACCCCGACTCGTGTGTATCATTCTGCCTGCCGGCCGAGGTGTGATCCCAAGAGAACACCCAGCTCCCATCCTCCTGCTTCTGCCCAGGATACGCCGACTCTCCGACGATCAAGACCGCCACCTTACCCTCCTGATCGACGCGCCCGAAGAACACGTCACTTGATACTTCGGATGTATCACTTTCGGTCCAGGCGCTGTCGTCCGCGAGGGTTGGCGGCGGATAAGCTCCGACAAAGTCATGTGTCACGCTCGAGGTACACTCCTCCCCGGTGGCGATGGTCAGGCTGCGGGTGAACATCCAGGTGCCATCGACGCCCGCGCAGCCGGTCAACAGGAGGACAGAAAGGAGAGACATCGGAGGCTCCATGACGCCGGAGCTTGATAACCGGCGGCGATGTCTACCCCCGTCTACTGGGACTACCTCTCGCTGCCCGGCCTGCTCTCCCAGCAAGGGGGCCTCGATGGAAACCCGAGCGCGGACGAGCTGCACTTCATCATCGTCCATCAGGCGTTTGAGCTCTGGTTCAAGCTGGTGCTCTCCCAGCTCCGCCTTGCGAGGGACCACCTCGCCGCGGCCCATCTTCCCGAGGAGCAGGTGCCGTTCGTTGTTCACCACCTGAACCGGGTGAACGTGATCCTCCGGCAGTGCGTCGACCAATTCGCCGTCATGGAGACCCTGCCCCCGCAGGACTTTCTGGCGTTCCGGGACAAGCTCACGCCTGCGAGCGGGTTTCAGAGCTTTCAACTCCGCGAGATCGAGATCCTGCTGGGGCTCAAGACCGAAGATCGTGTGTCGCTCGGGGGCGTGAAGCCCGAAGCGCACATCCAGAACGTGGGCAAAGGCAGCAATTTCGACGCCTATGCGCGGCTTCAGGCCACGCAGGCCGAGATCACGCTCCGGGACGCGCTCAACGCATGGCTGGCGCGCACGCCCATCCAGGGTTCGAGCATCGGCGAGCCGAACGACCAGGGGGTCGTGGACGGTTTTCTGGCGGAGTACCTGTCGAAGGTCGAGGCCCACGGCGAGGCGACACTGGCGGCGTTGGTCAAGGCGCTGGGGGAAGCGGAGCGGATCAAGATGGCGCCGCGCATCCAAACCACGCTGGATGAAACACGTAAGTTCCTGATCGTCGAGGACTGGACCCTGCGGCGGGCGAGGGCGGGCCTGTTGTTCATCGAGTCGTACCGGGAGCTGCCGCTGCTGGCCTGGCCCCGGCTGCTCATCGACACAGTGGTGGAGCTGGAGGAGCAGATGTTGCTGTTCCGCAATCGGCACGCGCGGATGGTCGAGCGGGTGATCGGCCGGCGCATCGGCACCGGTGGGTCAAGCGGGGTCGAGTACCTGGACAAGACCACGGCATACCGCACGTTCCCGGAGCTTTGGACGGTGCGATCCGCGCTTCTGCCCCGCACGATGCTGCCCGCCCTGATGCATCGGGAGCGGTACGGGGTGGCGTAATTACTTGACCCCGCCGGTCCCGCGGGGCCGGGACTTGCCGCCTACCTCATCGAGCAACGCCTTGCTCCCCGGAAGGTCATTCAGATCGGGCAAAACGACCAGCTCGATGCGGCGGTTGTGGGATCGCATCGCCCCGCCGTTGGGCGCGACGGGCTGCGTGGCCCCGAACGTGGCGGCGGAGAGCCGATCCGCGGGGAACCCAGCGCTGATCATGTACTCCAGAACCGTCATTGCCCGGGCGGCACCCAGATGCCAGTTGCTCGGGAACTCGGCGGTGTTGATGGGCTCGCTGTCGGTGTGGCCCTCGATCTGGAAATTCTGGCCGCTGGCGCGGCGCTTGAGCGCCCGGGCCACCTCGCCGACGTTTCGCTTGCCCTCGTCCGAGAGCTGGGCCGAGCCCGAGGCGAACAGCACGTCCGCCGTCATGCCGAGCACCACCCGGCCGTCCACCACCTCGACCTCCAAGATCTTCTGGTCAATCAGGGGCTTGATGTCCTCCAGCAGGTCCTTGAGCGCCTGCAAGCGGGCCTGGGCCTTGGCCTGCAGGTTGTCGATACGCGTCTCCAGCTTCTGGTTCTGGGAAACGACCTTGTCGTACTTGGCCTTGGAGATGCAGCCAGGCAACACCACGAGGGAGAACACCAGGGGAGCGGCAAGGGACAGGGCGGAAAAGCGCATGGGAGACCTCTGAACGCCCAGATAACCCGAGGCGGGATGCTTTCCATGGCTTCCCAACGGTCCAAAGCCGTCCCAGCCCACGTGGCCACCACCATAGAACATAACTGAGCCCCTCAGTTATGTTCTATGGCGGGCTCGGCGCCATCGGAATGGGGTCGGGCTCGCGGTGAAACGCCCGTGGATCCAGCGGAGTCGGCCCCTGACTCCTACTCCCCCATCTTTTCGATGTACCGGAAGATCGTCCGGGCATCGACGTCCAGCTCCCGCGCGGTCTGCGCCTTGTTCCACCCATTGGCGTCGAGCGCCTTCCGGATGTACGCCATCTTGAACTCCTCCTCGGCGTCCGCGAGGGGTCGCACGGCAGTGGCGCGCTCTTTGATCTCGATCCCCAGGTCCTCCGCCGTGAGCTGCGCCCGATCGGTCATGATCACCGACTTCTTGATTCGATTCTCCAGCTCCCGCACGTTTCCAGGCCAGTAGTAGCTGCGCATGGCGTTCAGACAGCCGGCCGAGAAGCCCTTCGCCTTCGCGCCGTATTGCTCGGCGTACTTCGTGAGGAGGAACTGCGCGATTTGGGCGACATCATCCGCCCGGTCCCGCAGCGCAGGGAGGTTGACCGTCACCTCGTTGAGGCGGTAGAAAAGGTCCTCGCGGAAGTGGCCCGAGCTGATTTGATCCGCGAGGTTCTTGTTGGTCGCCGAGACCACGCGAATGTCAATCGGCCGGGTCTTCACGTCGCCCACCCGCTCGATGACACGCTCCTGGAGCACCCGCAGGAGCTTCACCTGCAGGTTCATCGGCATCTCGCCGATCTCGTCGAGGAAGATGGTTCCGCCGTCGGCCGCCTCGAACTTGCCGACCTTGTCGCCCGCGGCGCCCGTGAACGCGCCCCGCTTGTACCCGAACAGCTCGCTCTCCAGCAGGTGCTCGGGGATGGCGCCGCAATTGATCGAGATGAACGGCTTACCGGGCCGAGCCGAGAGGCGGTGCAGCTCCTTCGCGACCAATTCCTTGCCCGTTCCCGTCTCACCGAGCACGAGGACGGAGAGGTCCGTCGGGGCGACCTTCCGCAGGATCTTGAAGCACTCCTTCATCAGCGGCGAGGACCCGATGATCCCGCCCTGGGACGACTTCTGGAGTTGATCCCGAAGGTTTCGGTTGGAGGTCTGGAGCTCGTTGAGCATGAGCGCCTGGTGTACGAGCATCGCCGCCTGGCTCGAGAAAACCTCCAGGAGCGCGAGATCCTGCTGAGCGAACAGGTTTCGGACGTTGTCGTTCCCGAGGTACAGGACACCCAACATCTCGCTTCGCCATTGGAGCGGGACGCACATGACGCTGGAGAGGCGAAGATCCACCACCGAACGGGCTGAGGCGAACTGGGGATCGTGCACCGCGTCCGAGACGATGATGGGCTTCTTGTCGGCCAATACGCGATCGACGATGCTGTCACTGACACGAGACAGGTCGAGCGTCTCGCGGCCCACGTTGTGGGACGCGGCGAGCACGCGCTCGCCATCCTTCATCGCGATGAGGAAACCTTTCTCCGCACCGGTGATGGCGACGACCGATTGGAGCAGCTTCTGAAAGATCTTCTCCAGGCTTGACTCAGCCGCGAGGTCTCTACTGAATTCGGCGAGTTTTCGAACAGCATCCACCTCGCTCAGGGGCGTCCCGGCCGTGGGCGCGGCGTGCTTCGGCTCGCCCTCCATGAGCGTCAGCCGGAACCGACCAATGCCCACCTCGTCGCCCACGCGCAGATCCGAGGATCGGGCGCGCACGCCGTTCACCATGAACGTGGTGGCGCGATCGACGACCGAAATCGTGAAGTGATTGCCCTTGCGTAGCAGGTTGGCGTGGGTTGGCGCGAGGGACGGGTCCACCAGGACGATGTCATTGCCCTCCGCACGACCCAGGCTGACCAACGGCTTTCTCAGCGGGATGTCGCGCGTGTCCTCGCGAACCGGGTCGTAGACATGCAGGTAGGCCATTGCGCCGGACAGTATCCCGCCCGCCGATCCGTAGGGGCCAGCCCGGCTCGGAGTCACGTCCTTCCAGGGACTTGCGGCCGTCCTGTTTGCGCAGCGCTCGGGCTGGCCCGCCGATCCGTGCGCTCGGCGAACCTCGCGCCCGGATCGACGCTTCTTTTGCACCGTTCCTACCGGCGGAAGGCAGCGGCCCCGTCGAAGACGCCGGGCCCGCCGCCTTCCACCTGGAACGGTGCGGGTAGGGGCCAGCCCGGCTCGGAGTCACGTCCTTCCAGGGACTTGCGGCCGTCCTGTTTGCGCAGCGCTCGGGCTGGCCCCCTTGCCGACCCGCTCTCCCGTGTGCACCTTGCCCATCGCTTCCTAAACGGAAGCGACAACCCCTCGGAGTCTACATGCTTCTCGCCTTTCTTCTTGCTCTTCCATCCACACAAGCCGCCAGCTACGAGGTCGATGCCTCCCACAGCCGGGTCGGCTTCTCCGTCGTTCACATGACGATCTCCACTGTGCGCGGCTCGTTCGGAAGCGTGGTCGGGAGCGTGGAGTACGACGAGAAGAACGTGAGCGCCACGAAGGTGTCGGGGACCATCACGGTCAGCAGCGTGAGCACGGGCGAGGCCAAGCGCGACGCGCATCTGGTCGGCGCCGACTTTTTCGACGCCGCCGGCTTCCCCACCATGACGTTTACCTCCACGTCCGTCAAAAATGTCAGCGCCACCGGGTTCGACCTTGTCGGCAACCTCACCATGCGGGGCGTGACCAAAGAGGTGACGCTGCACCTGGACCCGTTCAGCGCCGAGATCAAGGATCCATGGGGAGGGACTCGCCGCGCGACGAAGGCGAAAGGAACGCTCAATCGCAAGGACTTCGGGGTGAGCTGGAGCGCGATGATGGACGGCGGGGGCTTCGTCGTGAGCGATGAGGTTCAGATTGAGCTCGACATCGAACTGAAGAAGATCTAAGGGGGCCGCATGCTCATCACCACGTTGTTTGCCCTCCTCACCGGCTGCCCGGATCCCACCAAAGACAAAGCGCCGGCGGTGCTCAGCGAACCGACTGCGGAAGCCGCCCCACCGGCAGCCACGCCACCCGCGGAGCCCACGGCCGCCCCCGATGGGGCCTGGATCCCGGCCAGCGGAAAGATTGG
>CANKNP010000114.1 GCA_947483545.1 Deltaproteobacteria bacterium | reverse complement strand
CGACCCCACCGCCAAGACCTCCCACCCGGCCACCTTCGGCCAGTCCAGGGGCGGCCCGAACCACACCAACGTCGCGGCGCGCCGCTGGAGCGCGGCGGATACCTCGGCTTCCCCCCCGGAGGCCCAGGCGCGGATCGCATCGTCGGTGCATGCGACCCCCACGCGGGCCCGGGGATGATGGGTCGCGTCCGCGGCTACGGCGCCTTGAAGCAAGCTCTGCGCCGCCTGGAACACGCCGGCGGGCTGCCAGTCCCGGGCCCGCGGGCGAGAGAGCCACAGCGCCAGCAGGAACAGGGGCACCACGCCCGACCACAGCGCCGCGTCCACCTCCGTCACAACTTCAGCGTCCATCGGGGGATCTCGGAGACCCCGCCGGCATCGGCCTTCGCCTTCTCCCGCTTCGCCACGAGGTAGAGCGCCGTGTACAGCGCCAGCCACTCCCAGAACGGCTTCTCGGTGAAGCTGAACTCGACGAAGCTCCAGGCGAAGTACCCCGCCATGCTCGCGGGCATGGCCCACGCCAGCACCTCGGCCTCTGTGCCCTTGGTCAGGCGGATGGTGTCGCGCGCCATGAACCCGATGCTCAGGACGAGCGCGATCAGGAGCCCGACGCCGATCACGCCGCGATGCGCGATCTCGCCCCAGACGATGCCGTGCGGGTAGCGGTACACAGAGTGGTACAGCCAGTCCGAGTACTTCTGGAGGTTGTCGATGTAGCCGCCGGGGCCGATCCCGAGACCCCAGCTATCGCTGAACATCCCGATGCAAGCCGCCCAGTTGAGCCCGCGGATGTCCTGCGCGAACAGCACGTCCACGTTCATCGTGATGCGGTTGAGGCCCTTGCCCAGGTCGCCGATGTCGAAGAAGTACGAGAACGCGAAGAACGCGAGCCCCACGGTCGCGAAGCGCAGGAACCAGAGCCGGAAGAGCGGCTGGCCGAGCGCGACGATCATGCCGCCGATGACGATGGAGTAGGCCCCGCCGCGCGAGCCGCTGGTCATCATCGCGAAGAAGATGAACACGGTGGCCAGCATCAGCCCCCACTTGACCCGGGTGCGCTTCTGGACCAGGGCGAAGGCGGCGCAGGCGTGCACGACGAACATCAGGTTCATCGCGAACCAATTGGGCTGCTGTCCCAGTCCGGTCTCGCGGCCGCCCGAAGCGCTCGCCTTCCACTGGGCGCCGTAGTCCGTGAGCCCGAGCGAATCGCCGAAGATCGCCAGCAGACCGATGAACACACAGGTGCCGATCCAGAACCACATCATCAGCTTGATCTCTTCCCAGGTCTCGATGAAGCAGATCACCACGACGTTGGTGCCGAGGATCACGCACAGTCCGAGGATCTCCTTGAAGCCATCGGAGAACTTCGTGCACCAGAACAGGCCGGCGAAACAGAAGATCAGATAGGCGAGGTACGCCGGTAGCCAAGGCCAGATGCGCGTCAACGTCTTTTGTGCGAGCACGGCCCGAAGCGCCAGCGCGACGAGCGCGAACAGGAGTACCGGCTCGAAGAGGCCGATGGTCGCCCCACCGATGGTGAAAAAGCTGGTCGTACTTGTCGAGATCAATCGGGCGCCCAACATGCAGCCCACCGCCCAGATCGGTCGGTCCAGCAGCACGGTCACGATCACGATGCCCGCGACCAACACGATGCAGACGCGCCAGTCGTAAAGGAACACCGCCAGCAGCAAGAACTGCGCGAGCAGTACGCCCGTCCAGATCAGGAGCGAGCCGCGCAAGTTGGAGAAGAAGCTGGTCAGTCGAGGTCCGGGCGGCGGGGGCTATCAAGAAATGCGGACGCGGGCGCGCTATGAGGTCGGTATGCGCCTCGTCTTGACCGCCCTCCTCCTGGCCCTTCGCTCCGTCCCCGCCACGGCGGCAGATACCGCGGACACGGGCGCCGACACCGCCGACACCGCCGACACCGCCGACACCGCAGGCGATACCGCGTCTGACACCGCGGACACCGCTGACAGCGACACCGCTGTCCCGGTCACGACCGACCTCGATGGCGACGGCTCGGACGCGTCTGTGGACTGCGACGAGCACAACATCGCGACCTGGCCAGGGGCGCCGGAGCTGATCGATCGCGCGGACAACGACTGCGACGGGTTCGCCGATGAAGGCACCTTCTACTTCGATGACGATGAGGACCAGTACACCGAGCTCGAAGGCGACTGCGACGACACCGATCCCGAGCTGAACCCCGCCGCCGCCGACGATGTCTACAACGCTATCGACAACGACTGCGATGGCCAGGAGGACGAGCCGCACAGCGTGGACCACGACCTGGACACCTACGCGGATGACGTGGGCGACTGCAATGACAGCGACCCGCTCGTCTTTCCCGGCGCGCCGGATGGCTTGGACGGCGTGGACACCGATTGCGACGGGGTGACCGACGATGACGTGGTGCTCGCCGACCTCGATGGCGACGGCGTGACGCCGGCAAACGGGGACTGCCGGGACGATGACCCAGGCATCTACGCCGGTGCGCTCGACACGGTGGATGACTTCATCGATCAGGACTGCTCGGGGTCCGACAACTACGATGCGGATCGCGACGGCGACGCCTCGCCCGCGTCCGGGGGCACCGACTGCGACGACTACGACAACACCGTCTCGCCAGCCAACGCCGAGCGGTGCGACGACGCCAAGGACAACGACTGCGATCTCGAGATCGACGAAGACTGCGATGGCGACGACGGGGGCGGAGGCGGGGGCGGAGGCAAGGGGTGTGCCTGCGCAGCGGGCTCCTCGCCGCTGGGCGCTGCGTTCGGCCTCCTGGCGCTCGCGGCGGTCGGATTGCGTCGGCGGGGAAGGGGCGCGGCCACCGAACAAAACTGAGGGGCTCATAATTGGTACATGGTGACCCGCGGCGGCGCACGTCGCCCTCCCAAGAAGGCCACCACAGAGGACACAGAGCACACGGAGGGGAGAGCGTCGGGGGGGAGAGCAGGCGCATCCTGCCGTTCCACGACGCCCATCCTGCCGCCCGATCTCCCCTTCCTCTTCACTCCGTGCACTCCGTGCACTCTGTGGTGGCAATCCCCGGCCGAAGCAGTGACGGTGCCCAGCCTCGACACCGGTGCGCCGCGCGATGTCGTCGGTCGGTCCCCGCTCGGCGCTCCACGGCCGGCAACGAAGGAGGCGCGGGTCGGCGGGGCGGCGCGATAGACCGCCCCATGTCGCGGCTCCACCGATTCGCCGCAGGCCCCGGCATCGCGCTCTACATCGCCCTCGCCGCGCTCACCTGCCGCGAGGTTGGCCTGGTCGGCGAAGTTGCGATCGGCTGGGGTTCGAAGCACCCGCCGACGGTGCTCACGCGGTTCGTGTCCCCTGAGATGTGCTGTTGGTTCGACTACGACGCACTTGGCCCCCTCGTCGCCGCTCAAACTCGCCCTGTTGAACGCCTGGAGATCGGCGATCAGTTCATCCCGATCGCGATCAACGCTTACACCGGCGGGCTCTCCGACCTGCCCGCCCGGCTCGTGACCTGGGCGTTCGGCTGGCGTGTCGGGGCTTGGACCGGGTTCGCGCTGGGCGCCCTGCTGCTGGCCTTGGCGGCGAGGTTCTTGCAAATCCATGCGGGAGACCTCGCGGCGGGCCTGGTCGCTGTGCTGCTGGCGACCGATTGGAGCTTCGTCTTCTACAAGCGGGTCCTTTCGGGCACGGAGGTGTTGCTTCAGGCGGGGGCTTTGCTCACCGTTTGGGCGATCTGGTCGCGACGTTGGCGGGGCGGCGTTCACGGCACGCTGGGCATCGCGCTCGGCCTCGCGTTCGGACTCCAAGCGAAGGCCACCTTCGTCGCGACCATCGCGGCCATATTGATCGCCGTGGTCGCGACTCGGCGGGATCAACCCTCGCTTCGGCCCCCCACGCCTTTGCGCTGGTCGGTCCTGCTCGGTCTCCCGTTGCTCGGCCTGCTCCCCATCGGGATCGCGAACCTGCACGCGGCCACGGTGCCTGTCTCCGACCGTGTCTATTCCCACGACACGCTCGCGATGCAGTTTCAACGGCTCGGCGGGACAGGCATGGCCCGGGAGGGGAGCGCCAATCTGTTGGCGTTCTTTGGGGATCCCAACGCATTCTGGTCGGCGGCTCTACACGCAGATCCGGTCCCCTGGCTCTCGGTGGGGCGTGCCTTCGGGTGGATGGTGCTGCTGTTCGGAGCCTGGATCGTCTGGACCGACCGGGAGGGCACGCCCTCTCCGTCCGATGCGCTGCTGCGCTTCCTCTCCGTGCTGTGTCCGGCCCAGACCGCCTTGTTGTTCCTGGCCAACCACGACCTGCACCACCTCGCCCAGTCGAGCCTGTTCTGGTGCCTCGCGCTCGCCCTCGCGGCGTGCCGGGTCGCGGGGCTGTGGGGCCGGCCGCGCTCGCTCCGACGGGTGCTGCTGGCGGGCGCCCTGTTGGCCCCCACGCTGCTCTCCGGCGCGCTCCAGCTCGTCGAAACCGATGGTGTGATGCGCACAGCGCCGCAGTCTACGTTCCGGGAGTCGGGCCAGCGTGCGCTCCTCGAAATGCTCGCCGCCCATGACGTCAAGCGCTTGGTGACCAGCGACTATGAGGTCTACGGCATGCTCGACATTCGGGCGCCGGACATCCGAATCACCCACACCTGGGCGGCGTTCACACGGGGGGAGCGGGTGGACACATGGGGATTGAGAATCCCCGCCGGGAGGAGCGGTGTCGAGCCCTGGCGCGTGCTCAAGCTCGCGAAGGGCAGCCACTACCTGGCGTTGCGGCCCACCGCGCCGATGGTCTACAACTGGTCGCCGAAGCCCTCCGCGGTGCAGGCTGCGGCCCAGACCGCAGGGGTGACCGCCACCGAGGTCGGCGCGCTTGACGATGCCGAGGGCCGCTGGGCGACCCTGTGGCGGATCGAGTGAGGATCGTGCAAGTGGGCGCGTTCCCGTACCCGTCCGACCAGGGCTCCCAGGTGCTGTTGGAGGGAACGGCCAAAGCGCTCGCCGACGCGGGCCATGACGTTCGAATCGTCTGCTATGACCACGGCTCAGGCGTCCCCGATCCGGGGATCCCGGTCCATCGGGCGCCATCCGTGCCGGGGTACCGCCGGATGCGATCCGGGCCGGACCCGGTCAAGCCGGTGCTCGACCTGCTGCTCGCGCGCACCCTCCAAGGCGTGATCCGCCAGCACCACGCCGACGTGGTCCACGCCCACAACCACGAGGCCCTGGGCGCATCGATCCTGGCGCTGGGGTGGACCCCTGAGGGAGACGGGCGGCGCGGGAGCAACCGCGGCGGGGACGTGCGGGGCGCGGATGGGCTCCCAAAAGGTCGGCCGGCCCTGATCTACGGCGAACACACACGATTTTCAGAGGAGCTCCCCACCTACTTCCGACGCGGAAAACGCCCATTCCGCCTGGCCGGGTCGCTCGTGGACCACACGCTCCCGAGGATGGCGGACGCTGCGGTCGCCCTGTCCCATCGCGGTGCCCAGGGGCTGCGTGGCATCGTGCGTGGCCCGGTGGCCGTGATCCCGCCCGGGGTACATCGCGCCGACTTTGAGGGGGTGGTGCCCTGTCGCGCGGGCCCGGGGCGATGGCTCGTCTATGCAGGTACACCGGACAAATTTCAAGATGTGGACCGGTTGCCCGCGGTGATGCGGCACCTTCCCGGCTGGCGACTCCTGCTCGTCGGATCCGGCTGGGGCGAAGTCCCGAACGCGCGAGTGGTCGACGCCCCGTGGTCGGAAGCGCGTGGCTGGATCGCCGGTGCGTCCGTGGCGGCGCTCCCCCGCCGGGTCTGTGCGGGGTTCCCCATGAAGCTCCTCAACTACGCCGCGCTGGGCTTGCGGACGGTCGTCGCCGCAGGCAGCGCTCGAGGCGTGCCAGGGGAGGAGTGTGTTCTCGGCGACGATCCCCGGGAGTTCGCCGCAGCCGTGCTCCGCGCCGCGGACTTGCCCCGCGTGCCGGCGAGCGAGGTCCTGGACCATTGGGGCTGGCCAAGGCGAGCCAAGGCGTTGGCTGAGCTCTATCGGGAGGCGCGACGCTGACAGTGCGCCGATCCCGTCCCCGTGCGGATATACTGCGGCCTCCTGGAGTCGCCCATGCGCCCTGTCCCTCTGTTCGTGCTCCTCGCCCTGGCCGGGTGCAACGACAATGCGCTGGTGTACCGACCCAAGGAAGTGGTCGAGATCGATCCTGGTAATGTCAACGGGCGTGTGTGTGACCCTTCTGGGCGCAACTGGCTGGCCGATGCAACCGCGTATGTCAACATCTCTGACGATGCCGGCCAGATCTACGACACCATCACCGCCTACTCCGATGAAGATGGCCGCTGGAACCTCGCAGAGCTCCCGGGCGACCGGGACTACCACCTGTATGTGCAGTTTGGCGACGAGATGTTGTACGAAGAGGAGTTCTACCTCGCCTCGGGGGAGACCTACAGCATCCCCGAGCCCGACTGCTTTGACCCTGAAAACCTGAACATCGCGATCGTCACGGGGTTGTACGACGACTTCGACCTTGTGCTCCAGCAGCTCGGCTTCTCCAACTACACCTTGGTGGACGGGCTCAGCCTCGAAGCCACGCAGCAGTTTTTCGCCGATGCCGACGGGATGGCCAGCTACGACCTGATCTTCCTGAATGGCGGGTTCACGGAGGACGGCGTGGTCTACAACCTGACAGACGCGACCGACCCTGTGCCCGCGCAGAATGTCGAGAACCTGCGCGCGTACGTGCAGGCGGGCGGCAGCGTCTATGCGAGCGACTGGGCGTACGACGCGATCGAGATCGCCTGGCCCGATCACTTGGATTGGGTAGGGGCGGACGAGATCCCCAACGAAGCACAGACGGGAAATTACGACGTCTTCGACGCCGCAGTGTCAGACACCTCGCTCGCGGAATACCTGGGCAAGAACTACGTGGAGATCGCCTACGATCTGCCTGTCTGGCCCCCGATTGAGAACACGGCGACCTCGGTCTCGGTCCACCTCACAGGCAACATCTCCTACTCCGATGGCTTGGACGATTACACGCTCACGTCGGTTCCGATGTTGGTGAGCTTCAACGATGTGCAGGGCAAGGTGGTTTTCAGCACCTTCCGGGTCATCCCCAACACCGGCGATGATGTGTTGGCCATCCTGCAGTACATGCTCTACGATCTGTAGGATGCGCGGTCTCCTGGCGTTGGCCCTGCTCCTCTCCGCCTGCAAGCCCAAAGAGGTTGTCGAAGACTTGGGCTGCACGGCCACGGGCTCCGGCGAGCTTGATCTGGATGTGGACGACTTCGAGGGGAGCTGGGTCGTCGCGCCTGGCGTGGACGTTTACGACACGAGCGGGGAGCTTGTGGCGACCTTTGGCGACTCGGGGACCACGACCCTGCCCGGCGGGACATACACCGTCGGGGTGCGTCGGGGCCAGGCCGCGCCCGACGAATTCGCAGGCTCCACCGCGGGGCTTTTGCGGGACACCTTCAGCGAGGTCTGCGTCCCCGATGGGGGCACCGTGGCGGTGAACGTCACGGCTGAGCCGCAGCCATCCAGCGGCAGGCTGTGGGCCGCGTCGGGGGCGACCTTCGCCGGCTACGGCGGGCTCTCCGATCCGGGCGACGAGGTGGAGGCCGACGCGATCCTCACCTTCCCTGCGGACATCGCCGGCGCGGCCTGGGATGTCTGGGGAAACCTCTGGGCCCTGGGCGCGAGCGGCACGTTCTTCGTGGTCGAGCCCGCGGACATCACCGGGGCGGACGCCGCGAAGGTCCTGCGGGAGGTGCCGGCTGCCGACCTGGCGGGCGCGGGGATCGCGGATCTGGACGCGGACGAGGCGGGCAATTTCTGGGTGACGCTCAGCGACCGGGAGGACGGCTTCAGCGGGGTCGTGGTGTTCGGTGTGGACGAATTGCGCGCGACGTTCAGCGGCTCCACGGAGCTCACGCCCCTGTGGTCGGGCACGATGACTGGGGCGAGCCATCCGGCGCGCGTGATGTTCGACGCGGAGGGGGGGCTCTACGTCTCCGACCCAGGGGCGGACACCGTTTTCCACGTTGCCTGCGCTCTCTGCTACCTCGCCGCACCCCTGGTCGAGACCGAGACCTCGCTGACCTCAGATGCCGCGTTCCAGACCACCGTCGACGACGGTTTCGGCGGCGAACTGCCGCTCGTCGGCCCGACGGAATTGGCGATGGATGAGACGGGACTATGGGCTTTGTACCAGGAGTCTGCCCTCGCGGCACACGTCTCCCGCAGCGCGAACGGCGCCGTCCGAAGCAACTTCACCGCGTCGGTGGACGCGGGCTCGGTTGGCTTGGTCCGGGATGGCAGCAATGGGCTCTGGGTGGCGGCCCCCGGAGACAGCGGCGCGACCCTCTCGCGCATCGACGCTGGGACGGGCATGTCCGACCGCGCCACTCGGCTTCCGGAGCTGCTCTCGCCGACCGTCCTGATGTTCGACCCGCCGGTGCCGCTGCCCGCCCCTTGACATCTCCCCGGATCCAGGTGAAACCTCCCCCGGGATGCTCACCTTACGCGACGAAGCCGCCACCACCGCGCTGGGGCGCAGCCTCGCCCGTGTCGTTCGGGCGCGCGGGATCCTGGACCTCACGATCCTCCTGGACGCCCCCCTCGGCGCCGGAAAAACAGCTCTCGCCCGGGGCTTCTTGCAGGAGCTCGGTGCCCCTGGCCCAATCGCCTCACCCACCTACGCGATCGTCCACAGCTACGCGGTCGCCTCCCACGCCGATGTCTACCGGGTCGATGACCTCGCCGCGCTGGAACAGACTGGCCTGCTCGATGATGTGGGGCGTGGAATCTGGCTCATCGAGTGGGCGTCCCGCTTCCCGACCGCCTGGCCGCGGGAGCGCCTGGCCCTGACCCTCGCCGTTGATCACGAGCTCCGCACCGTGCAGATCGAAGCTGTGGGCAAGGCCGCGCAATCCCTCGTGCAGGCCCTGACGTGATGCCTGCGTTGACCCCCGCGCTGACCCCCGGTCGGTCTCAACGGTCGCCCGCCGTGGTCGGAACCGCGCTGGTCACGCTCGGCTTGATCGCTGTGAACCTTGGTATCTCGGCGCTCCCTGCCCCGACCGTGCCCCCACTCCTGGTGCACATCGCCGGGACCGAAGCGCCCGGCTGGTACGCCGCCAACACCCCAGGCGCTGCGCTCACCGCGGCCGGCGCCGACGTCAAGTTCCTCGGCGCCACCCCCGAGGATGGCGACTACATCGAGGTGATCGGCCGGTACGCGCTGGTGCATGACCAACAGGCGCCCGTCGCCTTCCAAGCCACCGGGGCGAAGCTCCACTTGAACGGCGCCAGCCTCGCCGAGTTGGAGGCGCTGCCCAAGGTAGGGCCCGCGCTGGCCCGGCGGATCCGCGACGGTCGGCCCTACCGCACGCTGCACGACCTCGATCGCGTCAAGGGGATCGGCCCGAAGACGCTCGCGGTGCTCGCTCCGTATGTGGAGCCTTAGATGACCCCGGCACAAATGAAGGCCACCCGGATGCTGAACGCCAGGCCAGACCGCGTCGGGCTTCCTTCCGCCGAGGTCATCTATAGGTGCTCGTCCCGCTGGTGCGCGTGGGGGGCGCAGCCCCCCACAAAGCAGGGCGGGTTCGGAAGCCAGCCCTGGCGAGAAGCCTCGCGGCAGGATTGCTAAGCGCTGGGTTAGTCCCGCGCGATGTCTCTCTCGACGCTCCTCACCCAGTGGGTCTCTGGCATGTCCTGGTGGGCAGCCGGCGCCGGGATCGTCGTCGATCTGGTGATTATCGGGGTCGCCGCGGTGCTCGTGCCGCACACCGAGAAGCGAAATCTCCGGCTCGCCCTTGGCTTGCTTGGGTTGCACGTTGCGCTCCTGTTGCCGTTGCCCCTGCTGTCCGCGAGCGCCCAGAACGTGCTGCGGCTCTCCGCGTTGTTCATGCTCCTGGCCAGCCTGGCGCGTGCCAGCTTTCTGCTGCTCATGGACGGGGTGATTGAGCGGCGGCTCAAGCGCGACGTGCCCCAGATCTTCCGCGATCTGCTCCAGGTCATGCTCTTCGTGTTCGCCGGGCTCGCGACCTTGTCGTCGGGGGGCGTGGACCTGTCCTCGCTGCTGGCGACCTCGGCGGTCATCACCGCGGTCATCGGCCTCTCGCTGCAGGAGACGCTCGGGAACACCATCGCCGGCCTCGCGATGCAGGCGCAACCCCCGTTTGTCGTCGGGGACTGGGTTGAATTGGAGGGGGGTAAGATCGGCCAGGTCACTTCCGTGGGCTGGCGCGCGATCACCCTTTTGACCACGGACGATGTCGAGATCAACCTGCCCAACGGCATCCTGGCCAAAGGCGCGGTGATGAACTATTCGCGGCCAACGCTCGTGGTTCGGCGCGCCGTGAAGGTGTCCGCGCCGTACAGCGAGTTGCCCCATCACGTCGAGTCCGTGCTGCTGGACGCGATCGTCGGCGTCCCCGGGGTGTTGGCGGCGCCGGCCCCGCACGTCATCACCGGGAATTTCGGGGAGAGCGGGATTGAATATCAGCTCCGGTTTTTCATCACTGATTTTCGAAACCGCGACGGGATCGACAGCCTGGTCCGGGATCGGATTTGGTACGCCTTTCGGCGCGAGTGCATCACGATCCCCTACCCCACGCATGAGCTGTTCATCCACCACGCGGGAGAGCCGAAGCAGCGCCAGGAGGCTGAGGATCGGCTCCAGGACCGGCTCGTTGCGCTTGGCAGGGTAGATTTTCTCGCCGAATTGCCCGAGGACGCTCTCCGGGATCTGGCGCTGGCGGCGCGTCGGAAACCCTATGCCTCCGGGGAGCTGATCTTGGAGCAGGGCGAGAGCGGCGACGAGTTCTTCGTGATTCGAAAGGGCAAGGTCGCCGTGCTGTCGGGCACGCGGGAGATCGCCACCCTCGAAGCTGGGCAGTTCTTCGGCGAGATGTCGCTCATGACCGGGGCGCCGCGCTCTGCGACGGTCCGGGCGGACGGCCCCTGTGAGCTGGTGGTGATCCACAAGCCGTCGATGAAGGAGGTGTTGGAGACCCATCCGCAGGTCGTGGACCGCATGACGGCGGTGCTGGAGGCCCGGGCCCATACGCTGCACGATGTGGAAGAGGCGGCTGCTGCGGAGGGTGTCGGGGGCCAGCGGGCGCTCGTCAGCCGGATCCGCGACTTCTTCAAGCTTGCCTGATGTCGAGGATCTACCTCGACTACAACGCCTCCGCGCCGCTTCACCCCGCGGCACGTGCCGCGATGCTGGCCGTGTTGGATTTGCCGGCGAACGCTCACTCCGCGCACGCGGCCGGGCAGCTCGCCTTTCAGCACGTGGAGGATTCCCGCCGCCGGTTGGCCACCCGCTGGGGTATTCGGCCCGACCGAATCGTGTTCACCAGCGGGGCGACCGAGGCCAACGCTTTGGCGCTTCGCGGCGGACAATGGTCCATCTCCGCGGTTGAGCACCCGTCCGTCCGGACCTGGGGTCGGAAAGAGATCCCCGTGGACGCCGCCGGCCGGGTCACCGAATTTGGGGCCGGCGACGTCGCCGTCATGCTGGCCAACAATGAGACCGGCGTGATCCAACCCATCGCAGAGGTCCTCTCGATCGTGCACGCCCGAGGGGATCGCACGCACATCGACGCCACCCAGGGTCCCGGCCGAATGGCGCTTCCGGCCGCGCTCTGGCAGGCCGAATCCATCGCCTTCTCCGGACACAAGTGTGGGGGCCCTCAGGGCGTTGGGGTCCTGGTGCTGGCGGCTCACCCCCGTTCACAGGCCGCCCACCCTGGCCGTGAAACGCCGCTGAACATCGGGCGGGCGGGACCGCAGGAGCGTGGACGCCGCGCGGGAACGCTGAACATCGCCGGGATCCTGGGCATGGTCGCGGCGTTGGAGGCCGTCGGAGACGGTCCCGGGCCCGCGCTCCGGGAGGCTTTGGAAGCAGGCATCCGGACCCTCGGCGGGCGCGTGCTCTCAGATGGCGCCAGCCGGATCGACAACACCACCTGCGCGGTATTTCCGGGTTGGGACGCCGTCGATCTGGTGATCGCCCTGGATCTGGAGGGCGTCGCGGTCTCGGCCGGCGCAGCCTGCGCCTCGGGCTCGACTGAGCGATCCCACGTGCTCACTGCCATGGGCGAGCCGGGGACTGCGGTGCGCTTCTCCACGGGGTGGGGTACCACGGAAGCCGAGGTAGACCGCGCGCTGTTCGCGCTCGCGGGGGTCCTCAAAAGGCGACCGTGAACCCCACGCCAACGTCCAACGTCGGGGCAGCGATCTGGTAGCCCTCCTCCAGGCCCTCGACGCCCGGCACCGCGGGGATGTCCACCGAAAGGTTGAATTCTCCGACGTCCCCGAAGTGGTATTGCGCGTATGCGTTCAATGACAATTGCGTGAGCACGGTCGCGGACCACGACAGGCGCGACAACATCGAGCCGTCGGACAGGTTCGTCAGGTAGCTGAGGGTAAAACTCTGGTCGTCCAACCGGGCGGGGCTCGGCAGGTACAGGTACGCGGAGGCGTAGTGTTGACCCAGGTAGAAGGGCTGAAACTGGCCCTCGTAGAGCAACCAGGGGTAGAGCTCGGCGGAGTCGTAGCCGGCGCCGTTGTAGAAATACTCGGAGCCGAGGTAGGCGGTGTCCTCAGCGGTGTAATTGAACCCAAGCTCCAGGCCGGCGGCGACCTGGGGGATCCATTCGTCCTCGCGGGAATAGGCGCTTGGAAAGGTGAACTCCTCCAGGTTCAGCGAGCCGCGCCAGTAGGAATCGGTGTCCCCGTGGCGCACCGCGCCTTCCACATGCAAGTCAAAGAGCCAGATCGCGGTCGAGAGATCCGCGCCCAAGCGCACGGGCTGGTCCTTTCGTGCCGCCCCCGAGAGCGCGATCTCGGTGCTTCCCCCCGCCCATTCCGCCCGCACCGCACCGCCGACTTCGTCCACGGCGTTCGCCTGATCCAGGCTCGCGATCGCGTACACGTTGGCGCCCAGCGCCTGGACCGGGATGTGCAACTTTACGAGCGGTACGCCCGTGCGAAGGTCGTACGCCGCCAACGGATCGAGCACCTGCTGGTTCAGAAAATCGGTCGGGTTCCAGAACCGGCCCGACCCCCACTTGATCTTCTGCTCCCCGAAGGTCACGAACACCGTACGCGCGACGTCAAACTTCAGCCAGAGCTGGTCGAGCGAGACGGTGCTCTCCTGCTCAGTTTGACCGAAGTCGTTCACTGCGCCATCGGTGAGCGTGAAGTTGTGGCTCAACTTCGCTTGGACAAACGCTCGGAGTCGGTCATTCGGCCGCCCGTCTACGTACAGGTACAGGCTGTCGGGGGAGGACAGCGTCGTCGCGGGCAAGTCCCAATCGGCGGTCTGGGCGGCGTCGAGCCGCAGGTAGAGCTTGCCGCCGACCGCAAACCGGTCGTTGGTCGCGCCCAGCAGGCTCTGGATGGTCACGTCGGAGGTCAACGGGGCGTCGATCTGCGTGGGGGTGTCCGCTGGGGAGGTGGGCGCAGCGACGGGCTCTGCGGGCGCGTCGCTACCGCCAAAAAGGGCGTCCTCATCGACACCGGAGCTGGAAGGGGGGAGGGGAGGG
>CANKNP010000113.1 GCA_947483545.1 Deltaproteobacteria bacterium | reverse complement strand
GGTGCCCAACCGCACCCGAGCCGGGTCCCGGCGTCGGCGGGTACTCCCGCCGAGGACGGGTATGCGCTCGTACCCGAGCGCACCCCGGCGAGCGGGGGGCGTGGGGGGCTTGCCCCGCACAAAGCAGGGCGGATTCGGAAGCCAGCCATCCCCAGAAAACCCCCGGCGAAGACACTAGATGAGGCTCGGCCTCCGGCTCGGGCTCATCCTCGCAGTGGTCGGCGTCGTGCCCCTCGCGGGGTTGGCGCTCGCCGCCAGCGGCGCTGCCCGAGACTGGCTGGTGAGCTCAAGCGTGGAGTTCCAGGTTCAAACGGCGGAGATGCTGGCCTCGGTCATTGCCCGCCAGCTCACGGACACCGAGCGTGTGCTTCGGATGCAGGTCGCGAATTTCGAGCTGGGGGAGGCATCGCCGCAGGTCCAACAAGCGTTCCTGATCTCCACGTACCGGCTGTTTCCTGAGATTGACGCTACCTTTCTGCTCAATGCCAGCGGGGAGGACCTTGTGCCTCCGGTGTTTCAGTCCCCCACGGACGAGGTGCGCCTCGCCGGGCACGCGAACGTGGATCCGAGCCGGCTCGACGCGATCCGTCGCGCGATCCCGACAGAAGCCCCCGACGGCACGGCCTGGGGTGCGCCCTCGCCGGCGTCGGACGGCCACGAGGCCACGATCACCGGGGTTTTCTTCTCGCCCTGGGGGGATGGCGCCCGGCTGGGGGTCGAGATCTCCCTCACCGCAATTGCCTCCCGGATGCGCGCTGCGGCCGCTCAGGACCGGGAGATCGTGCTCTTTTCCATGAAGGGCGAGGAGCTCATCTCCGCTGGGCCCGCCGGGATCGTCGATGCGGACTCGTTTCGGCCGTTGCTCGGGACGGTCTCGTCGGACTTGCGGTACGTCGCCCCGAACGGCCGGCAGATGTTGGGCGCGCTCGCGAGGGTCCCCGGCCAGGAGCTGGTCATCGCGCTCGCGACCCCCGTGCAGTCGCTCGACGCCGCCGCGCAGGAGATCCGCTTGCGCACAGGCTACATCGCTGGCATCACGCTCCTCGCCGCCATGGTGTTCGGGGCGCTGCTCTCCCGGTCGATCACCGAGCCGGTCGGGGCGCTGCGGGATGCATCGGCCCGCATGGGCTCTGGCGATCTGGCCTCCCGCGTGGACCTGCGACGGACGGATGAGCTGGGGGAGTTGGCCAGCGCGTTCAACCGCATGGCTGGGTCGCTCCAACAGAACCAGGACGACCTGGCCAAGAAAAACGCGGAGATTGGCGCCTTCAACCGGGAGCTTCAGGCCCGTGTGGAGCGCCGCACCGCCGAGCTGCGGGCCGCCCAGGCGAGCTTGGTTCAGTCGCGGCAGCTCGCGGCGGTCGCGGAGCTGTCCGCAGGTCTTACGCACGAGCTGAACAACCCGCTCGCGGGCGTCGTCGGCCTCCTCCAGGTCGTCAAAGCGCGTTCGGGGAGTGACCCGCTGCTCGAAGCGGCGGAGCGAGAGGCGCTGCGCTGCACGGAGATCGTGGGGCGTCTCTCGCGGTTCACGCAGGCGGCGTCCACCGACCGCGGCGGGGAGCGGGAGGTCGTGGACGTGCACCTGCTGCTTGGTGACGTGCTGGTGCTCATAGCGGGGGCCATGCGAGAGCGTCAGCTCACTGTCGATCACGTCGTCGGGAACTTGCACGTGCGTGGCGAACAGGTCGCGCTTGGCCGCGCCCTCGGGCAGCTGGTCGCTTCGGTGCGGATGCTCGCCGCCGAGGGCGCGACGATCGGCATCCGGAGCGTCGGCAGGGAGCTGCTGGTCAGCGTCACGCCCGTCCAGGCCTCCCAGGACGATTGGCGGGCGGCGGCGCTCGGCTTCTGGGCGGCCCGAAAGGTCTTCGAGGAGCATGGCGCCATCGTCGAGGAGCCCGAGCGCGGCGTCGCTGTGGCTCGCTGGGTGGTGCGATTTCCCGAGGTGAAGGCGTGACGGCCGAACTGCGGGCGTTGCTCGCCCTCGCGGTGATCGCCGTGCTTGGGTGGGTCGGGTATCAGCTCTTGTTCTCTGACTCAGCGGCGGCGGCGGTGGTCCTCTCCGAGGTTCGCGGAGATGTACAGGTGGAATCTGGAGGACAGAGGGGGGCCGCCACGGCTGGCGCGCCCATCCACGCCTCTGATCGGCTCGTCTCCGGCGCCGACGGGAGCGCGGTGCTCGCCTTCGGGACTCAGAGCCGCGTGACCGTGCAGGCCAATACGAGCGTGCAGGTCACGAGCGTGGACCCGACCGGTGTTCGGCTCTCCCTGGAAGACGGCCGCGTTCAGGCGACCGTACGGCCCGGAGGCCCCAGGCTTGGCATCGACGCGGCCGGGCGAGCGATCCGGGCGGACGACGCCGACTTCGAGATCGTCCGGAGCCCGGACGGGGTAGCCGTGCAGAGCAGCCGGGGCGCGGTCGATGTCGATGGGGCGGCGGTCGCCGCCGGGGATCGGACCGTGATCCCGAGCGACGGCAGCCCGATGCAAATGCCGGTGTCCGACGCCCTGCTTTTGCAAATGGCCTGGCCCGCCCAGGACCGCACGTCCACGCCGAAGGTTCGCCTGACCGGGACGACCGAGCCGAGCGCGAAGGTGACCGCCAGCACCTCCGCCGGCACGGCGACCACCCGCGCCGATCGCGCGGGCGCCTTCGTGATCGAGGTGGCGTTAGGCGAGGGAGAGAACGCTGTCGTGGTGCGGGCTGTCAACCTGTTCGGCCAGGTGGCGAAGGCGGAGTGGCGGGTCGCCCGCGACTCGACGCCGCCGGCGATTGGGGTGCGGATCGAGTAGCCGCGGTAAAGGGCCGCGTGCTCGGTTGCCTGCTCGCCCTGTATTTTGCGCTCGTGACGCCCGGAGCGCGCGCGTCTGAGCCGCAGGTCAAGCTCTACTTCCCAGACGGAGAGCCGATCGCGGGGGCGCCGACGGAAGTCGAGGTCGCGGTCGCGACCGACGGGCGGCCCCGGGAGTACGCCCAGGTCGAGCTGGCCGCTGAGACCGGCAAGGTGGGCCTCGGAGCGCCCTCGGGGATGGGGTGCTGGCGCTGGCCGTACACGCCCTCGGGCGAACGAGACACGCTGCGCGTCCGCGTGGACGGGGGTGCCTGGATGCCGATCAGCGTGGTCCCTGCTGCGATGCCCAGGGGCCGGCTGGGGGCCGCGCCGACGGTCGAGGAGGCCGTTGGAGATTCCGTGGTGCTCCACTTCCCGCTGCTGGCCGCTGTCACGGCGGCAGAGCTGGTCGTGCGGGCTTCGGAGGGCGCCATCCTCGATCTGGAGGTGGATGCCCGGGAGGCACGGGTGACCGTTACCCCGGGGCCGGACCGCGGAGCGCGCATCATCGCTGTGGGGATCGCGGACCGCGGGGCGCCGGGCGGGGCGACGGTCTTCGGGGTGGTCCGCCTGCGGGCGAGACAGTCGGCAGCGCTCAACGTCGGCGTCGGCAGTACGGTCCTGATCAAGGTGGGTCGGCGGTCGTACGGCCCGTTTGAGGCCGATGTCCAGGGCGTCGCGCACGTGACCTTCGACGTCCTTCCGGGGGAGACACGCTTCGATATCAGCGCATCGGACGACCTAGGCAACACGCAGCGTGTGCAGAGCCCGCTCCCCGCCAACTTGTCGCCGGTCCTGGTGGGGGTGGATCTGGCTGCGGGCCGACTCGCGGGGGCGCGACTGACGCTCGGCGTCTGGGCGGCCTCGGGGGCCCCGTGGGTCGGGGACGCCCCGACCTGCAGGGGACCGGTTGGCGAGGCGCTCGAGGCCCGGCAAGCCGGCGCCGGAACCTGGCTTGTGGACGCGACGCTCCCCCCCGAGACCCTCTCCAGTGCCTTCGATCTGCGGGTGGATTGCGCCGTCGGCGACGCCGCAGCGCGCTTTCGCATCCCGCTCGCCGAGGTGCAGCCGGAGCGCGTGGAGATTCGGGCGTACCCGGACGCCGTCTCCACGGACTTCCCAGATGCCCAGGTTCAAGCCCTGCTGTTGGACGCGCACGGCGACCGGCTCTCGCCCGAGGGCCTCACGCTCAGCGCGCTCGCGGGGCACCTCGAAACGACCATGGAGGGCGGCGCGCTGCGTGCGGATTACCGTGGCGGCGCGGCTGTGGCGTTCGGGAAGGACACGTTGACCGCGGAGTGGAGAGCGCCCCCCGGGAGCGGCGCGGTCTGGGACGTGGACTTCGTCGCGGCGCCGGTGTCGGGCGGGATCGAGGTGCGGGCCCGCGCGCTCGATGCGCTGGGGCGCCCCCTCTCCGGGGTCTCGATCCGGGGGGACGTGGAAGGCGCGGCGTGGTCGGCCCTCACCGGGGTCAACGGCTGGGGCGCTGCGGTCGTCCCTCGCCCCCCCGGGGCGCTCTGGCTGGGCCGGGCGGCCGCCAACGGGGTCGTGCGGGCCACTGCGATCTTCGCAGCGGGGCCTGCCCGACTCCCGAGCTTGCAAGCGCCGGACCTCTCCGCTTCGCTGGTGCTCCCGATTCAGTCTGGCCGCGTCCGCCGCGTGCAGCTTGATGTGAGCCCGCGGCCCCTGATCACCGGCACGGGCGACCGTGCGCTCGTCACCGTCCGGATGTTGGACGGTGTCGGCGCCCCGGTGCGGGACGAGCCCGTCACGATCACGGCGACGCTCGGCACCATCGTGCAGGGCGCCGTTCGCGAGGATGGCAGCGTGGAGGCGATTTACACGCCCCCAGCGGGCACGCAGACGCGAACGGTGCGCATCACGGCGGCGACGGCCTCAAGCACGGTGGACACCGACCTGGAGCTCGTCCCTCGCCGCGTCGCGGGCAGCCTTGGGCTGGACGCGGGCTGGCTGACCAACTTCGGGGCCATCTCCTCGCCCGCGTTCTCCGTCACGCTGGAAAACCGCGTGCCGCTCTTGCCGGACACCGTCTCGGACTTGCTCCGTTTGCGGGCGAGCGTCACCACCCACAGCTTACGATCGGAGCTGGTTGACCCCGTCTCGGGGCTCTCTGTCGAGGTGGCGGCGCGCTTCATCCCGGTCACGCTGGGCGTCGTCGCAGAGAGTCGCTCTGGCAATCGCGCCCTGGAGGTGGGCGTGTCGGGGGTCATCGCGCCCTATGGCCTCACCGCCGACTTTGACGGCGTGCGGGGGCTGGTGGGTTCCGGCTTGGCGCCGCCCGGGCTGCAGCTCCATGCGGGGGGAGGCTGGCGGGCAGGCATCTCGGAGCTCTACGTGGAGGGCCGCTACCTGTTCCTCAACGCGCCAAACGGGACCGTCAGCTTTGAGGGCGGCGTTGGCGGGGCCTCCCTGTCCGCCGGTTATCGGGTACTGTACTGACCATGAACGAGGTTCGGTTTTCGTGGGTGGTCTGGCTCGGCCTCGGGTGTGCGGTGGGCTGTGCCCCCGTCGCTCCTGCGCCTGAGCTGCGCACCATCTCGCCGGGCTGGGGCTGGACGGGGGAGGTGACCGACGTCACCGTGATCGGAGAGCGGCTCTTTCCGAGCCTCGTCGTCGGCGATCAGCGCGAAGAGGCGCAGTTCAACAGCGCGTTCCAGGTCTATTTGGAGACCGACACGCCGACGGCGTTGGACGGCGTCGAGTTCGTGAACACATCCACGCTGGTCGCCGAAGTGCCCGCTGGGGTGGAGCCGGGCACGTACGATGTGCGGCTGGTCGATCCCGCCGGGATCGAGACCACGCTCTCCCAGGGCTTCCGGGTGACGGAGACCCGCGCGGACCACTTGGTCTTCGACGTGGAGCGTGTCGGCTACGACGTGAGCGAGATCGCGAGCCTCGGCATGCGGCTCGAAGATCCCGAAGGGGGCAGCGTCGCGGAGCCGCTCCTCGTCGAGGTGCGGGCCACGTCTGCCGAGGGTGCGGCCGGGCTGGAGTTCGGGGATGGCCTCTTGGACGAGCAGTCGCCGCTGACCGACGGGGTGGGCGTGCAGGGCAAGCTGCACCAGGACGGCACGGCCCCGCTCCTGCTCCGGTCCACGATCGCGCAGGATCTCACGCTCACGTTGTCGGCCGTCTCCGATTCGTTCATCACGCCGGCGACGACGCTTTTGAGCTTCTCCCCCGGCTTGCCCGACCACGTCGTCCTCTCGCTCCCCTCGGAGGCGTTCAGCAGCGTCGCTGGCGAGGAGATCGCGCTCGGCATCGAGGTCGTGGACGATTCAGGCAACGTCATCGACGCGACGGGGCTGCAGGTCTACGTCTATGAAGATGACGACTGTGGCGACCTCCACCAGCTCATCGACCTGCTCTCGGCAGGCCCCTACCCGATCACGCTTACGACAGCGTGCCCGGCAAACCACCTCCACGCGATCGGCGTCGGGGTCTCGGCCGCGGACAGCGAAGCTTTTGAGGTGCGCGCTGCCGAGATGCAAGGCTACGACTTGACCGCGGTGCCTTCGTCGGTCGTCGCCGGGACCGGCGTGCTGGCGGTCGTGGTCGGGGCCGTGGACGGCTTCGACAACCTTGTGGAGGACCACGTCGCGACGATCACGCTCAAGGACAGCGTGGGCGGGCTCGACAGCGACACTGGGGTCGGCGAACAGGCGTGCGGCAGCTTTTTCACCGGCCAGGCGGTCTGCACGGCGACGACCGTTCGGGCCGGGAGCGGCATCACCATCACCGCGACCGACGAGATGGGGCGCACGGGCGTGTCCAACGCGATCGAGGTGCTCCCGAACGTCGCGGTGGCGGTCACGGTCACGCCAGGCGTCGCTGTTGGAGAGGCGGGTGTGCCGTTCTCCGTCGTCGTCCAATTGCTCGACGAGTGGGACAACGCGATCACGTTTTTGCCGGAAGAAGCCGTGTTGGTCGATGACACAGGCACGCTGCTCTGCGAGCCCAGCGCGGAGGGGAACTTCCTCTGCGTCATCACCGCCGCGCACCCCGCGGATGTCCTGAGCGTGGAGATCCAGGGGTTGAGCGGGGTCTCGGCGCCTTTCCTGGTCACGAACTCCGACCTCGCCGCAGCCGATGTGACGGCGTCCGTCAGCTCCGTGACCGCCGGCGATGCGTTCGGCGTGACCGTCTTCGGCTTCGACGCCTATGGGAACGCCTACACCACCCCCGTCAGCGGTTCGACCGTGACGCTTTCGGACCTGCTCGGAGGGATGGGCGCGATGTCGTTGACCCTCGACGGGTCCGGCTCCGCAGGCGCCACTGTGCAGTTGACGGTCGCCGGGACGGACGCGATCCTCGCGAGCGCAGGCGGGATCGCGCTGGGCGCCTCCGCCGGGATCGAGGTGCTGGCCGGCGAAGTCGTTGATCTGCGGGTGCTGGCTCCGGCCTGGGCGGACATCGCAGACGGCGTCCCGGTCGAGGTCACTGCGGTGGACGCCTTCGAAAACGCGAACGGGGTCTACCTCGGGCCAGTGACGGTGTCTCTGTCCGGGTGCGCCTCGCAGGCGACCAGCGACTTCTCGCTCGGCGTCGCGCTTGTGGACCTTGTCTGTGAGGATGTGGGCTTTGAGCTTCAGGTGCTCGCCGAGGACGATGCGATGTCGGGGCTCAGCGAGCCGCTCGACGTGCTGGACTTCGCCTGTCCGGCCGGCCCGGTCGCCGATCTCCTGCTCGACGGCGCCGACGAGGTCGTGGGGTGCTTGGTGGCGGAGGAATTGACCTTCGTCGTCGACACGTCTGGCACGGTCCCGGGAGATGCGCCGATCGCGATCTGGCACCTGGAGGGGCCGGCCGAGGACGTACGCTCGCTCTCCGCGCCGACTGAGGTCACCTTCACGGAGTCGGCCGGCGAGCGCGTCACCGTCGTGGTCGCGGACATCGAGGGCTGTGCCTCGTCGGACAGCGCGGTGGGCTGGGTCGGCGCCAACGACGGTAGCCCAGTGGGTCCGTTGGTCGTGACCCCGGCCGCTACGACGGTTGCCAGCGGCGCGACGACGGCGGTGACCGTCGCGGCGACCGATTGCGCGGGCGACGTTGCGAGCGCTGGGACGGTGTTCGTGTGGAGCGATCTGGGCGTGGTGGCGGGCCCGCTGAGCACGGGTTCGGGGCTCTCGCTCACGTTGGATGGCGCGGGGGCGGGCACCTTCGATGTGACGTTCGACTCAGGCTATGCGACCACGGCTTCGGTGGCGGTGGCGGGGGCAAGCGGGGAGGCGTTCGGCGCAGCCGACGTGGTGGTGACCGGGGATAGCGTCCGACCCGTCGTGGTCTCCGTCACCCCCGTCGGCACCTGGACGGACGCGGTGTCCGAGGTCACGGTGGCGTTCTCGGAGCCCATGTTCGCGGCGAACTTTACGGCGCTCGCGGTCTCCCTCACCGGGCCAGACGGTGCGATCACGACCGCGCTCGCGGTGTCCAGCGACGGCCGGACGTTGACCGTCACCCCGACCGACACGCTGGACCCTGCTGCGGGGACCTACACGCTGACCTTGAGCACCAACGTACGCGACGTTGCCGGGAATCGCCTCTCCGGCGACTGGTCGGGCAACTCGGCGTCTTGGACGTCCACTTTCGGCGATGTCCCCTCGACTGTCGGAGATCTCGGCGCGGCCTGCAGCTTTGGGGCGAGCGCCATCCGCCCAGACGGCGACGATGGAGACGGCGCTGAGGCCGACGTGGTCGATATGACGCTGTCCGCGACCACGGCGCCGTCGTGGTGGTCGTTGGCGGTCACCTCCCCTGAGGGAGATCGGCTGTTGACCACCCGCGTGGCTGGGGCTCGCACGGACTGGTCTTGGGATGCGCGGGGCGAGGACGGTCGGATCGTCGCCGAAGACAGCTATGAGGTCGTGGTCTCAGCGGTTGACGTCAGCGGAAATGAGGGGGAAGCATGCGCGAAGACGGTGGTGGTCTCCCAGCGCGGGCGGACGCCATAGCCCCCGGGGCGCCCCGCCTCCGGGTCCGGCGGCTCTCCACCCAGGAGACGCGCCGGCTCGCGGAGGTCGGCGTTCTCTCGGCCTCGTTGGTGCACGAGCTCCGGCAGCCGCTCTTCGCGGCCCGTGCGATGGCGCAGCTCGCCCAGGCCGCCGCACGGCCGGAACAGGTCGCCGGGCATCTGGATGGGGTGTTGGCCCAGCTCCAGACGTTGGACGCCCTGCTCCGCGGCTATTCCGAGCTCTCTCGGCGCCCGGCGGGCGAGGCGGTGCCCTTTGATGTCTGGACGGCGATCCGAGCCGCGCTGGTCATCTTGGAGCACCGGGCGCGGGCGGGGGGGGTCTCGCTGGAGTTGGTGGGGGAGAAGGCGGTCATGGTGCGCGCACCCGTGCTCGCGGTCCAGCAGGTGATCGTCAACCTGGGTCAGAACGCCATCGACGCCCTCTTGCGCCGGCCGGACGCGCGGCTTCAGATCTCGGTGCTGGCCGGCCCCGTGCGCGTGCGCGTTCAAGACAACGGGCCGGGCCTGGAGCCCGCGATCCGGGCGCGCCTGTTCGAGCCGTTCCGCACGACCAAGGCCGAGGGCACGGGCCTCGGGCTGATGCTCAGCCGCGATCTGGCTGCCAGCTTCGGCGGGACCCTGGCGCTGGTCGAAACCCCCGCGGGGACCGGGACCACCTGGGAGATTGGCATCCCGGGGTAGCTGCCCCAGCCGGCTACGAAACGCCCCCGAGCCGAGGGCCGGTTTCGGAAGCCAGCACTGGCCAGAGACTTCGCGGCAGGGACACTCGTCCCGCTCCGCGCTACATCGTCCCGCATGTCAGCGTCCCGGATCCTGCTCGGTTTTCTCCTCCTCGCTGCGGCCCGGCCCGCACATGCGTTCGACCCGATCGTGCGCGCGCTGTCCAAGGGTACGGTCAACTGGACGACGCTCGACCTTTGTACCCAGGCTGCCGAAGCCAACAGCAGCGGCTCGATGGCCGGCTACGAGGCCTTGGAGGGGCGCGCGCGATCCACGCTCGGGCCCCGGATGCTCGACCTCGCGCGGGAGGTCCGCTTTGGCGCCAGTCAGACGACGGGGGACCTGATGGCTTCGGAGCTCGCAGTGGCCGACAAGCTCGACGCCAACGTGTCGTTGTGGGAGGTCAACGAGGCCCGCTACTACACATCCGGCCGCGTCGAGGTCGATGTCTGCCTCGCGATCCACCCCTGGCTCCGCCCCGCGCTCTCGCGCGTTGCGGTCGGCGTCGACCGATCCTCGCCTGCGGGCGTCCCCATCACCGGGCTCATCGTGGACGCCCGAGGGCTCCGCCTGGAGCCAGCGGTCTCCCCTGAGTTGCACGGCGCCAGCGGGATTCTGTACGGCGGGGCGTCGATGACCTCCTTCGCCGCATCGCAGAGGCCCTTCGTGATCTACGTGAGTGACCCGGCGGATCCGCTCGCGGTCCGTCGCGCGGGCGAACAGCCGCTCATCGTTCGGGCCGCCTCGGTCGTGGACGAGGTGAACGTGCTCTTGGATGGGCCGGGGCAGGTCGCCCTCGCGGCGGCGGTTGCGGGGGCGGGTTTCCTCGCCCAGGGTACCGTCGTCATCGTGATGGATCCGTAGATGCGGAAGAGCACCGCCGGGATTCCCAGGTTGCGGAGCTCGCTCGGAGCGCCGGTCCGGCCCCCGCGGCGGCCGGCGGTCCGCAGCAACCCCTGGATCCCCTGGCTCAAATGGGGCGCCGTGGGGGTGATCGTGGTCGGGGGCCTGCTTTTTGCGACCCGCGGCGTCCTCCCCATCCTGTTCGCCAGCGCGGTGGTCGCCTACCTGATGGACCGGCCCATCCGGTGGCTCGCCGCGCACGGGCTCACCCGCGACGGAGCCTTCACCTTGCTCATCGCGCTGTGTACGGCGGCGATGGTGCTGCTGGTCACCGTGGTCGCGCCCACCATCGCGCACCAGATCGGCGAGCTCGCGGTGCGCCTCAAGCCTGCGCTCCTCAACCTGCGTGATCAGGCCGCGCCTTGGGCCGCGCGGATCGAAGCGCAAGCCGGGATCAAGGTGCCGATGGACGTCGAGGCGCTCATGGACGCCGCACCCGGGTACGTCCAGCAGTTCATCGACGCGCCCGACGCTCGAAAAGCTGCGCAGAGTTGGCTGGGAGGCGTGTTCGGGAGTGGTCTCGCCCTGGTCGGATCGCTGGTCCAGCTCGCGTTGCTCCCGCTGTTCGCGTTCTACCTCGCTTCGGACTGGCCGAGGATCCTCGCGGGGGTGGAGGACATGGTGCCCCGCCGCCACCGCCCGCTGGTGAACGAGGTCGCGAGCGAGATCCACCGGCGCATCGGGGGGTTCATCGAGGGCCAGGTCACGCTGTGTGCGATCCTCGGCGTGCTCTACAGCCTCGGGCTTTGGATCAGTGGGATCGACCTTGCCTTTACCATCGGGATGCTCTCCGGGGCGCTCTTCGTCGTGCCGTACCTCGGCACCGTCGTCGGCGTGGTCGTCTCCTCGGTCCTCGCGCTCCTCAAGTTCGGCTTCGACTGGCATGTGATTGGCTGCATCGCGACGTTCGTCGTCGTGCAGCTGCTTGAGGGGAGCCTGCTCACGCCGCGGATCGTGGGGGAGCGGGTCGGACTGCATCCGCTCGTGGTCATGGTCGCTGTGGTGGCGGGAGGGAACCTCCTGGGCATTTGGGGCATCCTGCTCGCGGTGCCGATCACGGCCGCCCTGTCGGTGCTGGCGGCCAATCTGGTGAAAGCCTATAAGCGGAGCCGGTTTTTTGCAGGGGCGTAGGGACGGCCCTCCGTGGCCTCCCGGTGGCTACGGGGAAGATGAGAAGGTGGCCGCCCGCAGGGCCGTGGGTGCGGTGAACACGCGCTGGCTCGGCACGCTCGACTATGCGGAGGGGCTGGCCTTGCAAGAGGCGGCGTGGGTGCAGGCGGTCGCCGGGGGGCCCCCCACCCTGTTCGGCCTGGAGCACCGCCCCGTCTTGACCCTCGGAAAGCGAGGCGGTGCCGTACGGAGCGCCGCCGCCGCCGCTGCAGGCTACGCCGTCTGGTCCACGCGGCGGGGCGGACTCGCCACGTGCCATGAGCCCGGACAGCTCGTCGGCTACGTCGTGGTGGACGCCCGCGCCTTCGGCGTCCGCGCGCTGGTGCATCGCCTTGAAGGCTGCCTGATCGACTGGCTCGACACCCTTGGGCTAGCCGCCGCCCGTCGCGCCGGGCTCCCCGGAATCTGGGTCGGCGACCAGAAGCTCGCCTCTGTCGGCCTCCGGATCCGCGGGGGGTTCAGCACCCACGGCTTCGCGTTGAACCTCTGCAACGGCCTTCGAGGCTTCGATCTGATCGACCCCTGCGGCATGCCCGGCGTGACGCCCACATCGGTGCGCCGACTGTGTCGTGCCGCTCCAACCCCCCAAGTTGCCTGGGAGAGCCTCGGGCCCGCGCTCCGGCTCGCGCTCTGTCCGCCGAATTCCCCTTGACGCCGCCCAAGCCCTTCGCTAAACCCCGGAGCGCTCCTGGCACGTAGCTCAGTGGAAGAGCACCGCCTTGACACGGCGGTGGTCGCCGGTTCAATCCCGGCCGTGCCAACCAGTATGGCCCGGGAGTGATCTTCGGACGCTCCCGGGCCTTTTCCTGTTTCCTGGCGGCGAGCCGCCCCTTCCATCGCACACCCCGGAGTCGCATTGCGGAGTCCCCCACGTGGCCAGCCCCCTTCTGCCCCTGAGCGCAATGAGCCTCGGGTCAATGAGCGCATTCGTGTGCCTCGCGTCCTCGTCATCGACGACAGCGGGGAAAAGCTCGGCGAGTTCCTAACGGAAGACGCCATGGCGCTCGCGCGGGAGAAGGGCCTGGACCTTGTCGAGGTCGCTCCCATGGCCCGCCCGCCCGTCTGCCGCATCACGGACTTCGGCAAGCTGAAGTACGAGAAAAAGAAGCGGGACGCCGTTGCCCGGAAGAACCAGGCGATCGTCGAGATCAAGGAGATCAAGCTCCGCCCGAAGACCGACGACCATGACTTCGCCGTGAAAGAGCGTGCCGCCCGCGGGTTCCTCGAAGAGGGCGACAAGGTCAAGGTCACCGTGCGCTTCCGTGGCCGGGAGATCGCACACAAGGACATCGGCGAGGATCAATGCAAGAAGTTCGCGGACATGTTGCACGACGTGAGCACCGTCGAGCAGATGCCTCGGATGGACGGCCGCCAACTCTCGATGCTCCTCGCCCCGACGAAGAAGAAGGGGTAGACCCCCGGCCCGCACCGTTCAACCGCCCGCCGAGAGGCGTGGCATTCGGAGACTGACATGCCCAAGATGAAGACCAACCGTTCGGCCGCCAAGCGCTTCAAGGTCACCGCCAACGGCAAGGTGAAGTACAAGAAGCGCGGCCTCCGCCACTGCCTTGAGCATGTGTCCAAGGACACCAAGCGCAACCTGCAGAAGGGCGGCTACCTCGACAAGGTGGAGTGCGCCCGCATCAAGCTGATGATCCCTTACAAGTAGCCTTTCTCCGGGTACGCCCGGCCCACTCGCCGCTACCAACCGCTGAATTCCTCGGCGCTTCGGGACCCGGCAAACCAGTCCTCCGGGACTGAACAAGAGGTCCACCCATGGCTCGTGTCAAACGCGCTGCCCTTTCCCGGGTTCGCAAGAACCGTCTCTATGCCCGCGTCAAGGGCTTTTTCCTCGGGCGCCAGCGCCTCCGTCAGGCGATGGAGCACGCGGATCGCGCGAAGCGGTTTGCGTTCCGTGGCCGCAAGGAGAAGAAG
>CANKNP010000112.1 GCA_947483545.1 Deltaproteobacteria bacterium | reverse complement strand
CGGGGAGGTGGGCGACGGGGATGGCCTGGTAGTCGGAGTCGGTGAGCATGATCGCCCCTCGTCACACGGCAACCGGGGACAAATGTCAGACTCGTGTCAGGCGTTTGTCAGACAAGTGTCAAGGTTTGAAGCCGGTAAAAAAATGATCTCCCAAGCGCAAACCGGAGGAATGGGGGTCGACGAGGGCTCCGACCCCAAAAGCGCGCGGGGCTTGTTGGAAAGGAGCCTTCGAGTTCGAGAGCGTCTCGCGAGCCTTGAACCCGACAACAGGAACTTCCTCGAGGAGCTGGCTTGGTCGCACTACGACCTCGGCAACTACGCCCAGGCGCTGGTGATCGCCGAGGATCTTCTCCTCCGGCAGCCCGAGAACCTGGACTTCCAAGACCTCGTCCGAGTTCTCAAAGGGGTCACATGATGCCCCTCCGCCTCGACGTCGACCCCGATCTCGCCTACCGCCTCAACGTCGCCCACATCGAAGCGATGGGCGCCTACAACGCCCTCCCCTGGTACAAGCGACTCTTCACGAAGCCCCCACCCCGCCCGGTGGGAATCTGAGCCCTTGGGGCCTGAGATACCCCACGTCCACCTCGCAAACCCAACGCCCCCGCCATCTTTCGCACCACGCCGCCTCTCCTCCTCCTCCGTGTCCTCCGCGACCTCCGTGGTGCCCCTCTCTTCCCTGGTGCGGGGCGCCCCGTGGGTTTTGCAAAGCCCTCATCCGCCCGCGAAGACGCAGGCACCCTCACCCGCTGGGGCGACCGCCGTTCCGCCACCGTCCGTCACTTTGCGCCTTCGCGGCTTTGCGCGACCCATCCGGGCGTCTTCCGGCGGCTGCGCCGTGAGCAATCCTCCGCCCTGGCCGTTGGCCCCCCCCCTCACCTCCTCCCCGCGTCCCAGCTCCGCCCAAAAAAGAACTGAAACGGAATGTGAATCCGCCCCGCCCACGACATCTCGTCGTGAAGACCGTCGGGGAAACTGAACTGCAGCAGGTCGACCCCGAGTCGATACCCCCGGTGGACCATCAGATCCCGCATCGCGTTGGTGGCATCGTAATTGTCGCGCGGCCAGCCGCTGTCCAGATACACCAGGATGTTGCGGCGGGGCTCGGAGCTGATGCGTTGAAACAGGTCATTTTCGTGCGAGAACGTGCTCGACAGGCAGGCCGCGCGACCGAACACCGTCGGATGCTCCCAAGCCAGGAACAACGACGCGACACCCCCCAACGAGGAGCCCATCACCACGGTGTCCTCGGCCCCGGGCCGGCTCCGCAGCATCGCATCCATCGCGGGCTTGAGCGTATCCACCATGTAGCGGCCGTAGGCGTGGTAGCCCGGGCTCGTGTAGTCCCGCATCCGGTCTTTGGGCGCGACGCCGATGACGATCGCCTTTCGGATGGCGTTCATCTTGTCGAGACGGTCCATCGTCTCGTCCACCCGCCACTCGTTTCCGGCGAAGGCATCCTCCGGGAAAAACAAATTCTGGCCGTCCTGCATGTACAGAACGGGGAAGGTGCGGAGCGTGTTCTCCTCGTAGCCGGGCGGGTAATAAATGCGCACGGCGTGGTCGCCGATCACGAGGATCTCCGAGACCCGGCCGCGCTCTTCGCTGTAGAAATAGGGCCAGATGTCTGGATCCGACTCATGAGCGCTGATCACATAGTCGGGGCCGCGGGACCAATCGAGTCGGTCGCCCCGGCGGATGCAGGGCTTCAGCGCCAGGCTGGTCCCCGTCACCGGAATTTCAAACAGCCAGTGGTCCCCCGTGCGGCCGACGGCGGGGACATCCCGGTTCCAGTCGGCCGCGGTGCGCAGCACCATCTCTCCGGTGGGCAGCGGGTAGGTGACGCCGATCCTCATTCGTCGTCATCCCCCGGAGCGAACGGCTCCATCCGCAAGCGCGCACCGGTCGCGACCGCGTTCCGCACGTCCGTCGCCGAGAGCTTCTTCGACGGGAAGATCGCCTTGCGGACCTTGGCGTTGTGGAGCGTGACCCCGTCGAGGTTCGCGTAGTCGAGGTCGGCCTCTTCGAGGTTCGCGCCGTCCAAGCAGACCTCTTTCAGGTTGGCGCTGAAAAAGCTCGCGCCGGTCAGGTTCGATCCCCGGAAGGTGCTGCGCAACAGGTTCGCCTCCGCGAATTTCGCGTAGGAGAGATCGAGCCCGTCAAAGCACAGCAGGGACATGTCCGCCCCGCGAAGATCGGCCTCCGCCAGGCTGTCTCTGCGGCGGATCATCTCCACCACTTGCTTGCGGGTGAGGGCGGCGTCGCCGAATTCCTCGGGATCGTGGGGTTCGGTGCTCGTCGGCTTTTTGCGGCTCATGGATCCTCGGGCGTGGCGCCGGTAGGCGACAGCAGCGCGGTTAGCACGGTGCGGGCGATCGGTAGCCCGGTGAACGCCGCCGTGTGGTGAATACCCCCGGGGTTGAGGGCGTTCACCTCGACGACGTGCCCGTCGATCACGTCGATGCCCGCGAACCAGATCCCGGCGCTGTCGAGGTGCGGCGCGAGCGCTTCGATGAGCGCGCTGTCGCGGGGGTCGGGGGGGCAGGGCACCGGCTCGGCGCCGAGCCGCAGGTTGTGGCGAAACTCGCCGGGCGCGCGGACCCGCAGGTATCCGCCGAGGAGCCCGACGCCCCGTAGGTAAAGCAGCCGACGCTCCCCCTCGCTGGCGCCCCGCAGGTACTCCTGCACGACGACGTAGCCGTCTCCGGCGCGGATCGCGGCGTCTACGGCGTCCTCCAGACCGGCGTGCCCTCGGACCAGCGCGACGCCTCGGCCTCCGCTGGCCCTGGCGGGCTTGATGACCACGCCGCGGTCGCTGGGTACTGCGCTCGCAAACCGTTCGACGGCGCTCAACGCGCGCGTGACCAGCGTGCGGGGGCGCGGCACGCCCGACAGGGTCGCCAGCCAGGCCTTGTGTGAGGTGCGCCAGAGCGCCCCCGGTCGATTTCGGACCGGAACGCCCACCGCCTCCGCGAGCTGGGCGAACGTCAGGATGGTGCTGTTCAGCGGGTTCGCGCGCAGCAGAAGCAGAGACAGTCCCTCCAACCGCACGCTGTGACGAGAGGCGAGCCGACTCCGAAGCGCCTCCGCGAGCGTCTCCAGGTCAAACTCCCCGGGTTCAAACCGGTGAGCGCGGGCAGCGGGCCGGCCCAGCTCATCCACCTCAAAATCCCAGGGCTCGTACACCTCGACCGAATGGCCAAGCGCGAGCGCGGCTTGGACCAGATGCAGGGTGCTGTGCGTGGGCGTCACGCCGCCCACGCCCGAGACCACAAAACCAATCCGTTGAGGTTGGGTCAACGGGGCGCCTGAAACCACGCGCGGATCACGTCCTCGGCGGGCTTGTCCGCGGGGACGAAGGGATCCCCCTCCCCCGGCAGATCGGTGAACCACTTCCACCAATAGATACCGCGAAACCAGGACCTCGCCGTCGCCGCGCCGAGCAACGCCTCGTAGGCGATGGCTTGCCCGTCCAGATCGGGGACCCCGCTGTCGTGCGACTCCCAGGGGTGGGCGGCGGCGTCTACGATGGACTGAAACCCCGCTTCGGTGAACAGAACGGGGCGCCCAATCTTCTCGATCCGGTCGAGCACCGGGCTCCAGCTCGCGCGCTGGGACTCAATCGTCCGGCCCTCCAACGGAAAGTAGGCGTCAATCCCTACGAGATCGAAGGCAGCCCAATCGGTGAAGATCTCCCACTCCTCCCACCAGTTCGCGGCGTACACGATCTCGCCGGGAAAAACTTTCCGGCAAGCCTCCGCCACGCGCGCCCAAGCGCCGGGATTTTCACGGGTCGCGATCGTATATTCGAGCCCGACGCAGAGGCTATGACAACCACATTCCGCGGCGAGCTTCGCAAAATGGACCGCATATTCGGTGTATTTTTGGAACCACAACGCCCAGGCTGCGGGCTCCATGTCGATGTCGCTGTTTCCCTTGCCCGCGGCGAAGCTCCAGCTCCAAAGGTGCGGTTTCATCATCACGCGCATTCCGAGGGCGTGGGCCTGCTTGCATTGGATCCGCAGATCGTCATCGGTCAACGTGTCGTCGCCGCCCCATTGGATATCCGGCGAGGACAGGGAGCGGGTGTATGCGAAGGGGTTGAGCGCGATATCCGTGACGCCCAGGCCTGCGAGCCGGGTCAGTTGCGCGTTGGCGCGGTCGCTGCCGTAACCGTAGCCGCGTCGGTGCAGGTGCGCGAAGTTCATGCCTCGTCGGAAATCGGCTGCAAGCGGCCGCGGCGTCGGCGTCCAGATGGGCGCGGGGGCTGTGGGCGGGGCGGGCGCGGGACGGCAACCGGACAGGAGGCCGGCTGCGGCGAGGGAGCGGAGGAGGGATCGTCGGTGCACTACCCCTTCGCGCCCCCCCCCGGCGCGTCGTACCGGAACTTGCTGCCTCCGATCGCGACACGATCACCGTGGCGAAGCGGTCGCTTTTGGACGACCTTCTTGTTGATGGACAAGGGCGCTCGCCAGCTCGCCGTGGTGCGGATGACGTGCTGGTTTCCGTCCCAGCTCAAGACCGCGACGATGCCGAACGAGAGCCACCCGGCGACGTTCACCTGGCCTGCCCCGCCGAAGGTCAGGCCCTGATCCTCGGGGTACCAGAACTTGGTCGTGTCCTCTTCGCGAACGATGCGGGCGCTCTCCACAAGGTGGCTGACGCGCTGTGATTTGGCCAGCATCGAGGCGGTCATCATGAACGTGGCCTCCTGTTGGAGCTCCTCGTTCATCGAGCTCGGCTCATACTTGGGCATGTAGTCCACACACCGACCCTTATAGAATCGGTTCTTGCCAGAATCACCCAGGTAGATGATGGTGAACAGGCCGATGGTGATCTCGTCGCCGCTGGTCAACGGCTGCTGGCGGGCGACCTTGCCGTTCACCAGGATGCCGTTCTGGCTGTCCAAATCTTCGATCGACACGTTCTGCTTGCCGACAAGGATGCGTGCGTGCTCTCGGCTCACCGAGACGTTCTGGAGCTGCACCCGACAGCTCTCCCCGCGGCCCAGCACGGTCTCTCCTTCATGCAGCGTATAAACCTGGGCCTTCTGGTGGCCAATCCGGATCATGAGTCTGGGCATGGGGCCCCCTTATTCCCGCGCCGGCGAGGGCGCCGGATCACGGGCCAGCTCGTGGTGAATCCGCGCGATCAACCCCGGCCCTTCGTAGATGAGCGCCGTGTAGATCTGCGTCGCGGCGCAGCCCATCCGCAAGAGCACGCGCACGTCGTCCGCCGAGCGGATCCCGCCGACGCCAATGACCGGGACCCGACCCTCGGCGGCCTGGAGGGCGACGCGGATCTTCTCGCGTGCAAGCTCCCGAAGCGGCTCGCCGGAGAGCCCGCCGTATTGCTCGAGTCTGCCGGTGTTCCCCGGCCTCGACAAGGTGGTGTTGGTGGCGATGATCCCGGCGCAGCCCGCTTCGATGGCGACGCCCACGGCCTCGGCCAGCGCTTCGTCCTCCAAGTCCGGCGCGAGCTTGAGGAACACGGGCGTCGCACCGGCCTCGGGGACGAGCGCGCTGAGCAAACGTTGAAGGGGGTCGCGCTCCTGGAGGTTGCGTAGGCCCGGCGTGTTGGGGCTCGACACGTTGATCACGAAGTAGTCGGCGCGGTCCTTCAGCGCCCGCAGGCTGTTCATGTAGTCGAGCACAGCCTCGTCGTTGTTGACGAGCTTGGACTTGCCAAGGTTCGCCCCGACGGGCACGCTCGGCCAGTGGCCTCGGTCCCGCAGTCGTTGCAGCTTCGCAGCGAGCGCGATGGCGCCGTCGTTGTTGAAGCCCATGCGGTTGATGAGCGCCCGCTCCTCTTTGAGCCGGAACAGCCGCGGGGTGGGGTTCCCCTTCTGGGCGAGCCCCGTCACGGTGCCGACCTCGATGGCGCCGAAGCCCAGCGCTTCCCAGGCGCGGATGCCGACGCCGTTCTTGTCGAGCCCAGCGGCGAGGCCGACCGGGCCGGCGAAGGTCAGCGGCCCGACCTTGCAGGCGAGGCTCGGGTGGGGTCGAAGGTGCGCGAGATTGGCCAGCCCCCTGGCCAGGGGCAACGCGCCGAACGCGAGCTGATGCGCCTCTTCGGGGTCAAGGCGGAAGAGGATCGGGCGGACGAGGCGGTAGAGGAGATCGAGCGCGCGGGAGGGGGCGCGGAGGTCAAGGGGGGCCGCCGGGCGGACCATGGGCGGGAGCGCGGGGGGCAAGGTCAAGGCGCCGCCGGCGGGGGGGGCAGGTCGCTCAGCGGATGTACGTGCGGGTTGTGAACATGGTGGCGCGCGGGTTGGCGACCTTGAAGGCGCCAAGCTGTCGCAAAGCCGAGGGGGACGAGCACAAAGCCGGCGAGCGTGACGGCCGACTCGCCGAGCAGCACGAGCAGGCCGAGCGAGCGGATGCCCTGCGAGCCAGCGAGGGACAGCGCCGCGAAGGCGACGACGGTCGTGGAGGTGCCCAGCGCGCTGGCCCAACCGGTGGTGGTCAGGGCCCGGAGGATGCCGCCCGGTCCCTCCTGCTTGAGGCGATGAATCAGGTGAATCATCACGTCGATGCCGATACCGAGCGTGATCGGGATGCCGACGAAGCTCACGATGGAGATCTTGATCTCCGACAGCACGAGCAGCGCACCCCACCACGCCATCCCCGCGAGCAGGACCGCGACCGCACCCAGCGTGGCGCGGAGGTTTCGGAGGTCCAGCCCGGTGAACAGGAGCACCAACCCAAACGCGATGCCCGCGATGATGGGGGCATCGTGGTTCAGCAGCCGAAAGAGCGTGCCGAGCGTGAGGTACTCGCCGGCGACGTCCTGGCCCGCCAGCTCACGGTCTACCCACTCCGTCAGCGCGGCGGCCTCCCGCATGTCCCACATGTTGCCGCCGGGGACGAGCATCAACCGGTGGCGCCCGTCTTGGCCGCCCAGCGCCGCTTGCAGCGGGAGCGGCAGGTCCGCCGGAGACAGCTCCTTCACCCCGAGGTCACGCAGCTTCTGCAGGTTCTTGGCCACCGGCGGCGGCAGGAAGATGGCGTTGGGGTCTGACGCCAGGAGCGCTATCTCCTTGAGGATCACGATGCGCTCGGCCTGATCGGCGGGCAACACGCTCCGGACAGAGAGCACTTTGGTGATCAGCGGGAGCTTGCCCTCGGTGAGCTTCGCCGTGAGCCGGTCGTGCGCGGCGTTCAACGAGGCCTCGTCTGGGTAGCTGACGACGAGAGGAGCGTAGCTATCCCGGGCCAACGCCCGTTGTTTCTCGGAGAGGTCCCCGTACGCGAGGCCAGTCCGCCGCAGCGCCGAGAGATCGTACTCGAACTGGATCCGCGGGGCGAGCAGCGCGCACACCAGCGTCATGGAGGCGATCACCATGAGGCTGACCGGCGCGAGGCGGTAGGTGGCGGGGCGACGGCCCTTTACGCGCCAACGGCCCGCCCGAGGGGGTGCGACCGCCCCGCGCACGTCCACCCACGTGATCAGGACCGGCATGAGCACAAGCTCGCCGACCAAGCAGAGCACAAGACCGAGCGAGAGCAACCATCCAAGCTGGCGAAACCCCGCGAAGTGCGCGGCGAGCAGGGCCGCGAAGCCCGCCGCGGAGGTGAGCGACGCGGACGTACAGGCCCCGCCGCATTCGTCCCACGCGCGGATGACAGCATCCTCGACGTCCCGGCCCGCTTCACGCATCTCTCGGAAACGGGCGTAGAGGTGTACGCCAAACTCCACGCCGAGGCCGATGAGCACGGCGTTGACGTAGGAGGTGAACGTGTTGAGCGAGCCGACGGTGGCCCCCGCGACGCCCAACGTCCAGATGTTGGACACCACCAGGGGCGCGAAGATGAGGATCACCGCCCGGGGGGATCGGAACGCGCCGGCGATCAGCACCAGCACCATCACAAAACTCGCCCCGGTGATCCCCACGATGTCGTTGACGATGCCCTCGTAGTCCTCGACGTTGTGGCGGTAGGCCCCGCCGAGCCACTGGATCGTCACGCCATGCGCAGGGGCGTCGGCGGCGGCGAGCACACCGTCGATCTCGTGCATGAACACCCGCGCGGCGGGCAGATCGTGGGCCGAGACCGTCGGGCGGACCACCATCCGCGCGGTGCCCTCGGCGGAGGAGAGCTGCACGCCATCGCCCGCGTTCTGGAGCTTCTCGGTGATCGGACCGAGATCCAGCACCCGCCCGGCGATGAACGGATTGGCCATCGCCGAGCCCAGAGAGAGCGCGGCTCGCAGCCGATCCCGCATGTTCACAAGGTCCTCGACCGGGAGCTGCAGCAGGCCGATCCGCCAGGTGACCTCGGGGTCAATCTTCCACAACACCCACTCGATGTTCGGCAGCGCCTCGATGCGGACCTGCAAATCGTCCATGAACGCGGCGAGCTTGGCCGGATCGTCCGCGTCCGCCGAGATCGTGAGGAAGTTGACGCCGCCCTCTTCATCGTCGAGGCGCTTGAGCGCCTGGGTGCTCGGCTCCTCCTGTGGCATGAGCGCGAGGATGTCACTGTCCACGCGCAACTGAGTGCAGAACGCCCCCGCGATCAGCGTGATGAACGCCGCGATCCCGACGGTGGCCGCGCGGTGGTGCATCACCCAGCGGGCGAGGCGGCCGTAAAAGCCAGGGACGTACGGAGTCATGGGCGGGCCCCTTACCCGATGGCGGGGCGAGCGCAAAAGGCGGGGGGCGTGGAGGGAGCGGGGTCGTCAGGCATTGCCCTCCGCGTCGGACCCGAGCGGTAGCGAGCCGGGGGGTCTGGGGGGGCTCGGCATCAGCCGGGCCCCCCCAGGAGAGGCGTCGGACTGACAACCGTCACCGACAGTTGTCAGTTTGACACCCCTGAGCACTCGTGGCGTTCTACCTGCATCGGGTGCCTGGCACGGGTCGTGCGTAGCCCCAGCACGAACCCCCGGAGCCCCGATGTTGCGCGAAGATTACCTGCTGGATGGCCCTGACCGGTTGGGCGATGCCGATCTGCTCGCCCTGCTGCTCGGAACAGGCGCGGGCGGTCTGTCCTCGCGGGCGATCGCCGCCAGCCTGCTCGACACCTACGGGGATCTCGCGACGCTGGCCACCGTCGCGCCACAGGCCATCGCGCGCATCCGCGGGGTGGGCACCGTGCGGGCGCTCAGGATCCACGCCGCCCTCCAGCTCGGCCGCCGGGCGTTGGCCCAGGGCGCGAGCCGAAAAGGCTCGCTGGTGACCGCGGAAGATGCGGCGCGCTGGCTGGCCCCCGCGCTCCAGGGGTTGGCGCGGGAGGAGCTGCACGCTTTGTACCTGGATCGTCGCCTCAGACCGATCTGCCGCCGGGTGCTGACCGTGGGCAACGACGCACACACGGTCGTGGACTGCCGCCAGATCCTGAAGGTGGCCATCGAAGTCGGCGCCTCAGCCCTGGTGTTGGCCCACAACCACCCAAGCGGCGACCCCGAGCCGAGCCCCGACGACATCCTGGTCACCCGCGCCGTCGCGGAGGCCGCGGACGTCCTGGGCGTGTCGTTCCTGGACCACCTCGTGGTGGGCGGCGGGCGGTGGGTGTCCCTCGCGGAGCGGGGCATGAAGCTGGGACGAGGCGACGCGCCGTCGATGTTGGTGAGCAAAAGCGAGGGAAGGCTGGCGGCGGAGGGGTCGTAGGGTCCCTGCCGCGAAGTTTCTCGCCATGGCTGGCTTCCAAACCCGCCCTGCTTTGTGGGGGGCAAGCCCCCCACGCCCCCCGCGAGCCGGGGTGCGCTCGGGTACGAGCGCATACCCGGCTTCGGCGGGAGTACCCGCCGAAGCCGGGACCCGGCTCGGGTGCGGTTGGGCATCGGCTGCGGGGGGCAAGCCCCCCGTTTCGAGGGTGACCGTTCGAGACGTCGGGGCACCACGCCCATGTCGTCCACGCCGCCGTGCTCGAACGTCTCCCTCAGCCCACCCGCCGCAAGTTCTCCCTCGCCGCAGCATCCCAGCGCGCGTGACCCCAATCCGATAGGTAGATCCGGTCCATCTTCAACAAGCCGCGCAGAAAGCGTCGGCGGTACATCCGGACCACCCAGGCAGGGCCCGCTCCGGCGTATTCTTGCAGGATGCCCGTGTTGTAGGCGTCAAACGCCGCCGGATCGGCGCCGAGGATCGCCATGTCGCAATCCAGGAACATGGCGGCTTCGGCGTCCACGTCGCTCGGGGTCAGCGACCCGTGGCGCGCCGTGAGCTCGATCAGGTGCCGCACCCGCGCTGGATCGGCAGACAACGACCATTTCTCAATTGCGGCCACCGCAAGATCGGCGCTGCGCTGCTCATTGTCCTTGCGGCCGGCCTCGTACACCGCGTCATGGAAGAGCACGGCGAGCATCACCTCCCGGGGCTGGGTCCAGCCCGGGCCCTCGGAGGCCGCCTCAAAATGGCGCAAAACCTCACCGACATGGGCGTAGTTGTGGTACGGCCGGGGCGGCGTCTCGTAGGCGGCCGATAGCTCCTCCAACATGCCGGCGGGTAGCGTCACAGGCAGTCCTCGTTCGCGGCGCCCGGGGTGCCGTAGTCCGAGGCATCACTGGAGACCCACCAGGTGGCGCTGATGGTCGAACACCAGCTCGTGTTTGCGTCGTTCGAGAGGGCGTCGAGCAGGTCCGGATCGAGGCCCATGGACTGCCCTGGGTCGCGCGGCCAGTCTGTGGAGGTCGCGCCGTCCACGTAGGTCCAGCCCAAGCCATCGATCTGCGTGCCCACGGATTCGTCGCCGTGGAGGTAGATCGCGAGCGTGTCGGCGTCCGCTTGGAGGGTGAAGGTGTTGGTGTGGTGGGTCGAGACGTAGGCGGGGTCTTCGCCCTCGGCACCCCAGAGATAGTCGCAAACCAACGGGAAAATCGCGCTGCTCGACCCCTCGTAGTCGTCGGTCTTGCAGAGCACGCCATACTCCCCGGGGGCGAGCAGGAACGCATCTGCGGGGTCGATGAAGAACGCCCCCGTCGTCGTTTGGACGTACCAGGAGGACAGGTCCACCGTCCGAGCCGAGGCGTTGTAAACTTCCAACCACATCGCTTCCGCGACCGTCGCGCTGGTGCCGACGAGCGGTTGTCGCGCGACCTCGGTGAGGACGATGTCCCCCACGGCGACGAAGTCCTCGTCCACCCAAAGGTCACAATCGTCGTCCACGAGATTGTCGAGCTCGGGGGCCCCAGGGTAGGTCGCCCCATTGGCGTCGTCGCAATCGGTCATGTCTGTCACAGACCCGACGGGCTCCGAGCACGCCGAGGTGCTGAACGACGGGTCCCCGTAGGTGTCCCCGTCCATGTCTGCGTAGTACGTCGTATGGTAGGTCGCATCCCCGTCCACGACACCATCACAGTCGTTGTCCACCCCATCACAGATGTCCAGCGCCGCTGGGCTCAGGGCCGGATCGTGGTCGTTACAGTCGTCGCCGTTTTCGACAATGCTGGGATCGGGCTCGCAGACGCTCACAGGCAGCGTCGCATCCCCGTAGCCATCGCCATCGGCGTCCGTCCAACCTTCGATCGCCACCCCCTCGTCGACACCGTCCGCGCAGTTGTTGTCCACCCCATCGCAGATCTCCTCAGCACCGGGAAGGATCGTCGCGTCGTTGTCGTTGCAGTCCGTGTCCACCTCAGCGCCGTCAAGATCCGCGTCGTTGTCGGACAGTTCGTCGCAGTTCTGGTCGATACCGTCGTAGTAGATCTCTGTGGCGTCCGGGTTCACCGTGGCGTCGGTGTCGTCACAGTCGCCTTCCTCCGTCGCGTAGCCATCCTCGTCTGCGTCGGAGACGGGCTGGGTGTCCGTGTCGGTGGGAGAGTCCTCCGTCGGTTCCCCGGAGCAGGCGAGCAGGGAGAGGGGGAGCCAGAATGGAAGGCGCCACGAAGTGCGCGCAGGGAGGGGCATCAGGCAATCTACGTTGGGGACAGGGAGCGGACAACCGGACCCGATGGCGGGCCCCCGAAGAAGATCGCGGCGTACTGAACGCTCGCGAGCGTGCCGAGCACCCCCGTTGCAAGTGTCAGCCCCAGCGTGAGTCCGGACGCGGGCCAACCTGCGAGCGCCAGGAAGAACGCCAGCGCCAGGGTCATGGCGGTCGCCCGGCCGAGCAGGCTGGTCTGCGGCGCCGGCGCGTTCGCCGTCCGAAACCGGTGCATGAGCACAAAGTGCATCGGGAGCTGGATCAGCTCGCGACTGAACCAACACAACATGAACCAATCCGGTACGAGATCCGCGAGCGCCAGCGCCCATCCGAGGTTGACGTGCAGGGACTTGTCCACCCAGGCGTCATACGCCGCGCCCGCCCGAGTGGCATGCCCCGCGCGCCTCGCAACATAGCCGTCCGCCACGTCCGTCCAAAGCGCGAAGAGGTAGAGCGGCAGGAGCCAGCCTGTGCCGAGAAAATAGGGGAGGATCCCCGCAAAGATGAGCCGCAGGGTCGTGAGCGCGCCGGCGGGGGTCACGAGATCCGACCATCTCATGGGGTGTGGCCCACCCAAATTTCGGGAGCCAAGCTGCGGAGACTCCCGGGGATCTCTCGCTCGGGCGCGAAACCCAGCTCGACATGGGCGATGTCCAGCTGCTCAGGCACCGCGTGGATGCGGGTGATGCGGTGGAGCGTGAGGGACCGGAGCTTGGGAAAGCCGACAAACACAGAGAGATCGACCGGCGCTTCGGATTTCGGTGAGAACCAGACCTCCACGCGGTCCAGTTCGTCGCGGATGCGGCGGCCAACGCTCTCCGCGGGCGCGAGCGCGATCAGACGGAGCAACGCGTGCAGATGAAAGGCGCGGGCTTCGGGTTCGGGATGGAGGTGCCCGCTGCGCAGGTTCCAAACGCTGACACCTTGGAGGAGCCAATCGAAGGACGCGACGGCGTGGGCCTCGGCGAGGGCGTCGCACCCCACGCTGATCTCGTCCAGATCATGGCTCAAGACCAAGCTTGAGACGCGATCCCAGAGATCGCGCAGCGGGAGGAGAGACTCGTTTCGGGCGGCGAGCACGGGGAGGTCCGAGCCCTCCGCGTGTGTCACGATCGGAAGGATCGCTGCCGGGATGTCGTCACTCCGCTGGGCGGCGATGGCACGGAGGCTCGGGATGCGGGTGAGCGGGGAAAGCGACGCGGAGAGGGTTCGGACATCGAGGATCCGAAGGTGCTCCAGCCGGGTCAGCGGCTCCAGATCGTCCACGCGGCTCCCATGAAGGTCGAGCCGGACGAGATTCGAGAACCGCTCGATCCCGGCGATGTTCCGCGCATCTCGCAGGTGGAGCTCAACCAGCTCCTTGGGCCTGCGAACCACAACCTCGTGCAGCTCACAGGCGATCCTCAGGCTGCGGGGGGCGAGGCGCGCGAGCTCGGGAAACTGTCCGGCCAGGCTCAGGTGCTCGACGCCGGGGAGGCGGTCAAGCCCCACCAGCCGGCGCACGCCCAGCGCGGCCCGGCGCACGTTCCGGAGGGGCTCATGGAGGACGAGCGTGTGGGCCTCGACGTCGAGCTGTTGCAAGGCCGGCAGGCTGCCCAGGCTGACGTCGAGGTCCTGGCCTCGGATCCGCACCCACTCCAACGCCGGCATCCGCGAGATGGACAGGTTCGTCGGGTGCCATTGCACGACGACCTCGCCATCATCGTTCATCGTCGCCCGGGCGTCCGCCACGTTGAGCCACGGCGCGCGCATCAGCGCGACCCGGCGGGTGCCGACGGCCTTGCCTGGG
>CANKNP010000111.1 GCA_947483545.1 Deltaproteobacteria bacterium | reverse complement strand
CGGAGCGGTGACCCGATCGCCGATACCCCCGCCACGTCAAGATCAAGATGAGCAATTACAACAGGAACCGCGGCGTTCGAAGCTCGTCAAAAAGCCTCAGCGAACCTGAGGACGGCGTCTAAGTGGCCGGCATCGCGGTTAGCCCCGGAGCGGCGGCCCTACCCGGTGCGCCGAGGGGGCGCCGTGCTGTTGCTGATCCTCACCTCCGGATGCGTCGAAACCGACGTCAAAGAGGATCTACGCTGTCAGATTGCCACGTCGACGCGATTGCTCACCGAAGACGGCGCCACCATCGCGCTGCACCACCACGCGGGCAAGGGGCCGCCTGTGCTGCTCGTGCACGGAATCGCCTGCAACCATCGTTTTTTCGACCTCGACGACGACCACGACCTCGCCGAGTGGCTGGTCAACCGCGGCTGGGACGTGTGGATGCTGGACTTGCGCGGCCACGGCGACGCGATGATCCAGCTCAACGGCTCCCCGCAGGTCGCGGGCTGGACCGTGGATGACTATGGTCGCTACGATGTCGCCGCCGCGATCGGGCGAATCTCGGGCCTCACCGGCTACCAGCGCGTCGGATACGTGGGCCACTCGATGGGCGGCATGGTCGGCGCAATCTACGCCCAGACCCGCGGGAGCGACGCGCTCTCGTCGATGGTGATCCTTGGGAGTCCGGCCGCCTTCCCCGAGGTCCCCGATCCGTTGATGAAGCTCGCCGGACCGAGCATGACGTTGGGCGGCAGCCTGCTGCGTATGCTCGACACATCGAGCCTCGGAGCAATGGCCGCCGGCATGAACATGAACGTGCCGGCCCAGCTCGACGAACGGCTCTACAACCCCGAGAATCTCCCGCCTGAGCGTGCCGCTGACGCCTTCGTCGCGATTACCAGCCCCCTGTCACGCCAGGAGATGCTCCACTTCGCGCGGATGATCCGCCGCGAGCGGTTCACCAGCTTTGACGGGGAGATCGACTATGGCGCTGGTTTGTCCTCGGTGATGACGCCAACGCTCGTGATCGCGGGCGAGGCCGATGGCGTGGCCGCTCTCCCCTGGGTCCGGGCCTACCATGATGGCCTGGGCGGGCCCAAAGACTGGTTGCTCGCTGGGAAAAGCAGCGGGATGGTCGCAGACTACGGGCACCTCGACCTTGTGCTCGGCGATCGGGCGCCCACCGAGATCTACCCGAAGATCGCCGATTGGTTGCAGCGTTATCCGCCACGCTGACCGCCGCGCGCCCCGCCGGTTAGAGGGCCCCCCCGGAGCGCCGATGCCGCTGTTGACCCGTGCCGAATCCAGCCACTACGAAGAGACCTCCCGCCACGCGGACGTCAAACGTTTCGTCGAGGGACTGGACGCCCTCCATGATCCACGCCTTTACATCACGTCTTTCGGCGTCTCTGGCCAAGGAAGAGACCTGCCCCTGCTCGTGCTGTCGGCCCACCGCGTCAAGAACGCGGCCGCCGCACGTCGGCTCGGCCTTCCGGTCGTCCTCATCATCAGCGGCATTCACGCTGGCGAAGTGGAGGGAAAAGAGGCGTGCCTGATGCTGGCGCGGGACCTGCTCGGGTCCTCGTTGGGTGACCTGCTGTCGGCGTTCACCCTCGTGGTCGTGCCGCTCTTCAACCCTGACGGAAATGACGCGATCGACCGGGGGAACCGCCGGCTACACCTGCCGCGACTCACCGGTCAGCTCGGCCCCGACAGTGGGGTCGGCACCCGAGTCAACGCCTCGGGCATCAATCTCAACCGAGACTATATGCGACAGGAGTCGGTGGAGATGCGGCGGCTCCAGGCTCAGGTCTGCCAGGTGTGGGAGCCCGATCTGACGATCGACAATCACGCCACCAACGGCTCGATTCACCGGTACCACATGACCTACGACGTGCCGCACACCATCCAGAGCGGCCGTCCTGAGCCGATCGTCTACATGCGTGACCGGCTCCTGCCCCCGGTCACCGCCGCAATGCGCCGCGAGCACGGCCTTGAGTCAGGTTGGTATGGCAATTTTGTCGAGGACGAGCGGGTGCTCGACGCCGGCGTGGACGCCGATCCCACGAGCGGGGTGTCCGAGGGTTGGATGACCTACCCCCACCACCCCCGGTTTGGCGGGAACTACCGCGGATTGACCGGCAGAATGGATCTCCTGTTGGAGTGCTACTCCTACATTTCCTTCCACGACCGGGTGCGCACCGCTTACGCCTTCATGCTCGAAACCCTTCGATATGTCGCCGCAAACGCTGAAGAGGTTCGCGACGTCGTGCACAGGAGCCGCATCCCTCGGGCCCAAATCGCCGTGCGGGCGCGGCTCGACCCGTGGCCGACGCCGATCGAGATCCTGACCCGCAGCCCTCGCATCCTGGACGGCTCCCCAACCACCGTCACAATCCGCCACTTCGCGCAGTTCATCGGCACCGAGGTGGTAGAACGCCCGCGCGCCTACCTCGTGCCACCGCCGCTGGCCGACCACCTCCGTCGGCACGGTCTGGCGCTGAGCGACGCCGCCGGGGAGCGTGAGGTGCAGATCGCCACCGTTGAAGGTTACGGCAGCGAAGGCGGGCGCGCGATCCTTGAGGCCGCTCGGGTGGGCGAGGCCCAGGTGAGCTGGTCCACCTCGACTCGCGCCGTGCCGGAGGGGTGGTCGCGGGTGGATACCGAACAGCCGCTCGGCGCGATCGCGGTCTACCTGTGTGAGCCGTGCAGCGACGACGGCGCCGTAGAGAACGGGATCCTCCCCGCCGTGCCCGTCGGTGGGGAACACCCGGCGTGGCGCGAACTCTGATCAACCGGCGGGGGCGCTCAGAAACACGCGAAGAACAACCTGCTCAGCGCGCGGAGAGGGTGTTCACCAGGGTCTGCACCCCTCCGGTGAGCAACACCCGGTACTCCACTTCGACTCGGACCGATCCGCCGGGCTCGGGCGCCGACGTGACCTTCAGTACCTCGATCCTGCCCTCCCAACGGGTGAGCGCCTCTTCGACGTGATGGGCGACCATTGCGGCGGTGGAGCGGGTGTTCGGGGCGAAAAGGAGCTCGTGGATACGACAGCCGAAAGCCGGCAACATCTGACGCTCCCCCGGCCGGGTGCCAAGGATGATCGTGATGTTCTGCCGGATGTTCTCTTCGTACTCCGACATGCCCACCGTGCCGCGGGTCGCGTCGAACTGGAAGGGGAAGGACCAGCCGCGGCCCAGCACTTCCTTCGGGTTGTTCACGATCAGGTCCCCATGGTGTTCGAGCAGAACGTGAACTCGGTCAGGTAGCCGGAGTTTGCGGTGATGACGTGCCGCGAAGAGATGACGTACACCTTCCCGTTATATCCCTTGCTCAAGCCCTCGAGCTCGATGACGGTGTTGGCGCGGATGCCGTCGTTACCGTCGGCGACCCCGGAGCCCTTCAAGAACTGGCGGGCGAGCCGGTTCATCTCGGCCTTGGCGACCTCCGTCGCCTGAGCCTGGGACTGGATCGGCACGTCGGTCACGTAGGCCGTGTGCTCGCCGAAAACCGACGCCACGTCCGGGCCAGCTTTGCCGCCGCCGATCTTCTCGATGTCACCGGAGCTGGCCGTGCCGACGATCTCCTTCTTCGTGCGAATATCCCAGCCCCGAACAACCACCTTCTGCGCCATCTCCATGGTGTTCAGGCCTGCGTTGTGGGTGCGCAGACCCTCCCCCATCTTGATCTTCGTCGGAGAGCCCGAGGTTTTTGCCTTCTTGAAGATGAGCTTGCCCTCATCGACCGCCAACTGGTAGTTGTTGCGGGCGGCGAGGCGCTTGAGGAAAGCGTAGTTGGACTCGTTCCGTTGGAGCGTGTAGTCGTGCACCTCCTGGGTCGCCTCTGCGTCTACCGAGAGGCCACACTCGGAGCCGACGGTCTGCGCGATGTCCGAATCCTTCTTCTTCTCGAAGAACCGAGTTTTTCTGCCGCGCGCAAGCCGGTGACAATGGTCCATCGCCGTCAGCGTGAGGGTAGCGAGGCCGTCAGCGCCCCACGAGGGCTTGACGTTGGTGATCTCTCCCTTGAACAGGAGCACGTCACCGGAGCCCATCTTCACCTCGACGACCTGCCCGACCTCGGCGGTCCATTTCTCCTGACCCTCGGCACCGCCGAGCCGCAGCGTCATCGTCTCGACCATGTCCACATGGTCTTCAACGCTGATGGACTGCAGCCCATCGTCCTTGGGCTGGCTGTATTCTTTACCGGCGATCGTGACCTTGTAGCTTGTAGCGCTACGGTGTTCGGTGGTGCTTGCCATGAGGCCCCCTTTAGAACCGACCCAGCAAGGTCTGACCGGTGAGATCCGCCAGGCCGTCGGTGATGCCGTTGTCGGTCATCAGGTCCCGGACGTCGACGCCCATCGCCGCCGCCACCTGCGACACCGTCTGGCCGCCGGAGACCTGCACGAGCTGGAGCTTGTCGGTGCCCCAGGTCTTTGAGGAGCCGCTTCCCGAGAACTTCTCGGGCAGCCACTCCTTGAGCTTCACCGTGCAGCGCGCCCGGATGGCCTCGCCGGTGGTCGCGAACATCAGGTAGGTGACGTTCACGCTCTCCACGACACACTTCATCGTGAAGGTGCCCCAGGTGAACTGGAAAGCGCGCGGCCGCATCTTGGTGAGCTCCGCGGGCTCGCCCTGCGAAGGCGACACCTCGGCGTTGGTCAGCGAGAGCAGCGCATCCACCCAGACCTTCTGCACGTTGGCCGGCGGATCATCGCCCGTCGTGTCGAAGTACAGCTCCATGCTCGCCGTCATCGGCGCGCCCTTCTGGAACTGGAGCGGATTTCCGGATTGCCCCTGGGTCTTCGCCTCCTCCCAGGTCACCGCCTTGTCGACGGTGAACTCCCGGGGATTGTACTGAACCGAGAAGGTCTTGCCGTCATCGAGGCTCTGGAACGTCGCCTTACCACCAGACTGACTCATCGGAGTCCTCCATGCGCCTTTCGCGCTGTGAACCAAGGATATCGTTGACCTGAGAAACGACCTCGCTCACCAACGCATTGACGTCCAGCCGCTCGAGGTCGCGACGGGACTGGTGACCTGGACCCATCGGCGCGGACGCTTCGGCACGCGCGCCCGGCGTGTCCTCTGCCATACGGACCTGGCCCTTCGCCGCATCCAACCTACGCTCGGCTTCGGCGAGGTGGATGAGGCCCTGGAGCTTCTTCACCAGGCGGGTGATTCGGGTGTCCCCGCCGCTGGCATTTACCCTAACCGCCGAAGCCCGGGATCTCCCACCGCCGCCGCCAAAAGTCCGGGCGCTAGAGGGTACCGGCTCAACGTAGGTCGGACGACGCACGGTATTGCTGATCGCCTCGGCCCGGATCGGCCGGGTGACCTCTTCGGGGGCTTCGAGGGTCTGGGTCACCACCTCACGCTGGATCTCCCGGATGACCTCGGCCATCGGGCCAGAGTGGGCGATGGTCGCGGCGTCGCTCGTCGCGGCGCGCTCGACGATGACCCGCACCACCTCCTCGGCCGAAGTCGCGCGGGCAAGCGCCGAAAACAGGCCATCGACGGTGGCTACTCCGGTCGTCCGCTTGTCACTGCGGCTGGCCCACCCCGGAGCGCCCTGCTCAACGTCTCCTGACGCCACCCCTCGGAGCGTCCCGCCCAGGCTACGGCGCGGGCGCCGTGACGGCGTCGACGTCCACGTCGGGGAATCCTGCTCCTCGACCCGATCGGCAGCTTCGGTCGGGGCAGCCAGCACGAGCCCAGCCGGCCGTGCCCGCGACGAACGGACCGCGCCGCTCCGTACCGGGCGCTCCGGCGAAAGCCCGGTCTCGGCTACGGCGACCTGATCGGGAACGTCCCCCGGAACTCCCCGGGCGTACACCCAGGTCGTCGCGGGGACCCGCGTGCGGGCGGCACGGGTGAGGGGCAGCGGCGCCGCGTCAGGGGCCCGGACGACGTTGCGCCGGCTTGGCCGAGGCGCCGTGCTCGTGGTGTAGCCCACCGCGGTGCCTGATTCGGCCGCGCTCCGCGCCGACATCCACTGGCCCGCTGCGTTGACCACGGGCGTACTACCGGGGTTGGCAGATGACTCCGCGGGGACGACACCCATCGGCGTCACGTAGGTTGTGTCAAGCGCACGGGCGAACGCCATAGGCCGTACCCGCGCGTCGGGGCTGGGACCGCCGAGCGCAGCCATCCGTTGGACCACCGACTGCAGCGCCGCGACCGCGCGAAAGCCCGCGATGTTGGCCGGACCCGCATCACCGCCACGAGACGCGGCGGCGACCGTCGCCCGCAACACTCTCACCGCCCGACGCCGGGGCGACGCGACCGAGCCGTCCGCCGCGGCAGGCTCAAGCGTGGGGGCGAGGAAGCTGGTCTCTAGCCCAGCCATCCGGCCGCGCGCCGTAGGAGCCGGCACGATCGAGCTCTTTTCGAGAGCGCCCAAGGCCCGCTCAAGCGTTTGGAGCAGGTGATTCCACCCGGTGTGGGCGACGGGCCGCGACGCGACGCGGGCTGGCGCCCGGGCCGGAGCACGCTCGAGGGGCATCGCCGCGCGCTCGTGAGGCGCCGGCGTATCGCCCCAGCCCAGATCTTCAAAACGGGCACGACGGGGTTCGACCGCGGCGCGAGTTTCGGGGCGCGAAGCCGGAGCGCCACGTGTAGCGTCAGCACGTCCGACATCCGGAGTTGCCCGGGTCACGGGGATCACGCGCTCACGCTCCTGCGGGCCCGCGAACTCCTCGGTAGAGGATGCTGATTCCCGTCCGGGCACAAGGAGCGTCTTCTCGATCGAGGTGCTCAGCGCCCGCGTGCGCTCTACGGGTGTAGCCACCTGCCGGGCCGGCCGTGTGACGACGCCGTCATCGCCACCGAGGGGAAGCGGCTGCCCCGGGGAGGCGGTATCGCGCGAGGACACCCCCAGCGTGCGTAGCGCCGAGCTCCGCGCTCCCGGAAGAAGGAGCTGTGCTGTGGGAGAGGTGGATGCGGGCTGCTCTGCCCGCGTCGCCGCGTGCCGCATGCCGCGTTCACGGCGGAGCGCGATAGCCGGCCGAGGCGCTGAGGTGAGCTCATCGGCGGTGTCGCGCGTGGACGTTCCAAGGACCGCGGCCGCTCGGAGCGGTGCCCCGTCGGCAGCGCCAACACCGGAGCGTGACGGTACAACGGTCGTTTCGGGGGAGGCGACCCGAACCTTGCCCACGGAAGCGGCGGCGTCGGTCGGTCGCGCAGCGGCGGTGGCCGACGGGAGCACCGCCGAATCCACGGACGCCCGACGGGCGGCGCGGGAGGTCGAGGGCCGCGGTGCGAGGACGGCGCTCGCGACCTCGGCCGGGTCCTCCGAGCCCACCGGCCCAAACTGGATCGGGACCGCCTCGGGCGCCCGCGGCGCAGGCCGGGGCACGAGGGAGCCGGTTCGCGCCTGGGCGTCCAGCCGACGATACGCGTGGAACGCTGGACGTTCCACAGGCGAGGCCGACGTGTCGTCCATGACTCGCTGAGACACCAACGCTGGACCGACCTGCGTAATTACACGCCGAACCCGCGCGGGCACTGCGGAAGGCGCGCTGTCCGTCTCGGCCCACACCACCGGCGGGGCCAACAAGCGCTCGACGGCCCGCGCGCTCGCGCGTGACCGACGCATCCGTCGCGGCTCCGGCGCGCGCTCATCCTCAAACTCCGACGCCTCGACGCTCCGCACCGGGGCGGGAGAACGCTGGCCCGCGTCGCCCGACGCCGCCGTGATCGCGTGTGGCGGATCCAGCCGCTTCGGCGCGAACGCCGACCGTTCAATCGGCGCGGAAACGGCGGCAATCCGCGCGCCCCCCGCCGCCGGCACCACCACCCGCCCCGCGGCCCCGCGCTCCGCGCGCGCGTACGCGACCGGCGCGGGTAACAACGCCGACCTGGTCGGCTCGACCCCACGGGCCGCCGGGACAACCACCGCCCGCGCCGGACGCGAACGTGCAGTCGCCGGGCGCGATGGCCCTGCGACCAGCGCGCCATCTGCGTCCAGAACCGCCGCCGGCTCCGCCACCGGCACGAGCGCCGACATGAGCGGCGAACGTGAAAGCATAGGACGCAGGCCCGTCTTACGCTCAGAGCGCGCCCGCCCTTCGGCCCAACCCGCGGCCCGGAGCTCCGGGGCGACGGTCTCCAACACCTCACGCCCGAGCGGCCCTGCGCGGCGAACCGAGCGCAGCACACGGCGGACGGCTGGAGCGGTCTCAAGACCCGGCTCATCCAAGAACTCAAGCACCGGCGCCGGCCGCCCCACTCGTGTCATCCGCCGCGAAGCGCTGGCGGCCATCACCGGATTGGACTGCTCCCATGCCTGGAAGCTCGCTCCGGTCAGCGAAGAGGCCCGGTGCAGGCGGTCACCAACCCGGTCTATGGGTCGGCTCTTCCGTTCCTGCGCCTCGGGCGCAGCGGCCAACCGCCGATCAAGGTCACGGCTCACCTGCGCGACGAAGCCCAACTGAGGCGGCAGGGAAGCCGGCCGTTCGTCGCCTGCCTCCACCCCGCCGCGAAACACCCGCGCCGTCGAGGGCAGCGCCACTACGGTGTTGGCCAACACGCTGCGACGGCTGCGCGGACGTACCCGCTCCACGCCCGGCTCTTCGGACGCCACCACCTCCGGCGGGGCGACCACCGGAGCCGGCGGTGGAAGCACCATTTCGTCCACCACGGACCGCGCGAATTGCGTGATCGGCGCGCGCGCCTCACCCGGCCAACGCCGTTTCATCACCTGGGTGTGCGTGCCCGCCCGCCGCTCAAAGAACCGCTCAAACTGCGCTTCCCGCCGCTTCCGTGCGCGGGCCAGCCGGCGCATGAGGTTGTAGTACGGGATGGCGGACAGGTAGACGAAACCGTCACCCTGGTCAGACGCTTCCGAGGCCGCCTGAGGCGAGAGCCACGGGTCGTCCAGGCCAAGCCGCGCGTAGAATTCCGGAGCGAGGCCGATTCGAGGCCGCCGCTCGGCGCGCTTGAAGATTCGGCCTGACCGCTGGGACAGCCGCTCTCCAAGCGTGAGACGGTTCTCGCCTTCCATGATGCCCCTCAGGTGATCTGGATGCCATTGTGACAGATTTCGAGAGTCTCAACGGCGATCTCGGAGCCGCTCGACGCAAAAGATGGGCCCTCCCAAGAAACCGGCCACGCCTCTACGAAATTGTAGCGACGCACTTCGCTACCGTCGAGGGTGTACAGGATGATGCTCCCGTTGCGACGCTTGCCGAAACCATCCTGCAAGATGTCGTTTCGCCAATCCGCGAGCGTAGTGTCCTTGGTCACGCCATAACGCAGCGTGATGTTCTCCCACCGCGACTGCCCGGGGAGCTTGTGGACCCGGTGGTTCATCCCGCCCTCAATGAGCTCGAACGGCTCCGTCACGCTCTTGAGGCCGCTGCACTCCTGGAAGTGGGCGATCTCCGTGCCGTTCACTTCCAGGGCAAAGTAGAAGTTCCCCTCGGGGTCGGCGACGTAGGTGTCCATCGTGCCACCACCGGAGGCCTGGATCGACCCCGAAGCGCGGTAGACCGTGGTGCTCACGCTGGCCCGAATGTTCCAGGTCCGCGTCTCGTCGCCGAAGTCCACCCGGGCCTGAAGGGTAGGTTGAATGCCAGGGCGACCGCTACCCATGCCTGGCCCGCCCCCGAAGTGGTTCACCGGCTGGACCCCGGGGCGACCGCTGCCCATACCCGGCCCACCCCCGAAGTGGTTCGTCGGCTGCGCTCCGGGGCGACCGCTGCCCATACCCGGCCCACCCCCGAAGCTGTTCGTCGGCTGCGCTCCCGGGCGACCGCCGCCCATACCCGCGCCACCGCCGAAGCCGTTGGTAGGCTGCGCACCCGGGCGACCGCCACCCATGCCGGCCCCGCCGCCGAAATCATTGTTGGGCTGAGCTCCCGGTCGGCCGCTGCCCATACCGGGGCCCGCTCCGAGGGAGAGTGAAGGATTGTTGTTCCCGGTACGACCTTTGCCGCGCCCTCGCCATGCTCGCATCGCTCACCTCCCTTTCAACCTGTTCCCAATCGGAGATCGATCAGGATCCGCTCCGTGGTCCCCACCGGTTTGAGTAGCACCTGCACACCAAGCTGCCCAGCATGCCGAAGCTCCGGAGGGTTCGTCGCGTCACTACATTGTACCGAGTACTCTTGCTGAGATCGAGTCCCGGACAGCATCCCGGCGGACCAGAACTGATCCAGGCGTACAAGCACGTCTCTCTCGATCACCTTCCACAGCCCCCGGTCGTTCACCTCGAACACCGCCCACTCGTTGTCCCGGCGGAGCTGCTCGGTGATCATGCTGACGATGCGGCGGCTGTTGATGAAGGTCCAGGTCGGGTCCTGCGACATGGTGCGGGCGCCCCAGACCACCACCCCGCGTCCTGGCTGCTCAATCAGCGGGTTGATCCCCGCGTCGCTCACCGTGCCGGCTTCGCCCCAGTCGAGGTTGACCTCCGTGTGTGTGCATCCCCCGACCGGGACATTTGCCGGCGGCCAGCCCACCCCGAAGGGCCCGCGAGAGCTCTCGGTGTACGCGAGCACCCCCATGAGGTGGCCGGAAGGGGGGAACTGGTCGTCCCCGTTACGGAGCCAGGGGTAATACAGAGCGCCATACGAAGCGGTGTGGGGGTCGTTCGCGCGGAGCCGGTCAAACCAGCGGTACAAGAGCTCGCCATGCAGGCCCCGCGGGGCATCCAACACCAGAAACCGATTGGTCATCTGCCGGCAATGATGGAGAAGAACGGAGATCAGCGCGTCGGCCTCTGACCGCACCACCCCGCTACGGCTCACCTCACAGCGGAGATAGGCGGCCGCTGGTACGCAGAGAAGGGCGATATCATCTTCGGACTTCAGCCGATCCATGACCGGCGCAAACACACCTTCCGACTCAGAAGGCGCCTTCAGGTCCTGCTCCCCTTCGATACACACGCCAAAAAGGTGGACCTGGTCCCCACCATTCTCAAAGAACCCGCGAACGCCACGCCGGCTCGCGCGATCAAACAGGTCGCGCTGAGGGTGCTCATCGAGCTCGGTGAACCGCCGGAGCACCAGCTCCACGAAGTCCCCCGCCACGGCGCCCTCAGGCCAACGTTCCCGGTGGATGAAACCGAGGATGCCACCAATGTCGCAGCGCACCACTCCCTGGGTTCGGGAGGGCAGGGACGCGTGCTGGATGGTGATGCCCGGACGCATGGTGCTCCGTTCTAAGGTGGTGGGGCGACGCCTCTACCGAGGCGCGTTGATCTTCTCATTGATACCGGAGATCTCCTTGACCCAGGTATGCCGCTCTTTATGCGACATGCCCAGGCAGGTCTCCCGGTCCCAATGGAAGTGGTACGCCATGAACGCTACCTCCTTGAATATGCTCTCCAAGGGGTAGCTTACGATTCCCCCAGGCGACCGAACTCCTTATCGAACTTCCCGCCGCAATGGGGGCAGGTCACGGCGATCGTCGCTTCGTCTTCGTTGATCCGGTTGTACATCTCCTCGAGGAAGCGCAGGTCTCCCGCGAAGAGGTTCTCGATCACACCGGTGTTGACCTCACTGAGCGTGCCCAGTCGGGTGATCACGCGACTCAACAGGACGATGATCAGGTAGGCGCGGTTGCGCTGAACCCGCATGTCGTTGAGCGGGACGATCTCGTCCTTGGCGTTCGCCAGGCGCATGATGCCCTCCCGGTGGAGGACGCCGTCCTTGTCCACGTAGCCACGGGGGAGGATGAACTCGAACTCAGTCTTGAACTCCATCGGATACGCTCAGCAGAAAAGTGTTGGTTGAGAGGCGAAGAGCCGGGCCACGGAGGACCTCCCCGCAGCCCGGCTCCGGGACCCCGGCCCGAAGGCCGGGGACAGACAGCTACTCTTCGATCAGCGCGCCGCCATCCCACTGGCCGATGCTGAAGATGACGAACTCCGCAGGTTTCACGGGGCAGATACCGATCTGCACGTTCACCTGGCCCGCGTCGATGAGGTACCGCGGGTTGGTCTCGTCGTCACACTTGACGTAGAACGCCTCTTCCGGGGTCTGGCCGAAGAGGGCACCCGAACGCCACACCCGCATGAGGTAGGCGCGCACGTCACGGGTGAGCTTCTTCCAGAGGGTGTGGTCGTTGGGCTCGAACACCGACCACTGGCTCCCGATCATGATCGACTGCTCAACCATGATGAAGAGACGCCGCACGTTGATGTACTTCCACGAGGGGTCGGACATCGTGCCGAGGGTACGCGCACCCCAGATCCGGATGCCGCGATCCTTGAATATACGGATGACGTTGATGCCGCGGTCGTTGTACTGACCCTGCTCCAGGCGGTTGATGTTCTGCGAGAGGCCGGTGATGCCCATCAGAACTTCGTTCGCCGGCGCCTTGTGCACACCACGCTCGGTGTCCACGCGCGCGTAGACTCCCGCGACGTGCCCGGAAGGCGGCACGAACAGCTCGTTCTTCTCGCACTTGATGAGCTTGCGGCGATTGGGACCGGTGACCTTGATGTGGTCCTGGTTGCCGGTGAACCAGCTCGGCTTGGTGATCTTGACCCACGGCACGTAGAGCGAACCATAGCCCTTGTTGGAGGCCGGGATGTCCATGGCTCCGTCGGAGATGATCGGTCCGTCGAGGATCGCGAAGCGGTCCTTACGAATCTCGCACAGCTCCAGCATTTCCTTCTGCTGGTGCGGCGCGAGGCCCGGGGTGGCCATCAGGGCGATGTCGTCGACGTCATCGAAGGCGTAGAGGCCAAGCTTGTCGGCCTGGTTCTCGCGGATCGAGCAGTCGGTGTCGGCGACGCCCATGAGGTAGACGTAGGCCTTGCCGCCGCCGTTGTCGTAGAAGCCGTTGACCGACGACACGAAGTTGAAGACCGAAGGAAGGGAGAGCCAGTCACGGAACTCCTTCTTCAGCGCGTCGTCGCTGCCCAGCGCTTCATAGACGGCATCTGCCGCCTCTTCCGCATCGGCGATGTTGCGGCCGACCAGCTCCTCGATGGGGCGGGTCTCGACCAGGTGCTGAGCGAAGTAGCTCTGGAGCCACCGGAAGAACTCGGCCTTGTTGGTGACGGCCACCGGCGGGACCGAGTACTCCGAGCGGAGCGCGGTGCCTTCGGTGCCCTTCACTTCGTAGCCATAGACGCCGAGCACATCGGCCGCGGTCTTGGGCTGGGCCTTCTCGAGCGGGAAGCTCTCGTGGAGCTGGTTGAGCAGCTTCTCGACCGCCTCGTCGGAGTCGCTGACCACCTTGCCCTCGACGGACATGGTGACCTCGGCGACCTCCGCCGTCTTCTCGGCCCAGGTGATCTTGACCCGCCCCTTGGTGCCAGCTTCGAACTTCGGCGCCGTGGCGCCCGTCTTCGCGGCGCCGTGGAGCTCGAAGTACTTCTTGACGTCGCGGACGTCCTTCCGGTTGAGCTTGAACGCGGTGGTCAACGCGGTGGTCGCCTCGCGCCCATCGCCCTTGACCGCGCCCTTCTCATCGACGAGCTGCGGAACGACCTTGCCGCGGAGCTGGCGCTTGCCATTGCTCCCCGTGATCGCGACCGCGTCGTGCGGGGGGTGGAACTCAAACAAGCCAAGGAAACCCGGGATGCTGGTAGCAACCGAGCTGATGGGCTTGGGGCCGCTATCGACCTCACGAATGTACACACCTGGGGTATGGTATTCCATTGACCGCCTACTCCTCAGTTTCAGGTTCGTCCGGCTTCTTTTCTAACCGGTAGGGCTTGGGCCCGGGCAGCGTCTTGATCGGGGGGGGCGTTCTCCCCGGACGAACACGACCATTGGGCGAATGCCCAGCGTCCGCGCT
>CANKNP010000110.1 GCA_947483545.1 Deltaproteobacteria bacterium | reverse complement strand
GATCACCTTGAGCGCAGTGTCGATGACTTGGTCGGTTCCGTAGGTGTGCCCCGCGAGCGAGGCCCCGCGCTGCAGGATCGGCGTGAACACATCGGTGTCGTAGTTGGAGTACACCCCTTGTACGACCGCACACACGCGCTCCAAGCCAGAGCCGGTGTCAATGCTGGGGCGGGGTAGCGGCGTGAGCGTGCCATCGATGGACCGGTCGTACTGCATGAACACGAGGTTCCAAATCTCGACATACCGGGGATCTTCGCCCGCAGGCCCGCGCAGATCGTCGGAGATCGCAGGCCCGTGGTCGTAATGGATCTCGGTGCAGGGGCCGCACGGGCCGGTGTCACCCATCTGCCAGAAGTTGTCCTTCTTACCCAGCTTCTGGATCCGGGCCGCGGGCACACCCACCTCGTCCCGCCAGATGGCGAGCGCCTCGTCGTCCTCTTCGTAGACGGTCACCCAGAGACGGTCGGGATCGATGCGCAACTCGACAGTCAGAAACTCCCAAGCGTAGCGGATGGCGTCGCGCTTGAAGTAGTCGCCGAAGCTGAAGTTCCCCAGCATCTCAAAGAACGTGTGGTGACGAGCCGTGTGGCCGACGTTCTCCAAATCGTTGTGCTTGCCCGAGACGCGCAGGCACTTCTGCGAGGTGGTGGCGCGGTTGTAAGGCCGCGGGTCCCGGCCCAGGAACACATCCTTGAACTGGACCATGCCGGCATTGGCGAAGAAGAGCGTCGGATCGTTCGGGATCACGAGCGGGCCGGACGGCTGGGCGGAGTGGCCGTGGCGCTCGAAAAAGCCGAGGAAGCGGCTGCGGACTTCGGCGGAGGTCAAAAACGGCGTGACGTGGGACATGGTCGATCTCGAAGGGGCCGGGGATCTATGCCCGGGGGAGAGCGGGGACAAGGCGCGCCTAGCCCCGACGCGGGAGTACCCGCGCCGGGGGCCCGGGCGACGTTGAATTCTGCGGCTCCGGGAGCAGCCGCGGCGCCCGCTGCGAGCCTCGCGGGCGGCGCTCCCGGGGTATGCACTACGGACTCCTAGGGTAGCGGACCTCGTAGGAGGTCTGGACGGGTGCGGCGCTTCTCAACTTCCCTGTTCTGTGGGGGGCTTTAGGCCCCCCACCCCCCCGGGCCGAACGCTACCCAAGTTTCGGAGTACCGAAACTCGGGTCCGGTCTTCCCGGCTCCGGAGTACCGGACCGGGAAGCCCGACGCGGTCCGGCCTGGCGTTCAGCATCCGCGTGGCCTTCATGTGTGCCAAGGTCATCGAGTCGCACCACGCCTGCCCCAGCGTGACCGTCCCCACGGGGGCCACGATCTCCCCCTGGATCTCCCCTCGATCCAGATAGCCGCCCCCCGCCAGCACGCGGACCGCCGGCAGCCCATCCGCGTCGGCGAGCGTGACGGATGCGATCTCCACATGACCGCCGAGCACATCGAGGCGACCGATCCATGCGTCCAGTTGGACATCCCCGTCGCAACTGAGCGCGCCATCCAGCTCCCCTTCCCCGCAACACCCCCACGGCGTGGACGGACCCGCGCACCCGATCGACGCAAATCTCGCCGCAAAACACCCAGCTCCCGGCCAGGGAGTCGTTGATCGTGGCCTTCTTGACCGCAGCGTCGGTGAACGCGGAGCGACTCACGGTGAGGGTGCCGCCCGCCTGCGCCAACTCGCCGCATTGAACACCGACAAGGTCAACGGAACCGTCTACGCGGAGGTGCCCCCAGACCCCGCCGAAGCAACCGACGAGTACGAGCTCATCGCCGGCGCATGTTTCGCTCCTTCTCAGGCCGGCCCCATCAGCGCCAGCGCCAACCGCCGGTACTTCCAAATGTACAGCCGCAACACGACCCACGCCCGCAAAGGCCGGACGCCCCCGAGGCCGGCCGCGGCATGATCCAGCGCGATGATCATGGCCCCACACCGCGCTTTCACCCACGGCGCGAGGTCCCCCCCCGTCGCTTTCGCCCATTCGATCCCGGCCAGATCCTCGGCCGGGACGTTGCAGTACCCGAGGTCGCGATCGATCCACACGTCCCGCACCTGGTGCACGCCCGTCGCTGCACGCGCGGCCTCGAAGATCGCGGGCGTGGCCTCGCACTCCAGGCTGGCGATCAGCCCGCGCGCATACGCATCGCCGATCCGGCCAATCTGGGCTTCAATCTCTGCGCGGGCATGAGGTTCGGAACCACGGTGTGCATCCCAGGAGAGGGCGTCCCACATCCCCGAGACCGCCGCTCCCAACGCCGGGCATTCGGACAGCGCGATCTCGAGGCACCGACGGGCCAGACCCTCCTGGGGCTCGACAGCGTCGCCGACCCGCTCCCGCTGCCGCTCGACGAAGGGCCGAACGTGATCCGCCGCTCTCCCCGGCGCGTCCACAATGTCGTCCGCCCAGCGAAAGCAGGCATAGACCAAGCAGAACCGACGATGTCCTGCGGGGGCCGCGAACAAGCGCATGAGCCACCAGGCCGAGGGGTTGGAGCGACGCATGGTCTGGCTCGCCCAGGCGATCACCACGCGGTCGTGAAGCCCGGTCAGATGCGCTCGACCTGGTCCACGACGGACTGGCAGAAAGGGATGAGGCCCCGCTGCAAAATCAACATGGCGTTGGGGTGGCGCTCGGTCAGCCGGGGGTCGCTCACCGCGCTGTCCCAAAGCACGACCACATCGGGCACGCCTGTGTCCGGGAGCGGGCCGCGGCCGATGTGCGGGTAGAACCTGAGCTCGATGCGGGGGTCGAGCCCGTCCTTGAGCTCACGCTGCCAGGCGGCCGATCCCCCGTGCACGACGAGGCGCTTCTTGCCGTGGATCAAGAGGGCGGTGGCCATCCGCGCCAGGGCGGAGCGCACGGGAGTGGAGGTGTGACGCTCGCTGCGGTCGGGCGCGACGGTGACGGGCACGACCCCGCTGGGGCAATCCTCGCCGGGGCCGACGAGCAGCATTCGTTCATCAAGCAACGCCTGGAAGACGACGGGGTTCCCGACTTGCAGCGGGTCGAGCAGCTCTTGCAGGCGATGCGCCTCGCCCCACGCGCGCAAGGCCAGCGCGATCTCGTCGTCGCCGATCAGCCCGCGGCGGATGAACGCATCGCGGACCGATTGGTGGGCCTCGCGACCTGAGGCGGACGCCAGCGCGCGGAGCAACGCCCGGCGGTGGTTCTCCGAGGAAGCGAGCTCCCGCTCCAGCGCGATCACGCGGTCCCGAGAGCGGGCCAACTCCCCTTCGGAGGCGACGAGGAGCGCGCGAAACGTGTCCACCGGGTTCGGCGGGGGAGCGGGCGGCGGGGAGGAGCGCGGGGTGGCCGCGGCCGGCGGGACCGTCTGGCGCGGGGTGGGGAGGGCGACGGGGATCGAGGGCGGGACCGGCGGTGCAGGCGTGGCCAGCAACGCGGGGGGCACCGTGGTACGCGCCTTCGCCCCCGCTCGAGGTCCGACCTTCGGGACCGCGGGCTTGGCGCGGGGCTTGTCCAAATCGCGGATCTCCCGATCCTCTGGGGGCCGCCAACCCGGGTTCTTCGGGGGCGGGGAGGGGCCGCGCTTCCGGACCTGCTCCACCAATTCGGTGGGCAGCATCTGCTCAGGGTTGATGTAGCGGGCGTGTCCCATGGCGTGCAGGAGCCCGAAGAGATCTTGCTCGGAGAGCGCGAGCTCCCGCGCGAGCTTGCGAATGCGCATGGTCGGAGTCTATCAACAATCGGTGCTTCCGGGGGCCAGCCCGGGCGCTGCACAAACAACACCGTCCTAAGCCCCTGGAAGTGCTTGACTTGGAGCCGGGCTGGCCCCGAACCGCACCGTTCCAGGTGGAAGGCGGCGGGCCCGGCGTCTCCGACGGACCGTCGCATTCCACCGGTAGGAACGGTGCAAAGGAACCGTCGATCCGGGCGCGAGGTTCGCCGAGCGCGCGGATCGGCTGGCCGGCCCCGATCGCTCCGGCCCTACCGTCCGCGCATCCGCGGCCGGGCACCGCGTCGCGGCCGGTACTCCGGCCGTGACCGCACTGTGATTCCGAAACCCTGGACCCGAGCGGAGCGAGCCCGGGGGGTCTGGGGGGGCCGGCCATCAGGCCGGCCCCCCAGGAAAAACTGCCTACTTGGACTTCTTCTTCTCTTTCTTCTCGGTGCCCTTCAGAAGGTCCTCGGCGGCGTCGGTGATCGACTTGACGTCGGCTCCGGCCTTCTTGGCCTGGTTCACCGCCTTTTCGGTGCTCTTCAAAGCGTCTTCTGCGTGTTGCGCGGCGTTGGCAGGATCCTTCAGCGCGGCTTCGACGCTCTCCGCCGCGTTGACCGCCTGGTTCGCCGCGCGACGCGCCTCTTTAGCGACATTCAGTGCCTCCTCTGCAGCTTTTTCCGCGGCCTCCGCGGCCTTGTTCGCGTCCTCGGGGCCCAGGGGGAGCCCGACCGCGCGCGCCCCGGCCGGCCCGCCTGGCCCTCCGGCCCGAATTCCCGCCAGCTTCAACGCGCGTGCCTTGCCGACCCTGGAGCCGGCGTCGATGGCGGTCAGGGTGGCGTTGAGGTGCACCTCGGCCACGTTGTTGTCGGACGCCACTGCGACCTGGAACTGCCGGGTATGCAGCGCGGCTTCGTCGATCCGCCGCTGGAATTCGTCCTCGGGTTTTCCGTAGGCAGAGGCCAGCTCGGCGAGGAGCGGGGCCAGGCGGTGCTGCTCGGCGAGGAACTGCAAGGTGGTGACGGCGCGATCGCGGGTGCCGAGGGACCAAGCGGTCTGTACGTTGTCGATGCGGTTGCAGATCCACGCGAGGTGGATGAACCCGCCTTCGTCCGCGTCGAGGATCTGGCGGATTCGGTCCACGTTGTCGTCGCGCGCGGCGAAGGCGTTGTTCGAGCCGGCGGCGTCCAGGGCACGGAGCGGGCGGGTGAACCCCGGGAAGAGCGCGGAGGCCCCAGAGGTCTCTCCTGGGCGTGCACCGGCGTCGATCTCGACGAGCAGCACACCGCGTGCCCGGAGCGCCGCGAGGAGCGCTTGCGCCTTCGCGGTCTCCTCAGCCGGCACCCCGACGGGCGGGACAAGCCCCTCGCCGGCGATCAACGCGAGGCGTTCGAACAGGCGCGCGAAGGTGTCGATGCCCGTGTTGTCCACGATCCCGCCGTCGAGCAGCTCCACCGGCTCTGCGCCGCCCGCGCCCGGGAGACGCACCACGTCGAAGCCCCAAGGGAAGTTTGCGGAGAGCCGGGCTGCCTCGGCGCTGGTGACCCAGCGATCGCCGTCGGCGTCGTCCATCGCGGAGCCCGGGCCGCCAAAAAGGCCGGTCGGGAGCCTGGGAAGCCCGATCACGAAGCGCAGGCCGCTCTCGACGGCGGTCGAATTTTAGAGGACCAGCGGGCCAGCGGGCATCTGCCCCGGCGCGTTGTCCAGCTCGCCAAGCCCGAACTCGGATGTCCAAAGGCGGGTGATCGCTGCACCTCGGCTCATGTCCGGTTCCACGACGGCGCGCAGCACCGCGGCCATGAAGTCCGAGCCCATGTCGTGGACGAACGCGCTGGTGGGCAGCCAGGGCGCCTCAGCCAGCGGGGTTGCAGGCCAACCGCCGAGCTGGCTGTCCACGGCGGCGAAGTTCGCGACGAGGCCGACGTTCTCGGGATCCTCGCCGAAGCGTCGCGTGGCCTCTTCGACGAGGCGCTTCGATTCGATGCGCATCGCGTTCCCGAACGCGGTGACATCGGGGGCCGATCCGGCGGCGGCGTCCGGCGTCGCCGAGGAGCGTTGGTAGTACGCCGAAGCGAGGCTACCGCCCGACACCGAGCTGATGAGCAGCACATGCGAGCCGAGCGTGGCGGATCCTGGCTGGGCGCTGAGCGGCGTATGGTCCAGCGCCTCGTAGGTGAGCGCGGCGAACACCGCGGCACGGGACCCACCGCCGCTCGCCGCCACCAACACGACAGGGCCCGGCCCGGTCATCGCGTTCCCCGCGCGGTCATCGCGTCGTACCAAGCATACGGCGTGGTGTCACCGGCTCCGGCCGGAGAGCCCGTGGCGCGCAGCACCTCCGCGGCATCGCCGCCGAGCAGCGCAAGGACCCCGAGCCCCGCCAGTGGACGGACCGGCCACGGCGTGCGGCGCGCGGCGGCGTCCAGCAGGCGGCCGATGACCGCGGCCAGGAACACCAGGAATCCCACGCCCCAGATGGTGTAGGCCTGCGTGGACCACGCGCCCTGCGTCCAGATCGGGAGCGCCCAGAGGATCTGGCCGATGACGGCGAGTCCGCCGATGACGAGCAGGATCCGCGGCGGAACCCGCCAGCCCCAGGTGAATTCCTTCCGGTTCTTCACACAGGACTCCGGCACAAGGGCGACCCAGGCGCCAAACCCCGCGACGACGATGGCGGGCCAGGTGCTCGCCAGGTCGGCCTCACCGTGGCGAGGGGCGAGCGCGGCAGACTCGAACACCCATGCCAGGACCGCGCCGAGCGCCATCAACAGCACGCCGAGGGCCTTCCGCCCGCGGCTGGAGAAGCGGTCCAACAAGGCCAACACGGCGACGGAGAGGTGCTCCGTGCGGGCGACGGCTCCGTCCTGAACCCGCGCGAGGAGCGACCCGTCCGGGCCCGCGCCATCCTCCCGGTCGTGGGGGACGACCAGAGTGAAAAGCACGGTGTACGCGAACGCCATGAACGCGAAGGAGGCCGTGCGGATCACGGTCCCCGCGGGATCGTAGGCATACTCGGACAGGCCAGCTTTTGCGAGGATGGCGCCGGTCTGTGGGACCACGAACAGCGTCAACAGCACGGCGCCGGTGGAGACGATGGTGGCGAGGTAGGCGTTGAAGAATCGGAGGGCGGGGCGCTCTGCGGTCGGCATGGCGCGCAGTCTACACGAATCGCTACCGGCCTGGCTCAGCGCGACGAAGGCCCGGTTGGCGGCGCAGACCTTACAGCGCCACGCCGGCCAGCCAGGTCAGCCCTGCCGCGAGCGCAACGGCGATGATGTCCTCGATGACCGAGAGCACCGGGTTGCCAGTCCCGACCGTAGTCGCCGTCGAGCCCAGACGGACGCCAGCCTTCGTGACATGCGCGGCGCCGGCGAGGGCGCCGGTCGTGCAGAGCCCGATCACGCAGGCGAACAGCGGGCTCACTTCGGGCCCCTGGAGCAGCGCCGCGCCGGCCAGCGTGCCGAGGAGCGGCTTGAGCACGAGATGGAGCGCGTCGAAGGCGTGATCGACGGTGGGGAACTTGTCGGCGATCACCTCCAGCACGATGGCGATGCCGAAGGTCGCGACGACCGCGCCATGGCCCATCCAGGCGAAGCTGTCGCCGACCGAGACCCAGCCCATCCACATGCCGAACGACAGCGCGAAGGGGGCGAGGAACGCGCGCAGTCCACAACTCGCGGAGAGCAGCAACCCCAGCACCACGGCGACGGCGACGTTTTCGAGGGTCAGGGACTGGAGGAAGGCAGGGGTGGTCATGCTGTATCTTACGCGCTGGACGGGCTGGTATTCAACCCCCCTGTACGTGGAGAAACAGCTTGCCGTCGCTCCTTTCCCGTGGCACGTTGCCGGCCTGGTCTCGCCCTTCCCGCGACCGGCTCGGAGTCTGTATGCGCGTCCTCGTCTGCTATCCCCCCATCGAGTCGGCCAAGGGCAGCCCCATGCTCACCCAGAACCGCCAGTTCCAGTGGTTCCACGAGCCGAGCTACCTTTACCCCTGCATCCCCGCGTCTGCCGCGACGCTGCTGGCCAGCAACGGGCACGAGGTTCACTGGGTGGACTGCATCGCCGAAAAGAAGAACCAGGCCCAGTTTGAGCGCATCCTGGAGGACTTCAAGCCAGAGCTCGTGGCGATGGAGACGAAGTCCCCGGTCATCAAGATGCACTGGAAGATCGTGGATCGCATCAAGGAACTCGTGCCCGGCGCGCAGTGCGTGCTGTTCGGCGACCATATCGCCGGAAACCCCGCCGAGACCTTGGAGCAATCCGCTACGGATTTCTGCATTCAGGGCGGCGACTACGACTTCTCGCTTCAAAGCCTCGTGGACTGGATCACGAAGGGGACCAAGCTCGGCGGCGGCATCTGGTGGAAGGAGAACGGCACGGTCAAGTCCAGCGGCGCGTACAACCAGGAGGGCAACCTCGAAGAGTTGCCCTTCTGGGACCGCGACATGACCAACGCGCACCTTTACTTCGAGAAGTGGAAGTACCGCCTGCCCTTCATGTGGACGATGGCCGGCCGCGACTGCCCCTATGGCCGCTGCACCTTCTGCTCCTGGACCGTGACCTACCCCAAGTTCCGCACCGTCTCGCCAGAGCGTCTCGCGACCGAGATGGAGATGCTCATCACCAAGCACGGGGCCAAGAACATCTTCGACGACACGGGGGCGCTGCCCACCGGCAATTGGCTCACGCGCCTGTGCCATGAGATGATCGACCGCAAGATCAACGAAAAGGTCGTGTTCGACTGCAACTTCCGGTTCGACTACTTCACGGAGAAGAACGTCCACCTGATGAAGAAGGCGGGCTTCCGCAAGCTGATCCTCGGCATTGAGTCGGCGAGCGAGCGCACGATTGACATCCTCGACAAGTCGCTCACGCGCGAGCAGATCATCGAGGGCTGCAAGATGGCGACCTCGGCTGGCCTGCAGCCTCACCTCACGATGATGGTGGGCTACCCCTGGGAGACCAAGGAGGACGCGTACGAGACGCTGTCTCTGGCCCGGTACCTGATGCACAACGGGTACGCCGCGCATCTGCAAGCCACGGTCGTGATGCCCTACCCAGGCACGCCGCTGTTCGACCTGTGCCAGCGCAACGGCTGGATCCGGTTCGACCCCAAGGACTACGAGCGCTACGACATGACCGAGCCGGCCTGCGTGCTCACGGACATGGACCATGACGAAGTGGTGCAGATGGCAGGGCAGTTCTACAAGCTCTACATGCACCCGAAGTTCCTGGCGCACCAGCTCCGGAACCTCCGCTCGATGGACGATCTGGACTACATGCGCCGGGGCGTCACCGCGATCTGGGGTCACATCAAGGACTTTGCGACCGTTCGCAACGACCATGGTGGATCCCCCCTGTATTCGAAGTAGAATCCGGGGAGGTCCACCCCTCGAATGCTCCACCCACGGTTCATCCTCGCGCTCTCGCTGCCGCTCGCGGTGGGCTGTGAGCGCCTGAAGGACGTGGACGCGCTCGCGTCGCCCATCGTCGCGCAAGGCGTGTTTGTCGGGCTCGACCTGCCCGACGGCGTGGACCTTGGCGAGGAGTCGGATCTCCTGGCTTATTCGGCGGCTTGTTCGGTGTTCCTGGCCTACGTGGCGGACCCGTCCGAGCTGGATGACTCGCCGGTGGAGGGGGCGACGATCGGCTTCAAGTCCGACCAGAACGGGGATTTTGCGCTGGCCGAGCAGGGAGCGGGGAAGTACCTGGTCTCAGCCGAGACCGGACTCGTCTACGAGCCTGGGGATGAGGCTGTGCTGACCAGTGAGATCGACGGAGAGTCGGCGCGGCTAGCGGTCAACACGCCGGACGCGCCCGACGTGGACGTGCCGACCACCCTCGTTCCTGAAGAGGGCTTCACCGTCGATTTGACCGGCCAGGGCTACGACAACGTGTTGATCGCCGTCTACGACGTGACCCGCAGCAAGCTGACCTATTCGAACCTGCCGAATGACATCCTGAGCACGTACAACTTCACCCACGGCGACATCGACGAGACCGTGGACATCCCCGGGGACGCGTTTCTGCGGCAGAGCAGCTACGTCGTTGGCATCGCCGGAATGGAATCGGCGGACGCCACGAGCTTCGAAGGGGTCAGTCAGACGCTGTCGGCGTTCATGGCCGGGCAGTTCGCTCTCCGTTTTGTGATCGTGGCGAACGAGGACTAGGAGTCCTGCTTTGTGGGGGGCACGCCCCACACGCCCCCCGGCGAGCCCCACAAAGCAGGGCTTGACATCCCCCGCCCCCGCGATAGCCCGCGCGGCCCTACACACTCGGAGATTCTCGACATGGCCCACCACAAGGACGCTATCAAGCGCATTCGCACCAGCCAGGAAGCCCGCGCGCGCAACCGCGCCGGGAAGTCCCGCATGCGCTCCCAGCTCCGCGACATCCGCGAGAAAATCGAGGCGGGGGACGCCGCAGCGGCGAGCGCTTCGCTGCCGGCGACCATGTCCGAGCTTCAGAAGCTGGCCGGCAAAGGTGTCATCCACCGGAAGAACGCCGCGCGGCGCATCAGCCGGCTCGCCAAGGCGATCAAAAAGCTTGAGCCCGCGACCTAAAGCTCGGTGAGGCGGACAACCCACGCCTCGAAAACCCGACGATCCCCGGCGCGAGAAGAGTTCATCGCCCGGTTGACGTTGGCGATCTCGTCGAGCATCGCCGAGGGGGAGACCGCCCGCTTCTGCACCAGCGCCTTGATGGCGCTGGCTGCGCGCGGGTGCATCCGCAACCCGGTCTCGGACTCCGACAGTCCGCGCCGGACGGCGTCTTGAAGGATGAGGACCTGCCGGAGCTGCCAGGCCACGCCACCGAGGAGCTTGTGCGGCGCCTCGCCGTCTTCTAGCAGCCGGTGCAGCGACTCGAGCGCCTTGTTCTTGTCTCGCGCCAGGATCGCGTTGGTGATGCCCCATGTGTCGGCATCGGCGGTCGACACACACACATCCTCCACCACCTTTTCCGTCACCCTGCCGCTGGCCCCGACGAACGCTGCGCACTTCTCCAGATCCGCGAGCAGGATCGCGAGCTCTGTGCCGCTGAGGCTCTGGAGGAGAAGCAGGGCCGCCGGGTCAAGCGATACGCCCAGTCGCTTCGCCGCATCGCGGGCCAGGTCCGCCCGGCCGGTCGCGTCGAGCTCCAGCTTCACTACCGCACCAGTCTTTTTCACCGCATTGGCGATGCGCAATCCGCGGTCCACTCCGCCCGTCGCACGCGGAAACTTCTCCCCCGTGATGACCAAGACGGTGGTGTCGACCGGCGCTTGGACGTAGGCGAGCAGCGCGTCGAGCAGCGCGGCGTTGGCCTCATCCACTTGTCGGACGGTGACCATCCGGTGCGAAGCCATCATCGGGGCGGTCCGGACCACGTCCTGAAACCCGAGCGGATCGGCGTCCGCGCCGGGCCCGGCCGTGTAGGTGGCGTCGTTGAATGCGGCGACGGGCCCGTGCGCCACGCGGGCCCGGATGAGGGCGATCGCGTCACGCCGGAGCACCGGGTCGCCGCCCACCAGAACGTAGACGGGCAGGGGGCGATCGAGGGTCTGAGTGACAGCGCGCAAAGGGTCCATGCGCGGGGGGCTATCCCGCGCTCAGACCCGGGCGTGACAGGGTTTCAGCTTGCCGAGGAGCCCCAGACGTGGCAAAGGGGCCGCGCTGAATGGGCGCTCAACGCCCGCCTCCCCCCTGGATGGAACGCTCGATGCAGAACCTGCAACTCTGGACCCAGCTCCCCGCCGCCGCGAGCGTCGTGGGCCTCGCGGTCGCCGTATTCTTCTACTTTCGCGTGAAGGCGCTGCCGGAAGGCAACGAGACCATGCAGCGCATCGCGGGCTACATCCGCGAGGGGTCGATGGCGTTCCTGGCGCGCGAGTACAAGGTGCTCGCCGTCTACGCGGTCGTGGTGTTTGGGCTGCTCGCCTGGGCCATCACGCCCATCGCGGGGGCGTGGTTCCTGGCCGGCGCGTTCCTTTCCCTACTGGCTGGCTTTATCGGCATGAAAGCCGCCACGTTCGCGAACGTGCGCACGGCCCAAGCCGCCAACGTGGGCACGAAGGCGGACGCGCTCTTGACCGCGCTCGACGGCGGCGGGGTCATGGGCCTCTGCGTCGCGGCGCTCTCGCTCCTCGGCCTGTTCGCGGTCTACACCCTCCACCTGGGCACGGACAGCCTGGGGCCGAACCTGCACGCTTTTGCCGTTGGCGCCTCGTCGATCGCGCTGTTCGCGCGCATTGGCGGCGGCATCTACACCAAGGCGGCGGACGTGGGCGCCGACATCGCCGGCAAGGTGATCGAGAACATCCCCGAGGACGACCCGCGCAACCCCGGCGTCATCGCCGACAACGTGGGTGACAACGTCGGCGACGTTGCGGGCATGGGCGCGGACATCTACGAGTCCCTGGTCGCCGCCGTCGTGGCCACCATGGCCATCGCGCTGACCGCTCCGGACGCCGCTATCGCCACGCTGCTGAACGGCCCGAGCGCGGACGCGCGGAGCATCGCCGTCGCCCTCCCGCTGATCCTGTCGGGGATTGGCCTGGTCGTGAGCATCGGCGGCATCTTCGTCGCCCGTGCGATGCGCAACAGCCCCCCGGCCGTCGTGCTTCGGGCCGCGATGGTGCTTCCGCCCATCGTGCTCGTGGGATGCACCGCGGCCTTCCTGCCGCTGTTCAACATCAGCCAGAACGTGACCGTCGCGCTTGCGGCGGGCGCCCTCGGCGGCGCGGCGATCGGGCTCATCACCGAGTACTACACGGGGTCGTACAACCCTGTGAAGCGCGTCGCAGAGGCAGCAAAGACCGGGGCGGGAACCAACGTGATCCGCGGGATGGCCGTGGGCATGGAGTCGGTGGGCGTCTGCCTGCTGTTGGTCGCGCTTGTTGCGTTCATCGCCAACGCACAGATGGGCCCCCTTGGGCTCTACGGCATCGCGCTGGCCGCGGTCGGCATGTTGGGCGGCACCGCGATCGTCATGACCGTGGATGCCTACGGCCCCGTGTCGGACAACGCCGGCGGCATCGCCGAAATGGCGGGGTTGGACCCCAAGGTTCGCGAGATCACGGACGAGCTGGACGCCGTGGGGAACACCACCGCCGCCATCGGGAAGGGTTTTGCGATCGGCTCGGCGACGCTGACGGTCATCGCGCTATTCTCGGCGTACAGCCTGGAGGTCAACCACGTTCGGGACGCGGCAGGGCTCGATCCGATGAACCTGGCGCTGGACAACCCGCAGATCCTCATCGGGCTCTTGATCGGCGCGGTCATGCCGTTCGTCGTGGGGGCGAGCACCATGCTCGCGGTCGGCACCGCGGCCGGGGCGATCGTGCTGGAGATCAAGCGCCAGTTCGACACCATCCCGGGTCTGCGCGAGGGCACCGCGGAGCCGCAGCCCAAGGCGATCGTGGACATTGCAACGTCCGCAGCGCTGTCCCAGATGGTGCTCCCCGGGCTCGTCGCGGTCGTCGGTCCCGTGCTGGTGGGCTTCACGCTTGGCCCGGCTGCGCTGGCGGGAACCCTGGCGGGCGCGCTCGCGGTGGGCGCATCGATGTCCCTGTTCATGGCGAACGCCGGCGGGGCGTGGGACAACGCGAAGAAGTACATCGAGAAGGGCGGCTTGGGCGAAGGCCACAAGAAGCGCTCCGACACGCACAAGGCGGCCGTTGTCGGTGACACCGTCGGCGACCCGTTCAAGGACACGTCCGGTCCGGGCGTCGCGATCCTCATCAAGGTCATGAGCGTTGTGAGCTTGTTGATCGCACAACTCGTCGCGGTGCACTCGCTGTTCGGCTGAGCTAGCCCCGACGCGGGAGTACCCGCGCCGGGGGCCCGGGCGACGTTGAGTTCTTCGGCTCCGGGAGCAGCCGCGGCGCCCGCTGCGAGCCTCGCGGGCGGCGCTCCCGGGGGATGCCCTACGGACTCCCTAGTCCATCGCCTCGACAGCGTCCTTGGCCTCCTTGAGGCCTACGCCCGAGTGGGCCCGATAGAGCTTGATGGCCTCGATCTTGTCGCCGCCGCGGAGGATCGTCCGAACCTCCCCAAGCCACGCGGGCTCGGGCGGCTGAGTGGCGAGCCCAGCATGAGCGAGGAGCAGGTCGAGCTTGCCCTCGATCCGGTGAAGT
>CANKNP010000109.1 GCA_947483545.1 Deltaproteobacteria bacterium | reverse complement strand
GGGCCCGCGCGACGTTGAATTCTGCGGCTCCGGGAGCAGCCGCGGCGCCCGCTGCGAGCCTCGCGGGCGGCGCTCCCGGGGTATGCACTTCGGACTCCTAGGCCCGGATGCTCACCCCCCCTGCTCCGCCGGCTTCCGCATCATCAGAACCCCGAGCCCTCCCAAAATCCCGAAGACCGTCAACCCCGCGACGCCCATCACCAGCGGATTGTACGACAACTCGTGGAACACCAACTCGCCCATGGCGTATTGCGCGAGGCCATTGTCGGGACCGCTGAACTGTAGGCCGGAGAGCGTGTCTTTGACGCCCTGCTCCAGCGTCGCGACCTGGTCGCTCGGTCCGATCGCCCACAATGAAACGGCCCCGGCGTCGTAGCTGAGCGCGGCGAAACGCAATTCGTAGTCGTTGATCGTCGGGCGAAAGAGCATCGCGTTGCGGTCTTTGAGCGCGACCTTCTCGGCCTCCGGGATCTTGTCGGCGGCCTTGCTGAACACCAGGGTGCGGAGGAGCTTGGCGTCGTCCGCGAACGAGTTGTCGTCCGCGAAGCCAATCTTCCAACTCTGCTGGCAAACCGCCATGACAGACGCAGCCTCGCCCGTGATCGTCGGCGAGGCCAGGAGCGCGCAGCCCGCGAGTTTTCCAGCCCCCGTGCGCCCGAGCAACGCCTCGGCGTTCTCCTGCTCGGAGGCGAGCACGGCCCGCCAGCCGGCCGCCGGCTTGACTGAGAATCCGCCATCCGCCGGGCCCGCGACCAGCTCGGTGTTCAGCTTGGCCGGCGGGGCATCGACCTTCAACGCCTGCACCACCGCCGCGATCTCCGACGCCGCTCTCCGGTCCGAAGCACCGTAGACGCCGATGTGAATGACCTTGCCATCGCCCCGAATCGCCGCGAAGTGCGCGTTGCCACGGCCACCGCCGTCGAGCCCGAAGGAGGCCTTGGTATCGAGCCAGGCGGCCGGCCCCTCCCCGGACACGCTCGGCAGCACCGCCGGCTCCTTGCCACCCTGGTCCTTGAGATGCGCAACGTAGACCGGCTGCAGCGCCGTCCCCACCGGGAGATCGACCTGCCAGGGGGTGTACCAGACGTCCAGGATGAGCCCATCCGCCTTGGCCTTGAAGTCCCAGTCCGACCACCGCGTCATCTCCCAGCCGCGCGGCAGGTTTACGGTGATGCCCGCTCCGGCCATCACATAGGGCTCCGCGTGGGCGGGGGTGACGAGCGAGACGAGGAGGGAGAGCGCGACCATCGGACACCTGCGAGCGCGCGCTTTTTAGCTGAACGGCAGCCTCCGCTTCGTCGAAGAATCGTCAGGTTCGCGGGCGCTGGCGCGATCGGTGTGAACCCTTGCCGCCATGTCTACTGTCGCCGTTACCCTCGACAAAGCCCCACCCGCACCCGCTCCCGGCCCTTCCTGGTCCCGTCTGTTCGCCCTCGCCAAGCCCGAGTTGGGCATCCTGTCGATCGCGACCGTGGCGCTGTTCTTGGGGAGCGCGATGTCCTTGGTGGGGCCGCAAGGGGTCCGCATCCTGACAGACGCAGTGAACATGCCGAACGGGCGCGAGGTGTTGAGGACCACCGTGATCCAGATGATGGGCCTGTTCGTGTTCGTCGGTCTTTTCGGCTTTCTACGCTCCTGGTTGTTCACGCTGGCCGGGGAGCGCGTGGTGGCCCGGCTCCGTCGTGATTTGTACGACCGCATCATCGCCCAGGAGATCGGGTTCTTTGACGCGCAGCGCACCGGCGAGCTGCTCAATCGGCTCTCGACCGACACCAGCATGATCCAGAGCGGCGTGACGGTGAACATCTCGATGGCGCTTCGGTTCTTCGTGCAGGCGGTCGGCAGCATCGGGATCCTCGTATGGACGAGCTGGGAGTTGACTGCGGTCATGCTCGGGGTGGTGCCGTTCGTCGCGGTGGGCGCGATGTTGTTTGGGCGAAGCGTGCGAACCCTCTCCAAGACGACGCAGGATGCTTTGGCGGGCGCCAGCGAAGTGGCCGACGAGACGCTCGGCAACATCCGGACGGTTCGGAGCTTTGCGAGGGAGAAGTTCGAGACGGACCGGTACGGGTCGAAGGTGGACGTCGCGTTTCAGATGGGTCGCCGCCTCGCGTTGACCTACGGCTCTTTTCAGGGCGCGATGGGGTTTGCCGGGTTTGGCGCCGTGGCGTTGGTTTTGTGGTTCGGCGGCAACGAGGTGATCGACGGCACGCTCTCGCTCGGTGATCTGAATTCCTTCATGCTCTACACCATTGTGTTGGGGGTCTCGCTTGGCGCGCTGTCCGGCTTGTACGGGGACTTCAACAAGGCGCTGGGCGCGAGCGTCCGGGTGTTTGAGCTGATGGATCGCGAGCCCGTTGGGGAGAGCCGGACTGGCGTCATCCCGACCGCGGTGAAGGGGAGGATTGTGCTGGACAATGTAGACTTCGCCTACCCTACGCGCCTCGATGCCCCGGTGATGCGCGGCATGAGCCTGGTATTGGAGCCCGGAAAAGTGCTGGCGTTGGTTGGCCCCTCCGGCAGCGGCAAGAGCACCGTCGCGGCGTTGCTCGCGCGGTTCTACGACCCGCAGGGCGGCACCGTGAGCTTGGACGGTCAGGATCTTCGCACGCTGGACACGCATTGGCTTCGGGAGCAGGTCGGCACCGTCTCCCAGGAGCCTGTGCTCTTTGCCTGCTCGATCGAGGAGAACATTCGATACGGCCGGATGGATGCGACCCACGACCAGGTCATCGCCGCGGCCCGGGTTGCCAACGCACACACGTTTATCGAACAGTTCCCCGAGGGCTACCAAACGCTGGTCGGCGAACGCGGGGTCCGGCTCTCCGGCGGCCAGAAGCAACGCATCGCGATCGCCCGCGCGATCCTCAAGGATCCGCGCATCTTGGTGCTCGACGAGGCGACCAGCGCGCTCGACTCCGAGAGCGAACACCTGGTGCAGGAGGCGCTGGAGCGGCTGATGGTGGGCCGCACAGTGCTGGTGATCGCGCACCGGCTCTCGACCGTGCGGGATGCGGACACCGTCGCGGTCGTGGACCGGGGGAGGGTCGTGGAGTCTGGCCGGCACGAGCAGCTGGTCGCGCAGGACGGGGCGTATAAGCGGCTGGTGGAGCGGCAGTTCGGGTGAGGTTACCCCACTGAGAAATGACGCTACCCGCTACTTCCGAGCTTCAACCTCTGCGCTTCCCCCGCCCCCACTCCCGCTCCAAATCCCGGAGATAATCTTCAAAATCCACCTGGATCGTGTGCCGTAGGCTCGGCACGTACCGCGCTGCGATCGCCGCCTGGTTTGCCAGGATCGCCCACCGACGTTCCGCCTCGGGGGGCAGCTCGTACGCCCCAGTGAGCAGATCCCCGATGACCTTGGCCTGTAGCTCCGCGATGGGCAGACCCGCTGACTCAACGACACCGCTGAAAGTCCGAGACACACTTGATCGTGACGCTCTGGCCAGCCGCGATGGTGACCTTGCCCGCGACGGCAGCCTCCCCGCCGGCGAACGAGGCTTCGATGGTGTAGCTCCCCGCCGGCACCGGGCCCGGGGAATAGCGCTTGCCACCGGCGACAAGCCAGGCGCTGTCGGCATCCCCGGTCACCGAAAAGCTGCCGTCCGCCGCGGGGGCGGGCGGCGGGGCGGCGGCGGGGTGAACGACCTCGGGAACGGCGACCGCAGGCTCAACGGGGGTGGCCACGGGCTTGACGACCTTGGCGGCGGGCTTCGAGGTCGAAGCGACGAGGACCGGCGCAGCCGCCGGCTCGATCACGGGTGGCTCGGGGATCGGGTCCGGCGTCGCGGCGGCGAGCAGGGTGGGCGAGACCCCGCCGGGCTTTACGTCGGGGGTCGTGCCGATGGGGTCGGCGGGGACGGGGTCTGGCTCACCCCAGGTGCTGTACGCCCAGGCGCCACCGACCAGCAAGCCCAGAAGGCCGCACACAAGCATCACAGCTCGCCGGGCCCGGCGTAATCGGGGCGCCGGCGGCGCAGTCGCAGCGGTGGGCCCGAGCACATCCGGCGAGACGGTGAACGCGGCCCGTTGAGCGACGGTCGGATCGCCCACATCGTCCAGCGCGTACGTCGCCGCCGGCCCCGAGTGAGGACCCGAGTGCGGCCCGCTCGGGGAGATCGTCGGCATGGGGGCCTTCGACTGCCCGAGCTTCGGATGCTCCTCGGGCACCTCGGGCAGCATCGGCAGCGTCGCGGTCAGCGCCTCCGCCATCTCCTGCGCGGTCGTATACCGCTCGGCCGGCACGTAGCGGACCGCGCGCTGCACCACCGGTCGCAGCGCTTCCGGCACCCCGTCCAGCATGTGGGTGTGCATCTCGCACATGAACACGTCCGCCGGCGCGTCCCCCGTCAAGAGATCCATCAGCATCGCGCCGGTCGAGTAGACGTCCGCCCGGCCGTCCAGGCCCCGCGCCCCCGCCCGCTGCTCAGGCGCCATGTACGCCCAGGTCCCCATGACGGAGCCGGTGCGCGTCATCGACGGCGAGTCGTCCGACTGTACGCGTGCAATGCCGAAATCCGTGACCTTGGCGACGCCCTCGGGGGTGAGCAGCACGTTGTGCGGCTTGATGTCGCGGTGCACGATCCCGTTGTCGTGTGCCACCTGCAAGGCCCGCAACACGGCGATGCACACCTGCGCCGCCAGCCGCGGGGCCAACGGGCCGTTGACCTGCACGAAGTCGTTCAGGCTCCCGCCCCCGACGAGCTCCATCACCAGGTACGGCGCGCCGTTGTCGTCCCCGACGTCGTACACGGCGGCGATGTTGTCATGCCGAAGCCGCGCCATCGTGCTGGCCTCGGTCTCAAACCGCCGCCGCAGGTCGGCCTTCGTAGCGTACTCAGGGGCCAGCACCTTGATCGCGCGCTCGACGTGCAGGCGCTGATCGTAGACCCGGTAGACGGTCGCCATGCCGCCCTGCCCCAGGCGGCCGCGAACGGTGTATCGCCCGCCGGCGATCGAGACGATGTCGGGGGAGCCGCTCAACGGCTCACCAGGTCAGGATGGTCACGGAGCCGAGCGCCAACGCGACAGCACCGATGCCAATCGACGCATACGTGAGCGTGTTCGCCTTCGACTGTAGGCCTGGAAGCTCGGAATCGGCGACGGGGTCCTCCAGGTCGGAGAACTGCTGGTGCGCGTCCCACGCGATGCCGTAGGTCACACCGCCCGCGACGGCCACGCCCGCCGTCGCCCCGATGAAGCCCGCGTGCAACCCCTTCCGGGACACAGCCTTCGGCGGCTCTGCCCAGGAAGGGAGCGGCGCCTTCGCGGGCAGGTAGACGGAGTTCTCCAGCTTGCCCAAGGCATCGAAGCGTTGGAGGATGACGGAAACACCGGTCGGCCGAGGGGACCCACGGACCCCGTCCACCACCATCCAACCGCCACCTGTCGCTTGGACCGCCTGCAGTTCGCCTTCGTCGGCACCGGCAGACTCCTCGTAGAGCGCGACGAGGGGGTGCCCCTGCGGCGCGACGCTCTCCGGGATCTGGTAGCCGGGCTCCAGCCGGCGGGCGGCGTGGAACTCGGCCTTGGCCGCCACGAGATCATGCCGGGTGAACGCGGCGAGTCCGATCATGCGGTGAAACGCCGCGGCCTCTTTGGTGCCGACCGCGGCGTCGAGGCAGGTGAGCGCCCGGGCCCCGGCGACCTGAGCGCGGACCAGCGCGTCGATGTCCAGATCGGCGAACGCGGCCTCCCCCGCGGTCGAAGCCGCGGCGAAGTCGGCGAGGCTTGTGGCCGCTGTGCAGCCGCCGTCGCCGGAGAAACCAGGACGAATCCCGAGCAACAGGGTCAGAAGCCAGACGGACATCGGCAGACTGTATGGGGAACAGGCCGCATAGTCAACGGGCTTCCCCTACAGCCCCTGCCACCCCGCTGGAGATACACTCCACCCCGGAGATCCCCATGCGCCTGACCCTTTACCTCCTCCCGCTCACGTTGTCGGTGGCGTGCTCTGGCACGACCATCACCACAGACGACACCGCGAACCCCGACGACACCGACACCGACTCGGGCCTCGACTCCGTTCCGGAGCTGCCGACCGACTTCACCTTTTTCCTCGAAGGCGACTACGAGGGCAGCTCGCTCACGCTGACGTGGATCGACTTCGCGAGCTTGAACACCGGCTCCCCTGTGCTCGGAGAGCCGCACGCGTTCGGCGCGGTCGAGAGCGACGCTGTGGACGTGGCGTTCGGGATCCCCGACACCGCGGACCTGCAGGAGATCGACCCCGAGACCGCGCCTGGGCTCCTGCTCGCCGGGTACATCCCTGGCCTTCACCTCGACAGCGATGGCGATGGCCAACTCTCCGACGGCGAGACCTACGTGGGCGTCGGCGTCTCCTGGCCGATCTACATCACCGGGGACATCCCGCCCGAGTACATCGACTACGGGATGGTCGAAGGCTGGAACGCGCTGGACCTGACCACGCCTGAAGGCCAGCCAGCCACGGACGACATCACCGGCATCCCGCTGGATGCGGCCTTGGGGGAGCGCACCTCCGTCACCTTTGGAGGCTCGTTCATCGGTGCGGACGACCCCGGCATCGTGATGGTCCCGTTCACCGCGTTCGAAGGCGGCTCCGTGGACGAGCTGATCTATGATGGCCCCCTCGACGACCCCTGGAGCGTCACGCTCGACCAGATCCCTCCCGAGGACCACTTCGAGGAGCTGGAGGGCCTGGGCACCGCCGCGTTGGAAGTGCCCATCGCCTATTCGGACACCAACAGGAGCGGGGGCTACAACGACGGCGACACGCCGCTGTACCCGGCCTGCCACGACGGGCTCAGCGTCGGGCTGCTCTACCTGCCTGCCATCACGGATCTTTTGACCGGCTGGTCCCTCACCATCCAAGGGGTCGGCGCCGGCTGGCTCGCGATCACGCTCGGCGACGAGAACGGGGGTGCTGTCCTGACCGAGGAGCAACTCCAAAGCCTCGCGATCGACGGGTCTTGCATGTTGTAGCACCATGTTCGTCGGACATTACGCACCCGCGTCTGCGCTCTCCCGCGCCGTTCCCAAGATGCCTCCAACGACCCGGACCCGCCATGCTACGCCTCGCCGTCCTGCTCCTTCCCGCGTGCGTGCTGCTCACCAAGCAGGACATGGAGAATTGGCAGAGCGCGCACGAGGAGGATTCGGCGACGGCGGATTCGGCGGATTCGGACACCGATTCGGACACCGATTCGGACGCGGACGCCGACAGCGACAGCGACAGCGACAGCGACACCGACACCGACACCGATTCGGACACCGACACCGACGCGCCGATCGCAGACTTCACCGTCCCCACCTTCAACATCCGCATGATCGCCATCCACGCGGCGACCGACCCGGACGATTTTCCGATGGGCAGCGCGGGGGATTCGGCCGGAGACTACACCGACCACGACGTGACCTTCACGCACGACTTCTGGATCGGCGAGACCGAGGCGACCGAGGCGCAATGGGAGGCGTGGACCGCCGCGGAGGATCGGAACCCCTCGAGCTACGACGCCGGTGACAGCTACCCCGTCGAGTACGTGAGTTGGCACGACGTGGCGATGTACGCCAACGCGCTGTCGGAGGCGGAGAGCCTGACCCCTTGCTACGAGGGCATCCTCTGGGAGGGCACCCTCTGGGCCGACGTGGCGGGCGACTACGATGGGTCTCCCTACACGATCTACGATTGCCCGGGGTATCGCATGCCCACCGAGGCGGAGTGGGAGTATGCCGCGCGGGGCGGGCAGGACTACGACTACTCTGGTTCGGACACGCTCGGGGACGTCGCGTGGTATTCGGGCAACAGCGGGTCGCAAAAGAACGAAGTTGCGACTCTGTTCCAGAACGCGTACGGGCTCTACGACATGTCGGGGAACGTTTGGGAGTTGACGAACGACTGGGCGAATGATCCTGGCGAGTGGCCGGATTACGAGGCGGGAGCCGCGGCCCAGACGGACCCGACGGGTGCCGACTCGGGCTCGTTCCGTGTGCATCGCGGCGGCACCTGGTATGGCAGTGGCCCCTCCGAGCGCGTCGCGGGCCGGAACGGAGACTTCCCGGCGTCCGTCGGCAGCCTAGGCTTCCGCCTCGCGAGATCGAGCCCTTGACCAGCACCTGAGCCCCGGCCTCGGGCCACATGGCAACGGTGTTGGAACCCTTTGGGGCGGCTTGGGACCATCCGAAGGCCGCCCGCCCGGGCCGCCGGGCGCCGCTGCGAACCGAGCGGGCGGGACCCGCTGGGGATTTCAGCGCCAGACCTGCGTGGGTGTTGTCCGTCCCGCGAGCAAGCCGCCCAACAGAAGAGAACGCACCGGTCGGGCAACCCCCCGCGTCGTCTTTGGCCCCGGTGACGGTCACCACCGCCCCGACGCACGAGTACGCGCCGGGGCCCTGCAACTTCGAGACCCCTGGCGGTCGTCGCCAAGGTCGCTCGCCAGTTCGCCACCGGCGTCGTCTTTGCCCCCGGTGGCGGTCACCACCCCGGAACTGTTCGCCACCGGCGTCCAATTGACCCTCGGTGGCGGTCCTCTCCCCCGAAGTGTTCGCCACCGGCGTCGTCTTCGCCCTCGGTGGCGGTCATCCCCCCCGAAGTGTTCGCCACCCGCGCGGTCTTCGACCTGGGTGACGGCCATCACCGCCATCGAGGGCGGTTTTCGACGAGCGGGACTTTCGAGCCAGCCCCCCTCCGCCCTTCGGGCACCTCCCCCCGGAGGGCCCGGATGGGGGAGGGGGAACCACAAAGTTCAGACCTCCGCCCGCCCGCCCGATGATCCGCGGCGTCCCCGGCCCGGGGCGACGGCGCTGCGGTGGGAGCGAGCCGCCCGAAACTTTCCCTACTGAACAGATGTGCAAACCCTGCCGCCGCTCGTTACCCGGCGGGCCATGGCCGATCGCCTTACCGTCCACAACGCCCGCGAGCACAATCTGCGCGGGATTTCGCTCGATCTCCCGCGCGATTCCCTCGTCGTCATCACCGGGGTGTCGGGCTCTGGCAAGTCGTCGTTGGCGTTCGACACGATCTACCAGGAGGGTCAGCGCCGGTTCATGGAGTCGTTGTCGCCCTACGCCCGGCAATTCCTCGGACAGATGGAGCGCCCCAAGGTGGACCGGGTGGAGGGGCTCTCGCCCACGCTCTCCATCGACCAGAAGACGGTCAACCGCAACCCGCGCTCGACGGTGGGCACCGTCACGGAGGTCTACGACCACCTGCGGCTCTTGTTCGCGCGGTTGGGAACGCCGCATTGCCCGAAGTGTGACCGCGCGATCTCGCGGCAGAGCCCGGGGGAGCTGGCCGACCGATGGCTCTCTGAGCACGAAGGCGAGCGGATCATCGTGCTGGCGCCAATGGTGCGGGACCGCAAAGGCGAGTACCGGGAGGAGTGGGAGCAGTGGCGCAAGGAGGGCTGGGTTCGGGCGCGGGTGGACGGCGAGATCAAGCTCATCGAAGAGCCGCTTGAGATCGCGCGGTACGAGAAACACACGCTGGAGCTGGTGGTGGACCGGCTTGTATGTCTGCACCAAGACAGGGCCCGGCTGGTCGAGTCGATCCAGCGGGCGCTTCGGCTGGCCGGGGGCGTCGTCTGTCTGCTGGTGCCTGGAGAGCCCGATGTTCACTCGGTCCACGCGGTCGAGCGCACGTGCCCGGAGCACGGGATCTCGATCCCGGAGCTGGAGCCGCGGCTGTTCTCGTTCAACGCGCCGCAGGGGGCGTGTTCCACGTGCAACGGTATCGGCGAGGTGATCGACGTGCGTGGGCTGGTCGTGCCGGCGCCGTCAGACAGCGACGCTGCCTCACGAAGGGTGTGTCCGGAATGCACTGGGCGAAGGCTGAACGCCGTCGCGTTGGCGGTGGCCTTTCGAGGCAAACACATCGATGAGGCGACGTGCATGAGCGTCGAGGACGCCTACGCGTTCTTCTCCGCAGTGGCGCTGGAAGGCAACGAGATCCTGCTCGGCGAAGGCGTCGTCAAGGAGATCCGCGAGCGCATGGGCTTCTTGCAACAGGTCGGCCTCGGGTACCTGACACTCGACCGGCGGGCGAACACATTGTCCGGCGGGGAGGCCCAACGCATCCGGCTCGCGGCGTGTGTCGGGAGCGGCCTGCAAGGTGTGACCTACGTGCTCGACGAGCCGAGCATCGGCCTGCACCCGCGTGACAATCGGCGGCTGCTCCAGGCGCTCGGGGTGCTTCGGGACCAGGGAAACACCCTGCTCATCGTCGAGCACGACCGCGAGACGATGGAGATGGCCGATCACCTCGTGGACATCGGCCCCGGTGCCGGGATCATGGGCGGCTTCCTCTTGGCCTCCGGCCCGCCCGCCAGCTTCCTGACGGTCGAGTCTCCGACTGCCCGGCATCTCCGCGACGAAGACGTGATCCCGCTCCCGAAGCAGCTCCGAACGGCCAAGAGCGTCGGCAAGGGCACGATCACCATCAAGGGGGCGAAGGTCCACAACTTACGTGGGGACAAGCTGGAGATCCCGCTGGGGTGTCTGACGGTGTTCACCGGGGTCTCCGGCTCCGGCAAGTCCACGCTGATGTTCGATGTGCTGCAGCCACACCTCGAAGGAAACGCGGCATCCCAGCATGGCATCATGACCTGCACTGGCACGTTGCCCGACAAGGTGATCGAGATCGCGCAGACGCCGATCGGCCGGACGCCGCGGTCCAACCCCGGGACCTACTCGGGCGTGTGGGATCTGATCCGGGATCTCTACGCGGCATTGCCCGAATCTCGAGCGCGGGGCTACAAAAAGGGGCAGTTCAGCTTCAACGTGGCAGGCGGACGCTGCGATGGCTGTGAAGGCGCCGGAGTTCGCACCATCGCGATGCACTTTCTGGCCGACGTCGAAGTGCCCTGCGAGACGTGCGGCACGCGCAGGTTCAACGCCCAGACGCTCGAAGTGCTCTACCGGGGCAAGTCGATCGCCGACGTGCTGGAGATGCAGATCTCGGAGGCGGCCGCGTTCTGGGCGGTCAACCCCCGTATCCATCGAATCCTGAGCACCCTCGATCAGGTCGGCCTCGGCTACCTGACGCTCGGCCAGCGGGCGACCACCCTCTCCGGCGGCGAGGCCCAGCGGCTCAAGCTCGCGACCGAGCTTCAACGCCCAGCGACCAGCAACACGGTCTACCTGCTCGACGAGCCGACCACCGGTCTTCACTTTGCCGATGTGCGCGTGCTGATCGGCGCGCTCCAGCTCCTCGTGGACGCGGGGAACACCGTGCTCATCATTGAGCACAACACCGACGTCGTGAAGGTGGCGGACCATGTGATCGAGGTCGGTCCGGAAGGCGGGGTTCGGGGCGGCCAGATCCTCGCGACGGGCACCCCGAAGCAGATCGCCAAGACCCAGACGCCGACCGGCCTGGTGTTGGCCGCGCTCCCGGAGCTTGGCGGCAAGGCTGCCGGCTTTGCGGCGACAAGCGCGCGACCGCCGAGGCCAACGCCGAGCCACGACCTCATCATCCGCGGGGCGAGGTGCCACAACTTGCGCGGCGTGGACGTCACGATCCCTAGGGGGAGCATGACCGTCATCACCGGGCCGTCCGGCTCGGGAAAGACCTCGCTCGCGTTCGACACCATCTTCGCGGAAGGCCAGCGGCGCTACGTCGAGAGCTTGTCCACCTACGCGCGGCGGTTCCTCGGGCGGCTGGAACGGGCGCCGATCGACAGCATCACCGGGCTCGCTCCCGCCATCGCGATCGATCAGCGCACGTCTGGCGGCAGCGGTCGCAGCACCGTCGCGACGGTCACTGAGCTGCAGGATCACTTCCGCTTGTTGTGGGCCAACCTGGGCCTGCCGCATTGTCCGACCTGTGGCCAGGCCATCTACGCGCGCCCGCCGGTGCAGGCCGCATCCCACCTCGTCGCGCAGAACCCCGGCGCCGGCTGGCTGCTCTGCACCCTCGCCGAGCCCACGCCCGCTTCGGACCTGCGACAGTCGGGGTTCGCCCGGGGCTATGACGGTCGCAAGGGCGACTTCGAGCTGACGGACCAACCGAAGATCACCACCCTCGTCATCGACCGGTTCGACCCGGCGGCGGTCGAGCGCAGCCGGGTCGTTGAGGCGGTCACCACCGCGTACCGGTACGCCGGCAACATGGCGCGGTTTCAGCCCAGACCGGTCAAGGGGATCGCGGGATCTCCACCCCCCATCGCGCTCAGTTCGCTCGCCCGATGCCCGGACCACGGGCTCATCCACAAGACGATGTTGACCCCCCGGCACTTCAGCTTCAACCACTACCTCGGGGCGTGCAACACCTGCGATGGCATGGGCCGCATCGAGATCAAGAGCCAGATCTGGAACTGCAAGAAGTGCCAGGGCTCCCGGCTCAAGCCCGAGATCATGGCGGTGCGGTTCGGGGGGGCCGGGATCCACGAGGTCTCGGCCAAGACGGTGTCGGAGGCCCGCACGTGGTTCGCCGAGCTGCGGCTCAACGAGGAGCAGGCGCTGATCGCCGCCCAGCCGCTCCGAGAGATCCGGGCGCGGCTCGGCTTCCTGGAGAACGTGGGCCTCGGGTACTTGAGCCTCGACCGCGGCGCGAACACCGTCTCCGGGGGCGAGGCGCAGCGCATCCGGCTCGCAACCCAGCTCGGCGGCGGGCTGACCGGCGTCATCTACGTGCTGGACGAGCCGACGATCGGCTTGCACGCGCGCGACACAGCCCGGCTCCTCGGCACGCTCGAAGGGCTCCGCGCGCTCGACAATACGCTGGTCATCGTCGAGCACGATCTCGAGACGATGCGGCACGCGGACCAGGTGATCGACCTCGGGCCAGAGGCCGGGGAGCGGGGCGGCCTGGTGCTGGCGTCCGGACCGCCCAACGCGCTCGGGCCCGCAAGCGTGACCGGCCCGTGGCTCAAGGGCGAGCGCACGATCCCCGTGCCGACGACCCGGCGGAAGGGCGGGCCGCCGATCCAGATCCGCGGGGCAACCCGGCACAGTTTGAAAGACGTCAGCGTGGACATCCCCACGAAGGCGCTGACGGTGGTGACGGGGGTGAGCGGATCGGGCAAAAGCACGCTGATCCTCGACCTGATGGTCGGAAAGCTGCACGGCGAGCCGCGCCCGGTGCAGGTCACCCTCCCCTCGTGGGAGACCAACGGGCTGCTGCCACTGCAGGTCATCGACCAGACGCCGATCGGCCGCAGCCCCCGGTCGTCGGCGGCCACCTACGTGGGCGTGATGGACCCGCTGCGGAAGCTGTTCGCCCAAACACCCGTGGCCCGAGAGCGAGGTTGGACCCACAGCCACTTCACATCAAACGGGGGCGCCGGATCCTGCGAGGTGTGCAAGGGCTACGGCTCCGAGCAGGTGGAGATGCACTTTTTGTCGAACGTCTGGGTGAAGTGCGAGGCCTGCCACGGCCGGCGGTTCGCCCCCGAGACGCTGGACGCCCGCTGGAAGGGCCTGTCCATCGCGGATGTGCTCGACCTGCGGGTGGACGACGCCATCGAGATCTTCGCGCAGCACAGGTCGATCCAACGCGCGCTGGTCGGGCTGCACGCGGTCGGGCTCGGGTACGTCCGGCTTGGACAGCCGGCGACGGATCTCTCGGGGGGCGAGGCCCAACGCATCAAGCTGGCCCTCGGTCTGGCGGATCGGTCGGAGCCGTCGATCTTCGTGCTCGACGAGCCGACCACGGGCCTGCACTTGAGCGACATCGCCCGGCTGGTCACGGTGATCGACCGGCTGGTCGAGAAGGGCCACACCGTCATCATCGTCGAGCATCACCTGGACATCATCCGACACGCGGACTTCGTGATCGACATGGGACCGGAGGCGGGGCCGGGGGGGGGG
>CANKNP010000108.1 GCA_947483545.1 Deltaproteobacteria bacterium | reverse complement strand
GTGCGGTCCACCCTGGCCGGACTCGATGGCACGGGTCTTGTGCTCGATGTCTCCGGCAGTGGCGTGGTCATCGAGCAGTCTCCAGCCGCCGGCACCCCTGTCCGCGCGGGGGAGACCATCTCGCTTCACTTCGACTGATTCGCTCTTTTACATCCCCTCTGGTCTACAGGGCACCGCGGACGCGGGCCTTTGCTCTCCCAACGAGCGAAAAGGTTGGTCTCGGGTCACGTCCTCGGGGTGAGTTTCCCTCCCCGGAGCCGCTCCCTCGCCGCCCCGCACCCCTGTGATGCTGTCACCAACCCACCCGCAGTAGCTGAACGCTTTTGTGGATCGCGGTGTCCCTGTAGACCCCCCCCTCTCCTCCCTCCTTTCGTCCTGCCCCCTCCGCTCCCCGCGGTCTTCCTATGCTGCTCTCCTCGCTCCTCGGCTCCCTTCCGAAGGCGCTGCGCCCCCACGTCCTCTCCGGGCGCGCCGAGGCTGTACGCGTCGTCCGGGTGACCGATCGGACCCAGGATGTGCTCCCCGGCGATGTCTTCGTCGCCATCGCCGGCGCCCGGTTCGACGGACACGACCACCTGCCCGAGGGCGCTGCGGCGGTCATCGTCGAGCGGGAGGTCGCGGCGCCGCCAGGGGTCGTGATCGTACGGGTCGCCTCCACCGTTCAAGCGCTCGGCCCGCTCTGCGCGGCTGTGGAGGGGCATCCTGCGGAATCCATGATCGTTGTCGGGGTCACAGGCACGAACGGCAAGACGAGCGTGACGCACCTCGTGGCACACCTGGCCCGGGCCGCCGGGTGGTCGGCCGGCGTGATCGGCACGACCGGGCACATGCTCGACGGCGAGACCCTCGGTGACAGCGGGCGCACCGGAGGCGCGGAACACGGGCACACCACGCCGACCGCGCCTCAACTTCAACGGTTGTTCGCGACGTTTCGGGACCGGGGGGCCCGCCTCGTCGCCATGGAGGTGAGCTCCATCGGCCTCGCCGCGCACCGCGTGGATGGCACCACGTTCTCCGCGGCGGCGTACACCAACTTGACCCGCGATCACCTCGACTATCACGGCACGATGGAGGCCTATGGCGAGTCGAAGGCACGCCTGTTCGCGGATCTCTTGCGCCCCGGGGCGACGGCGGTGCTGAACGCCGATCTGGGTGCGTGCCCGGTGCCGGGGGCGGTTCGACAGTCCTTCCGGGTCGGCCCCGACCGCGGGTCGGCGACCTGGAATGCGGCGATTTTGAGCGCGACCGCCCGAGGGATGAGCTTGCGGATCGTGGATCCGACGCAGGCCGAGCACCTCGCCCAGACCTCTCTCGTCGGCGACCACAACGCCGAGAACGTGCTGTGCGCCTGGGCGCTGGCCCATGCCGTCGGCATCGACACCCTGAGCATTCTCGCTGGGATCGCGAGCTTTCCCGGGGTCCCCGGCCGGCTGGAGCGGGTCGAGAACGCCCGGGGCATCGCAGCCTTCGTGGACTACGCCCACACGGATGATGCGCTGAAGCGGGTGCTGGCCGTGCTTCGGCCCCTCACCGCGGGCCGGTTGCTGCTGGTGTTCGGCTGTGGCGGAGACCGTGACGCAGGAAAGCGCGTGCCCATGGGGATCGCCGCGCGGGCCGCAGACCTCGTCTACCTCACCTCGGACAACCCCCGGTCGGAGGACCCGCTGGCGATCCTCGCTGCGATCCTGCCGGGATTGGGCGATCGCGCCACTGTCGTGGAGCCGGACCGCGCGGCGGCGATCCGGGCGGCCGTTGGAGCCTGCCGCCCAGGGGACACCTTGCTGATCGCCGGAAAGGGGCACGAGCGCACCCAGACCATCGGCGATTCCCAACTGCCGTTCGACGACCGTGAGGTGTGCCGAACGGCCCTCGCCGAGGCCCAGCCATGATCTTTGACGGCCATCAGATCGCCCTCGCTACCCACGGGGCCCTGCTCCACGAGGGTCCGCCCGGAAGCGTGCTGACCGACACACGGCGCTTGCATCGGGATGGGTGGTTCATCGCGCTCACCGGCGACAAGTTCGACGGACACGACTTTCTCGCGCACGCACAGTCCGCGGGCTGCGCGGGTGCGGTGGTCTCGGACCGCTCGCGGGTCCCCGAAGGCTGGACGCGGGGGCTGGTGCTCGTGCCCGACACCTTGGCCGCGCTGCAGGACCTCGGCCGCGCAGCGCGGGCCCGGTTTACCGGTCCTGTGGTTGGGATCACGGGCAGCGCCGGCAAGACGACCACGCGGGTCATGGTCGCGCTTGTGCTGGAGGCTGCGGAGCCTGCCGGCGGCCCCGTCCATCGCACCCAAGGGAACTTGAACAATCACATCGGGGTGCCGCTCACCCTGTGTGCGACGCCGCCGGATGCGGTCGCGATGGTCGTTGAGTTGGGCATGAACCATCGCGGCGAGATCGCGTTGCTGCAGGACATCGCGCAGCCCGATGTGCGGGTGATCACCAACGTCGGCGCGGCGCACGTCGAGGGGTGTGGCTCCATCGAAGGCGTGGGCCTCGCGAAGCAAGAATTGTTTGACGGCGCCCGCCCGGGGGATGTGTGCATCGTCAACGACGACGACCCGGTGATCGCGGCGATGCCGACGCCCGCGGGGGTTCGTGTCGTGCGGTTCGGTCGCGGGGAGCATTGTGAGATTCGGCTGACGGACCTCGCGGTGGACGTCGAGCGGCTCCAAACCCGCCTGCGGGTCGAGACCCCCGAGGGGGCCGTGCGCGCGGTGCTGGACGTCCCGGGGTTGCACCTCGCGGAGTGTGCGCTGGCCGCGATCGCGGTGGGTTTTGTGCTCCGGATCCCGCGGAACAACCTGGGGCCCGCGCTTGGAAAGTTTCAGCCCGAGGGCATGCGAAATCGGATCGAGCGCGTCCACGGGGTGCTGGTCATCGACGATGCCTACAATGCCAACGTGATCTCGATGTCCGCCGCGTTGCGTACGCTCGCGGTTTTGCCGCGTACGCGGGTGGCTGCCCTCGGCGACATGTTGGAGCTGGGCCCGAGCGAGGCTCAAGCCCATGTGGAGGTCCTCCAGCTCGGCCTCACGTTCGGTCTGACGGTTTGTGTCACCGGCCCTCGGATGTCGGCTGCGGCGGCCCAACTCGCCAACCCCAATCTGCATATCTTTCCGGATGTCGAGGCGCTGAGCGCGGCGTTGAGCGACCCATCCTCCGGGCTCGCGCTGCAACCTGGCGATGCGCTGCTCATCAAGGGCAGCCGCGGCTCCCGCATGGAGCGTGTGTTGGAAAACTGGCGTCGGCTGGGTCCGGCGACCGCTGATGTCCCGACGACCGAGGAGCTCACGCCGTGATCTACCACCTGCTTCTCCCGCTCGGCGGCGCCTTCAACGTGTTCCGGTACATCACGTTTCGGGGCGCCTGTGCGATGGTGACGGCGCTATCGCTCTGCTACATCGTCTACCCCGCGTTCATCACCTGGCTGCGTCGCCAGCGGATGGAGCAGATCATCCGGACCGACGGACCCCAGGAGCACCTGGAGACGAAGGTCGGAACGCCGACGATGGGCGGGGCGGTCATCCACCTGGGGATCGCGCTCACCACGCTGCTGTGGGCGCGTGTCGATGAGCCTCGGATCTGGATGGTGCTCGCCGTCACGCTCGGGTATGCGGCGATCGGGTTTGTGGACGATTGGAAGAAGGTCATGGAGCGGAGCGCGGATGGCCTCGCTGGACGGTGGAAGCTGGTGTGGCAATTTGTGATTGGGTGCGGCGTGCTCGGGTACGCCTACCAGACCGGTCTGATGGACGCCGAATTTCACGTGCCGTTCTTGAAGCACGCGATCATCGACTTCGCGAACTTGTATGAGGGCGCGCCCACGCTGCTGGGCTGGGCCTACGTCGGCATCGGCGTGTTCATCTTGGTCGGGAGCTCCAACGCGGTCAATCTGACCGACGGGCTGGACGGGTTGGCGATCGGCAGCACGATCACGTCGGCGGGCACGTTTGCGGTGCTGGCCTACGTGGCGGGGCACACGGAATTTGCGACGTATCTGAACATTCCGCACGTCGAAGGGGCCGGCGAGCTGTCCATTTTCGCGCTCGCGATCGTCGGCGCCGGGCTCGGGTTCCTCTGGTACAACTGCTACCCGGCGCAGATTTTCATGGGCGATGTCGGATCGCTCGGGCTGGGCGGCGCGCTGGGCATCCTCGCGGTGCTCACCAAGCACGAGCTACTCCTGGCGTTGGTCGGTGGCATCTTCGTTCTGGAGACCCTCTCCGTGTTGATCCAGGTCTTCGTGTTCAAGCGGTTCAAGCGTCGGGTGTTCCTGATGGCGCCGATCCATCACCACTACGAGAAGCAGGGCTGGTCGGAGCCCAAGATCATCGTTCGGTTCTGGATCATCTCCGCGCTGCTCGCGCTCGTCGCGCTGTCCACGTTGAAGCTCCGGTGAGGCCCTTGACCACCCCAAACTACGCCGACCTCGTCGGGCGCCGTGTGACGGTGGTCGGGATGGCGCGCTCGGGGATCGCAGCCGCGAAGGTGGCCATTCGGCGGGGCGCGAAGGTGACGTGCACGGATCTCCGGGCCAACGCAACAGAGGTCGAGGGCGCGGTCTCGATCTATGGGGAGCACCGACGGACAGATTTCACCACCGCGGACCTGGTGATCGTCTCCCCGGGGGTGCCCGCCGCCCAGCCCGACGTGGCGGCGGCCGTCGCGGCGGGCGTAGCGGTGGTCGGCGAGCTGGGATTTGCCGCTGCGGTCCTTGAAGCAGCTGAAAAGCCACCGCTGTTGCTTGCGGTGAGCGGCACGAACGGCAAGTCTACGACGGTCCACCTGCTGGGCCAGATCCTCGCGCGTGCCGGCCTCCGTACGTTCACCGGTGGAAACCTGGGGCTCCCGCTCTCCGAGGCCGTGGACCAGGGCTTCGAGGCGCTCGCCGTCGAGGTCTCCAGCTACCAGATGGAGCTCCCCGGCGACTTTCACCCGCGCGCTGCGGCGATCCTGAACCTGACCCCGGACCATTTGGAGCGCCACGGCTCGCTCGACGCCTACGCGGAGCACAAGTGCCGGATGTTCGCCAAGATGGTCCCAGGCGATTGGCAGATCCTGCCGGGCCTGGACGCCCGGTTGGAGCGGCTGTGTGATGTGCTCCCGGGCGCTCGGGCCTACCTGGGCGATTGGCCCGGGGTCCGCATCGAAGGCGATCTTCTGACCTTCGGGGAGATCCCCGGGGCCGGATCGATCTCGCTCCAGGGCTTCACCCTGCCGGGGCGTCACAACCGCGCGAACGTGGCCGCCGCCGCGCTGTTGGCCGCCTGCGGGGGCGTTCCCAGGGAGAGCATCCAACTCTCGGGGCTCACCGGGTTGCCGCACCGCATGGAGGTGGTCTGTGAGCGGCCCGGCGGCGTGTGTTGGGTGAATGACTCGAAGGCGACCAACATTGAGAGCACCCTCGTCGCGTTGGAGAGCGCAGATCGCCCCACCGTCGTTTTGCTCGGCGGGCGCGGCAAGGCGGGCGCAGATTATGAGCGCCTCGCCCATCCGCTCCGTCAGGCCCGCGCGATCGTGTGTTTTGGGGAGGCGGGGTCGCTGATCGCCGAGGGTCTGGAGCGCGCTGGGCTGTCGCCCCAGGTCGTCCCCAACCTCGAAGCGGCCGTACGAGCCGCTGCGGGCCTTGCCCGGCCCGGCGACGCTGTCCTGCTCTCCCCAGCTTGCTCCAGCTTTGATGAATTCTCCGACTTTGAACACCGTGGCCGCGCTTTCGCCGCCCTGGTGAAAGGGCTGACCGATGACTGAAAACGCTCCTGCTGTCCCCCGCCGCGTGTACGACTTGCGGCTCATCTGCCTGACCGCTGTGCTGGTCTCCTGGGGTCTGCTGATGATGTACTCCGCGAGCGGGTTCCTCGCCGCGGAGACCTACAAGAACGCCTGGCACTACGTGATCCGACAGGGGGTCGCCATCGTGATCGGCCTTGTGGCGATGGTCGCCCTGGCCGCGACGCCGTACCGCAAGCTCCGGGATTTGGCGCCCGCGTTCTGGATGGCCTCGATCGTGCTCTTGATGATGGTGCACATCCCGGTGATCTCTCACTCGGCCAAGGGGGCGACCCGCTGGATCGAGCTCGGTCCCCTGCATTTTCAGCCCGCCGAATTCACCAAGTTGGCCACCCTCATCGCGCTGGGCACCTGGCTGCACCGCAACCGCGGGGACATCCACAACCCACGCACGATCTTGATCTCCATCGGGCTCGTCGCGCCCCAGTTGCTCGCGATTGTGCTCCAGCCGGACTTCGGCTCCACGGCGATCGTATTTGTGCTCTGTTGTGTGATGTACGCGCTCGCGGGATTGCGCACCGCCTGGATGACGGTGCTGGGCGCTGTCGGGGTGATTGGGCTTGGCATCGTCGCGGCCATGGAGCCGTATCGGATGAAGCGACTCATGAGCTTCATGGCGCCGTTTGAAGACTGCTCGGGGGATGGCTACCAGGTCTGCCAGTCGCTCCTCGCGATGCACCAGGGCGGGCTCGTCGGCCGTGGCATGGGCCAGAGCATGGCCAAGCTGTTGTTCCTGCCGGAGCCGTACAACGACTTCATCGCGGCGGTGCTCGGCGAGGAGCTGGGCTTGATCGGCGTGCTCACGCTGATCGCCTGCTACGTCGGGCTGGCGCACTTGGGTTTCCGGATCGCACGCCGTGCGCCCGACGCCTTTGGCTCGGTCCTTGCAAGCACGTTCACCGTGATGCTCGTCGGCCAAGCCTGTCTCAACCTCGGAGTCGTGATGAGCGTCGTCCCGCCGAAGGGTCTCGTGCTCCCGTTCATGAGCTACGGCGCCTCCGCCATGATGATGAACCTGGCGGCCGTCGGCGTGCTCCTGTCGATCTCCGCCGAGGGCGTGGACCGCCCCGCGACGTTCCACGGCTGGGCGGACTTCTGGCTCGCCGTCCGGGGCCTCCCACCCGCGAAGGTCGCGCTCAAATGATGTTCCGCGGCAAGTACCTCCGGATCCACTTCATCGGGATCGGCGGCATCGGAATGTCTGGGATCGCCGAGCTCTTGTTGAACCTGGGCTACCAGGTGTCCGGCTCGGACCAGAAGGAGAGCACGGTGATTCAGCGCCTCCGCGCGCTGGGCGGCCAGATTCTGCTGGGTCACGCGGCCGAGAACGTCGATGGCGTGCATGTCGTCGTGCGATCGACGGCCGTCCGGGATGACAACCCCGAGGTGATCGCGGCGCACCGACAGAAGATTCCTGTCATTCCGCGCGCCGAGATGTTGGGCGAGCTGATGCGGCTCAAGTATGGGCTGGCGGTCGCCGGCACGCACGGCAAGACCACGACGACATCGATGCTGGCGATGTGCTTGCACCGATCGGGGCTCGACCCAACGGTCGTGATCGGCGGCCGCCTCGATACTTTTGGGTCCAACGCGCGGCTGGGTCAGGGGGACTACCTCGTGGCTGAGGCCGACGAGTCGGATGGCAGCTTCCTCCTGCTTGATCCGACCGTCACGATCATCACGAACATCGATCCCGAGCACCTCGACCATTGGAAGACGTTCGAGGCGCTGATTGATGGGTTCGTCTCGTTCGCCAATCGGGTGCCCTTCTACGGGTTCAACGTGCTCTGCACCGATCACCCCGTCGTGCAACAGATGCTGCCGCGGGTTCGTCGCAAAGTGATCTCCTACGGTCTCAACCTGCAGGCAGAGATCCGGGCGGATCGCGTGGTGCAGGAGGGCCGGAGCCTCAGCTTTCGGGTGTGGCGCGGTGATGAAGCGCTCGGCGAGCTCCGACTTTCCCAGCCCGGACGCCACAATGTCCTGAATGCGCTGGCCGCGACCGCGGTGAGCTTGGGGTTGGACATCCCTTTCGCGCAAGTGCAGGGTGCCCTGGAGGGCTTCTCGGGCGTTGACCGTCGCTTCTCGGAGCGTGGATTTGTAGATGACGTGCTCATCATCGACGACTACGCGCACCATCCCGTCGAGATTGAGGCCACGCTCTCCGCGGCGGCCGAAGGGTGGGAGGCGCGGCGGATCATCGCGGTCTTCCAGCCCCATCGCCCGAGCCGGGTTCGTGACCTGTTCAATGAATTCTGCCGCTGTTTCAACCGGGCCGCGCACGTGGTCGTCTGTCCGATCTACGCCGCAGGCGAGCCTCCGCTCGAGGGTGTCGATGCCGAGCGCATCGCCGAGGGTACGCTGGCGCTGGGCCACCGCAGCGCCGTCGCGGTCGCCTCCCTCGATGATGCGCTCCACCACCTGGTCGGGTTTGTGCGGCCCGGCGATCTCGTCATCACGCTCGGCGCCGGCGATGTGAACCGGGTGTGTGGGCAGCTCGCAGATTCCCTCGGCCGGCGGGTGCCCGCTTGACCACGGCCTGGGTCATCCGGGATGAGGAGCCGCTCGCCCGGCACCTGCCTCTGGGTTGCGGTGGTGCTGTCGAGCACTGGTGCGAAGTAGGTGATGAAGCCTCGCTTGTCGCGTTGATCAAGCTCGCCCGCGCCGAGCGCTGGACGGTTCGGCCGATCCCTGCGTTTCACGATTCGCTGCCCCCTGAGAACGGGCTTGTCGGACTCGCGCTCCGGCTCGGTGGAGAGTTCGAGCACGTCGCCGCGGTCGTCGCGCCGACCGCTGGCCTTTGGGTGGGCGCCGGGGCCTTGCTCGCGCCCATCGGGCTCTGGCCGGGGTTTGAGGCCCTGCGCCGCGCCCCGGGGACGCTGCTGGATGCCTACGAAGAAGGTTGGATTCAGCCCGCCTTGCTCACGGTGCGACGCTTTCGTGGCCGGAGTTTTGAGGTCACGGACGCGACCGACGCGGATCCCAAGGCCCTGCTCGTCTCTGCCGTGCTGCGCCCGAACGCCAAGCTCACGCCGCCCGTCGCCGGTCAAGCCTGGCGAGAGCTTCGGCGGCGCGGGCCGACGACCCGAGACCTGCTCCGCAAGGCCCAGCTCGCGGGTCTACGGGTCCATGGCGCGACGCTCGGAGAGCTCGACCCCGCCGTGCTCGCCAATCGCGGCGACGCCACACCTCGCCACCTTCGCGCGTTGCTCGTCGCCGTGAAGGACCGGGTTCACACCCACACTGGAATTCAACTCGAAGAACGCCTCGGCCAGCCCGGCCGGGGAGGGAGGCTCTAAATGGTCCTGTCCAAATCCACCGCCGTCGTCGGCGTCCTGCTCGGGGGGCTCTCCCCGGAGCGCCCCATCTCCTTCAAGAGCGGGCACGCGGTCAGCGCCGCGCTGCTCCGGCGTGGCTGGAACGCCATCGAGATCGATGTTGGAGCCGATCTTCCCGCCCAGTTGGTGGCGAACGGCGTCACCGTCTGCTGGCTCGCGCTCCATGGCGTGCTCGGCGAGGACGGGTGCGTGCAGGGCATGTGTGAGGTGATGCGGCTCCCGTACACAGGCTCCGGGGTGCTGGGGAGCGCGGTGGCGATGGACAAGGTCGCGACCAAGCGTGCGTTGCGCGGCACCGGGATCCCGATGTGCGCGGATCGGGTGTGGCGCCAGGGGGATCCGTTCCCGGAGGATCTGACCTTTCCCATCATGGCGAAAACGCCCGAAGGCGGGAGCACGCTTGGCATCCGCAAATGCCACGACGCGGCGGAGCTGGAGGCGGCGCTGCTGTACTGCGGCGAATTTGCGCCCGAGGTGCTGCTGGAACAGTTCGTCGCCGGCGACGAGATCACCGTCGCGGTGCTGGAGGGCACCCCGCTGCCGGTGGTCTCCATCGTACCCAACACCGAGTTCTTCGACTTCGAGGCCAAGTACACCAAGGGAAAAACGACCTACATCGCCCCGGCGCCCATCGCCGAGAGCATTGCGAGCGCCGCACAACGCTCCGCCAAGGTGGCGTTCGACACCCTGCGGCTCTCGGGTGTTGCTCGCGCGGACTTCATCGTGGACGAACACGGCACGCCGTGGTTCCTGGAGATCAACACGCTGCCGGGCATGACCGAGACATCGCTCTCCCCGATGGCTGCCGCCGTGGTCGGCATGACCTTCGACGATCTCGTGGAGCGGCTGCTCCTCGGGGCCCGGCTCCATGTCGCGGCGGGCTGACACTTCATGTAGAAAAATAGTTTGCTCTTGTCTTGTCAACACCAAGGCCTTGTAGTAGAACGAGAACAGCCCCCAGAATCCCGTGAAACGCCTCCTCCTCCAGATCCTCACCGCCCTGACCCTGAGCGTCATGCTTGGGGGTTTGGCGTGGGTGCTGTACGGCGCGGAGCTCACCCGATGCCACACAGTGGAGGTTCTGGGGAACGCCCAGGCCGACGCGCTGCAGATCCGGCACCTGGCGAACGTCGCGCTTGGAACGCCCCTGGTTTCCGTGGACCTGGCGGGGGCGGTGCGCGGGGCGGAGCGTCACCCTTGGGTAGCAAGGGCCCAGGCACGCCGCGCTTTTCCGGACCGCGTGATCCTCTCCGTCCAGGAGCGAATCCCCACGGCCTTGTTGCTGCTCGACAAGCTGTATCTGGTGGATGAGACGGGCCATGTTTTCCGTCAGGCCAAGGGGGTGACCCTGGATCTGCCTGTGCTGACGGGCATCCCCGAGTCGTTCGCAACCGAGCAGCCCGACCTTGCCCGCCAGATCATCCGGGGGGGGCTCAGCGCCCTTTCGGCGGCCTCGGCGGGTGCCCCTGGCGCGCCCGGCAAAATCTCCGCGAAGGAGGTTTCCGAGGTGCGTTTTGATACCCGCTCGGGTTATGTGCTGGTGCTGCGAAACGGGGGTGAAGTGCTGCTCGGGTTCTCCCCCGACGTCGCGCTCCCCAAGCTCGCGAGGCTCGCCCGCCAGGGTGTGGACCTCACCTCGCCGCTCCGCATCGACCTCGGGTCTCCCCAACTCGCGGTCGTCACGCCTCTCTGACTTCCCCCCCCGCTCCCCCGCCTCCTCCCTCCGCCATCCGCTCCTTGCTCCCCACTCCTCCCTGCCCGGCCGGCAGGCCCGCCCCAGAGGTCGCCATGATTGAACTCGTCAACGACAATACTACGGACAACCGCGCTCGCATCAAAGTGATTGGTGTAGGGGGCGCCGGCGGAAACGCCGTCAACAACATGATCCGCTCCGGCTTGACTGGGGTGGAATTCGTCGTCATCAACACCGACGCGCAGGATCTCGCTCGGTCGCTCGCGCCCCAGCGCTTTCAGCTCGGCGTGCAGCTCACCAAGGGCCTCGGCGCAGGCGCTGACCCTGAGATGGGCCGGGCCGCTGCGCTCGAGGATCGCGAGCGGATCGCCGAGCTGGTGTCGGGCGCCGACATGGTGTTCGTGACCGCTGGCATGGGCGGCGGCACCGGCACAGGCGCGGCGCCTGTCGTGTGCGAAGTCGCCAAGGAGATGCAGGTGCTCACCGTCGGCGTGGTCACGCGCCCGTTCCCGTTCGAAGGCCGCCGCCGGAAGAAGCAGGCCGAGGACGGCATCGAGGGCATGACCACCCACGTGGACACGCTGATCACGATCCCGAACGCCCGGCTGATCCAGGTGATGAACGAGAAGTCCTCGATGATGGACGCCTTCAAGAAGGCGGACGACGTGCTGCTCAACGCGGTCAAGGGCATCTCGGATCTGATCAATGGGAACGGCGTCATCAACGTGGACTTTGCGGACGTGCGGACGATCATGAAGGGCCAGGGGCTCGCGCTCATGGGCGTTGGCCTCGCCAGCGGTAGCCACCGCGCCGTCGAAGCCGCGACCCGGGCGATCAATTCCCCGCTTCTGGACGAGATCAGCATCCACGGCGCCAACAGCGTGCTCATCAACTTCAGCGCCAGCTCCTCGCTCACGCTGTTTGAGGTGAACGAAGCCGCGTTGATGGTCCAAGAGGAGTGCGCCGAGGAGGCCAACGTGATCTTCGGCTTTGTGATCGACGAGAACCTGGGCGACCAGGTGCAGGTGACCGTGGTCGGCACCGGGTTCTCCAAAGGTCCGAAGGCCAACTTCGCACCCCAGTTGGCCGAGCAGCGCATTCGCCAGGCTGTCAACCAGACGATGATGCCGGGCCGCACGAACGGCCGGGTCGCGACCGGCTTCGACGCGCTCCGGACCGAGGACTACGACATCCCGACGCTCCTCCGCAAGAGCTGATTCGTGCCCGCCCGCAGGCGGATCCTTGAACGTCGCCTCCGTCGCACCTGGGCGGAGGCGATCTTTTTCGCGCGTGCGCTTCGCGTTTTGGTTCAGCCGACGATCGCGATGGGGATCACGGCTGCGATCGGCGCTGCGATTCTCCACGAGACAGGGGGCGCCGAAACCTGGGCGGGGTCTGCGTACCTGGTCTACGAGATGCTGATGGGGGAGTTTCCTGAGTTTCCGAAGCACCCGGCCTCGCAGGTGGTGACCGCCCTCATGCCGATCCTGGGCATCTTGTTCGTCGCCGAAGGCGTCATCAAGCTGGGCTTTTCGGCCTTTCGCAAAGAAGAGAACAAGGGAGCTTGGATGAGCATTCTGGCCGGGACTGCGCGCAATCATGTCATCCTCTGTGGGCTCGGGACCGTGGGGTACCGCGTCTTGGAGGAGCTGCTCCTTTTGGGCACGGAGGTGTTTGTCATCGAGCGAAACCCCGAAGGCGCGTTCGTGCCGCTTGCGCGCGCGCGCGGCGTGGACGTCTTGATCGCCGATGCGCGGGCGGAGAACCAACTACGCACCATGAACGTGCTGCATGCCCGGGCCATCATCATCGCGACCAACGACGACCTGGCCAACTTGGAGATCGCGATGGACGTCCGCGAGATCAGCGCCACCATCCCGATTGTGCTGCGCCTGTTCGATCAGCGCCTCGCGGACAAGGTCGGCAATGTGATCGGCATCGAAATGTCGGTCAGCACCTCCAAGCTCGCCGCACCGTTGTTTGCCTCTTGCGCGCTCGACAAACGGGTGGTGGGCACCCACCGCCTCGGCACCACCCTGCTCGTCGTGTTGGAGCTGCACCCGACGCCGGCCTCCCCTATTGTCGGCAAGACCTTGCACTCCCTCTCGGATCAGCACCACGTCACGTTCGTAGCGGTGCAGGACGGGGCCGGTTGGCACCCCAACCCCGCGCCGGATTGGACCGTGGCCGCCGGGACGAGCATCCAGGTGATGTTGCCAGGGAATCGGGTCCGAGAGACGGCGGATTGGGGCTGACGGCGCTAAAGGCCAACCGTGCTGCTCGTTCGCGCGACCCTGCAAGTGTACCGCGATGCGGGGCTCGACGCTGTCCGCGCCACGGCGAGGAGCGCGTGGGCGTTGATCCTCCTGCTCCTGCTGTTTCCGCTGTTGACGGTGGCCAGCCTCGCGCTCTCGCCCCTTGGCGTGGCCGGGGGCTTTGTCGTAGGGCTGCTCAACGCCGCCTGCGCGGGGACCTATCTCGCGACGCTGCAGGACGCGTTGGACGAGCGGCGGAGCCTGTCCCTGTCCGCGATTCGACAGAACCTGGGCCGATATACCTTCGACGTGATCGGCGTGGCGTTCCCCATTTGGATCGCGTCGATGATCGTCGGGTTTCTGATTCCGCCCGCCGTCAGTTGGATCTTTCCGCTCGCGGTGGGCGTTGTATTCAACGTAGCGCCCGAGCACATCGGTCGGAGCCGATCTGCTGGGGTGGAGGTTTTGCGCGAATCGGCCTACTGGCTCAAGGACAACGCGCCGGAGTGGTTTGTGCCCCAATTGTTCCTCGTGATCCCGCTGCTGGCGATGCGGCCGAGCTCCGCTGGCACCATCTTGAGCATGTTTGGCCCGCTCTTTGGCTTTGTGAACGCGGGTGCATTGGCCATTGGGGCGGGAGCTGGGCCGATCGGCTGGGCCATTGGGCTCGCGCTCGTGGCGTTCGTCCACGCGACCATGCTCTTCCGGGGGGCGCTCTACCAACGCCTCGGGCGCGGTGGGCGGCGACAAAGGGCCTGGAAGGCGCGGCTGGGGGAGTAGGCGCCCAGCGTCCCGTTTGAAATGGGGGGCTTGCCCCCCAAGGGTGTAT
>CANKNP010000107.1 GCA_947483545.1 Deltaproteobacteria bacterium | reverse complement strand
GAGCTTTTCGATGTAGGTGATGGCGTCCCGGCTCTTGGTCGCTGCCTCACCGGCTCCTACGCGACCAAACCGGCGTTGCAGCGCGGCGTAGTCGATGTCGAGCGCGGAGGTCAGATGGCCGCTGGACTGTCCCGTGGCGCCCGAACCTATCGAATGCATCTCAAGGACCGCGACTGTCCGTCCAAACTGCTTCAACCTGTGGGCGAGGGTGAGCCCCGTGATGCCTCCGCCAATGATGGCGACATCCACCTCCATGTTCTGCGCCAGCGGGAGAAACTGGCCCGCCTTCGCGACCGGTTGCCACACAGAGGCCGGGCTCATCCCTCCACCGCCGAGCGCTGCGCCTCGCTCAGGTCGCTTGGCGCGTAGGGTGGGTCGCCGCAGCGGGCGCTGAGGATCAGCGCGAGGAGGGCGAGGGGAGCCTGGAAGCGGGTCATGGCGGGTCCTTCGTGGTTCGGGTGACCACCGGTGTCACCGAACCCGTAGCAACGATGGGACCACGGCCCCGGCCCGTAAGTTCAAGTACTTACGGTGCCTCCCCCGCTGGCTCGCGAGCCGGTTCCATCACAATGCGGCCACAGGTTCGTCAATTTGGAGTTCAGGTCCGAAACAGCTCGCGCACCGCGTCCCGCACTACGCGAGGCAGATCCTGGTAGGTCAAGGCTCGAAAAACCCGACCCCGTCCGGCGCTCGCCATCGCCTGGCACGCGCGGCTCCCCTGCACGTTGTGGTGTCCCAGATGCACGACGTGCAGCCGCGGGAACCGGGCCGCCACCGCGATCGGATCCGCCCCGACGTTCGCGCAGCCGTCCGTGAACAGGATTCCTACGCGATCCCGCCGTTTCGACGCCCCGAGTTGGCCCACCCCCGCGATCAGGCCGGCTTCGATGTTCGTGTACCCCTGCGCCGGAACCTCCAACACCCGGCGTACAAGTTCACGAATCGTCACCCGCTCACCTCGCCTCACGAGTACCGTCGCCTGGGTGTCGAACGCCACCACGCACACATGCTCCAGCTTCATGCGGAGGATCGCCGTGGCGAGCGCCACCAGCGCGATCTTCTCCCCGGTCATCGACAGCGACATGTCCAGGATCGCGACCACATCGACATCCTTGGGCTCTCGACGGGTCACGATCACGTCCCGAGGCGCGGGCGGCTTGGCGCCGCCGGGAGTCGGCCACCCCGGGCCGTGGAGCGCCGCTTCACTCCGCGGCCCGCCGATCCGTGCGCTCGGCGAACCTCGCGCCCGGATCGACGGTTCTTTTGCACCGTTCCTACCGGTGGAATGCGACGGTCCGTCGAAGACGCCGGGCCCGCCGCCTTCCACCTGGAACGGTGCGGTCAGGGGCCAGCCCGGCTCCAAGTCAAGCACTTCCAGGGCCTTAGGACCGTGTTGTTTGTCCAGCGCCCGGGCTGGCCCCCCCTCCAGGGTTCGGTCCAGGTCCAGCTCGCCGGCGCTCGGCCAGCCCGCTTCGACCACGCGCGTCGGCCGCGCGGCGTGGCGCACCAGCTGCCGCGCCCGGCTGAGGATCTCCGAGATCGCCCGTTCCAGCACTTTCGCCCGGTACACCACGGGCGGCACCTCCAGCTTCAGTCGCTTCAGCTCCTTCGCAGCCTCCCACCCTGACAGATCCCGCACACGCGCTTCTGCCGCCGCCGTCGCGCTCGCCGCCGCACGCCCGGGCGCCTCCGGTCCGGCGGGCGCCTGCCCCCCGGACCCTACGGTTTTTTTGGCGACGCCTGCGCCTCCGACATCGACGACAACACCGTTGCCATCGGCGTCGCCGTCGGATCGGCGAGCTCGATCCGCGTAGGCAGCGCCAGCGCGGCCGCCCGCAGGATCGCCGCCTCGGGATCCAGGTCCGCGAACGCGTGGGCCAGGTCCGCGATCGCGATCGCCGCGCGCACGCTGGCGCCCCGCCGGATCCGGGGGTCGGACCGCGTCGCACGGACGAGCGCAACGGCGGCCCGGATCACCGACGGGTCCACCGGGGCGTGGGTGTTCCGCCGCACGATCTCCTGCTCCTCGTCGGCGCCGGCGTGATCCAGGCGAACCAGCTCGAAGCGGTCGAGCAGCGCCTCCGAGAGGGCCCCCGTGGCTACGAATTCGGCGGGGTTCTGCGTCGCGATCACCGAGAACCCCGCGGCGGCGCGGACCTCGCCGAGCATCGGCAGGATCAGGAGCCGCTCGTCCATCGCGGGCAGCAGCACGTTCTGCACGCCCTCCGGCATGCGGTTCAGCTCATTCACGAACAGGACCGCGCCGTCGCGCATCGCCCGCACCAATGGCCCTGGCACAAAGTGCTCCGGCAGGTAGCCATGCGCGAGCACCATCGGTGGGTCGAATTGCCCGACCAGCTTGGCCTCGGTGTAGCGACCATCCCCGTCGATCCGGACGAAACCCCGGGCGAGGGCCTCGCACACGGCCCGGGCGACCGCCGTCTTGCCGACGCCGACCGGGCCTTCCAGCAGCACATGGCGACCGGCGCTGAGGCAGGCGGCCACGGACGCAAGCTCGAACGCGCGGCCGACGAGGTCGGTCACAAGGCTCCTGGCGGCACCGGGCTCACCCCCAATTCTTGCATCACAAACGCCCACAGGTCCGCTTGCGCCTCGATGGTGGTGCGCACCCCGTCGGCCCCGCCGTGGCCCGCGTTGGCCTCGATCCGCAGGTACACGGGCCGGTCCCCGTTTGGCACGGCGTCCTGCATCGCCGCCACGAACTTGCGCGCATGCATCGGATCCACCCGGTCGTCGTGGTCGGAGCTGGCCACCAACAACGCGGGGTAGGGCGTGCCTGCGGTGATGTGTTGGTACGGCGAATACTTGAGGAGCGTGGTGAATTCGAGCGGGTCCTCGGCGCTGCCATATTCGGGGATCCAGGTCCGGCCGCTCCCGAAGCTGTGGTAGCGGATCATGTCCAGGAGCGGGACGCTACACACGACGGCCCGGTAGAGCTCGGGGTGTTGGGTCATCGCCGTGCCAACCAACAGCCCACCGTTGGAGCCCCCGTGGATCGCGAGCTTCTCCCGCGTCGTCCAACCTTCGCGCACCAGGAACTCTGCGGCGGCGGTGAAATCGTCGAAGACGTTTTGCTTGTTCGGGCCCTGGCCCGCTGCATGCCACGCCTCACCGTATTCCCCGCCCCCCCGCAAATTGGCGACCGCGTAGATGCCTCCCGCCTCCAGGAACGGGTAGATGCTGGCCTTGAAGTTGGGGACCATCGAGACGTTGAACCCCCCGTACCCGTAGAGCATGGTTGGGTTTGACCCATTCTTGGGGGCGTCCGATCGGCGGATCACAAACATCGGGATTTGGGTGCCGTCCTTCGAGGGGTACCACACCTGCTCGGTGATGTACGGGCTCGGGTCCAGGGGCAACGTGACCTTTGCCCAAGGCTCCACGGTGCCCTTCGATACGCTGTAGCGGTACACCTGACGGGGGTTCAGAAAATCGCTGTATTGGATGTACGCGCCGTCCTCCTTGGGGTCGCCCGTGAACGCGCTCACGGCGCCCAGGCCCGGCAGCGAAATCTCGCGGACCGCCGTGCCGTCGAGCTTCGCCATCTTGAGCACGCTCGTGGAGTCCTTCAAATACCGGAGCGCGAGCTGGCCGCCGATGATCGAGACGCCTTGCAGCGTGGCTTTGGGATCCTCCGGAACCACGGGTGTCCACGATTCCTTTTTCCAGTCCTTCGTGGTGCCGCCCATCACCTTGTATTTGTCGGCCCCATCGTTGGTGTAGACGAAGAACTTGTCCTTGTCGAGCGTCACAAAATAAAGGTGCGGCTGCCCGACCACGAGCGGCTCGAAGCCTTTTCCGCTCTTGATGTCTTGGATGTACACATCCGTCGAGGTCCAGCCGTGCTGCACGTAGAGCACGTGCCAGCGGCCATCCCGCGAGAGCGTGGACGCCAGAAAAGTTTTTGGGTCCCCGGTGCGCTCCCGCACGGGGCGGTCGGCGGTCACGGGGGTGCCGAGCTTGTGGTAGCGGATTTCGGTGTAGCCGGGCCGCTCGTCCACGGGGATGGTCGGATCCACCGGGAGCCACTCGTAGTAAAATCCGGAGCCGTCGGGCACCCAATCCGGCTCCGCATACTTGGCGCCTTCGATCACGTCGGGCAAGTCCTTGCCCGTCGTCACGTCGAGCACGTAGAGCACCGACTCATCGGCGTGGTTCGGGTTCTTCTGGTAGGCGAGCTTCGCGCCATCGTGGCTCGGCTGCCAATCCCCGAGGCTGGTGCTGCCCCAGTCGTTCGGATCCAACAGGACGCGCTCCGGACCGTCCGCCGTGTCCCGGACGTACAGCACCGCTCGCTCCGCCGTTGCGGCGGTCTTCAGATAGAACAGGCGCTTCCCGGCTACGATCGGCGCTGCCACTGCGTCTGCGTAGAACAACTCGGTGAACCTCGCGACCAGCGCGTCTCGCCCCGGCGCCTTCCGCAGCTCCGCGCGCGCGTACGCATCCTGCGCGCTCATCCAGGCTTGCACGTCGGCCGCCTTCTCGTCTTCCAACCACTGGAAGTTGTCCTTCAGCGTGACCCCATGCAGCACATCGGTCACCTCCCGCTTCTCAGTGGCCGGCCAGGGCTTCACCACCACGGCCGGCGGCGGCGGCACGACCACGGTGGGCTCGACCTCCTTCGGGCATCCCCAGAGGGCGATCACGGCAAGGAGGCTCGGGACGGGGCGGGGCATCGGGCGCTCGGGCAGGACGGGGGGCTAACCCAGCCGCGCCGGTGAGCCGCTCACCCCCGCCCCCTCACAAACTCCGCGAGGTTGCGCTCGACGACCCCGACATTCGGGTGATCGGGACCGAAGAGCGCGCGGGCCCGGTCGAGCAGGGTCCCGAGCACCGTCGCCGCCTCCGGGTCGCCCTGAGCGGACAGGAACAGGCCATAGCTGTTGAGCGTGGCGAGGTGGTTGGGGTGTCCATCCCCGAGCAGCGTCCGCGCGGCCTCCACCGCAGCCGCGAGCGCACGCCGGGCGACGTCGTGCCGCCCGTTCTTCGCGCACCGCTCCGCCACCTCCCCGAGCTTCCGGAGGATCCCTGTCGGGTTCTCCGCCTGCTGTGGCAGCGGCTCGTTCATGAGCAGGTCCGTGAGCGCGACGGCCTGCGCCAGGTTTTCGGCCGCGCCGGTTGCTGCAGCGACATGAAGGAGGTTCGACGCCGCCCACAGCGTGTCCGGGTGCCATGGTCCGAGGTTGCGCCAGCCCACCGCGAGGGCGCGACGGAGCACCGCGAGGCCCTCTCCAAGCTCGCTGTCCCCGAGCGCCTCCCTCGCCTCCTGCTGGAGCGCGGCGACGGTGCTCGCCACGTCCGACGGGTTTGCGTCGGGACCGTCCAGATCGAGCAGGTGGACCTCCATCCCGGGCGGGACGTGCCGCGAAAAGGTCCAGCCCCGACGGTTCGACTCGTCCAGCGCCATGTGGGCCAGCCCGTGCCGTCCGTCGAGCGGTACGACCAGGGTGGCCCCCGGGAGGGTCTCGACGCCAGCGAGGCCGAGTAGCTGGTTGATGGTGGTCGGGATGTCCGCGCACGCCGTGGCGATGTGGGTCGCGCCCTCATTCACGAGTACGCCGGACATCGTGGTCGCCCCCTCGGCGCGGGGGATTCGGAGGAGGAGAATGGGGGGAGTTGCCATGCCGTGGATTATCCGGATGTCCGCGACGTGCAGCGGGAGTGGTACCCTCTCGGCTGACCTTGAGGTGACCTGTGGAAAAAAAGCGCGAATCCACGCCGGTGGTAGCCAATGTTCAGTACGGTGGGGCGTACCGGGCGTCGCTCGAGGAGGCTGCCCGGACAGGCCGATGCCCGTTCTGCGATCCGGAATTCCAGCGTTCACCTGACATCCTTCACCGCGTGGATGGCTGGTTCGTCCTCCGCAGTCGGTACCCGACCCACGATCGGCTCGCCCGACCGCCGCACCTTCAGCTGCTGCTCGTGAAGGAGTCCCACGACGATCTCACGACCGCGGATTGGGCCGCGTGGGGGGCCATGTGGGCGTGGTCGGCGAGGGAATTCGACATCCGCGGCGGGGGCTTTTGCGTGCGCATCGGCGACAGCACCTTGAGCGGGCGGACGATCCTGCATCCGCACGCGCACATCCTCGTCCCGAACCTCTGCACGATATCGACCGCGGAGGGAGAGGAGCGGGAGGTCGCCGTGCCGATCGACTTTCCGGTCGGGTGACCACCACCGCTGTGCTACCGCGAACACTCCTACCCCAGCTCCCACCCGCTGACATACCCCCCTGCGGCGGCCGTCCGATCGATCAGCGCCTGAAACGCCGGGTTCACGCCCAGCGTGCCCGCGTCTCCGATCCCGATGAACAGCCGGCGCGCCCGGCTCACGGTCACGTTCAGCCGCCGCGCATCGGCGACGAAGCCCAGCTCTTGCAACTCGTTGGACCGCACGAACGTCGCGATGACCACATCCTGCTCGCGGCCCTGGTAGGCGTTCACCGTGCCAGCTTCGATGTCCGGATGGCGCTCCCGGAGCCGGCCCAACTGGGCGGCGTACGGGGTGACCAGCGCGATGCGGTCGGGTGTCACCCCCCCCGCTACAAGCTCGCCGACGATCCGGGTGACCAGATCCAGCTCGCCCGGATTGTGGTAGCTGCCGGTGTCCTCACGCTCCTCGTCGTGCCCCATACCCGCGGTGTCCACGAACCGGAGCGGCACGTCGGTCCAAGGTGATACATTTACGTCCATGATACGTGACGCACAGGATGTATCAGCGACGAGCCGACCCTGATACATCGGTGATACAGCATCTTGTATCACTTGACACATCCGATACTGTGTCGTGAGCATCGGGAAGTGGAAGCCTTCGTCTACAAGGCGCGCCAGCAGGCTCTTTTCGAGCGCCGGGTGCTGGCTCTTCACGACCGGGCCGAGCTGCATCGGATCCCCTGCCAGCAGGAGCCGTTTCACCCGCGAGGCCACGAGCCACAACGCAGGCTCCCAGGCCTGGCTCGCCTCATCCACGACGGCGGTCCGGGGGTTCGGCAGGTCCGCGCCTCGGGTCTGCAGCGAGCCAATGGTCATGGCCAACACCTGCGCGTTCGTGAGGATCTCGCGCTTGGCAGCCTGCCACTCTTCGCGCATCGCCGCGTCGATCTCGACCAACGCGGGGCCGCTCGCCCGGCTCCGATCCTTGCGGAGGGTCTGGAGGATGCCCGCGCGGGGACCGTTCAGGATGCGGTGCTCCAAGGTCAGCGGGAGCGCCGCAGAGCCCACGCGCGCGCTGACCCCGATGCGCACGACGTCGAGCCCGGCGGCATGGGCTCGGAGCGCGAGCTGGTCCACCGCGGCATTGCTCTCGGCCAGGGCCCAGGGCCGCTCGCCCAAGTCTACGAGAACGGCCAGCATCGCGGCGAGCACCTGGGTCTTACCGGTGCCCGGCGGGCCGTGGATCAGGCCGATCTCAGTGGCCCCGAGCGCTGTGGCCGCTGCCGTCCGCTGGGCAGGGTTCAGCGAGGCCAGGGCCGGATGGTCCAGCGGGTCTGGCTTGTAGGGGCGCTCGTGCCCCAGCAAAAGCGAGCTGAGCGGCGAGCTCTTGCCCCCTGCGCGTTCCAACGCGGCGCGCTGGAGGTCGAGCATGTGGTGGTCCAGGCGCCGAACGACAGCCCAGGGGCCCTTACCCTCCGGTGCGGCGTCCACGCGCAGCTCGACCGTATGGTCGTCACCGCCCTCGAAGCGTCCGTGGATCCCCCCATCGGGCCGGCCGACCGGGCCGAGGATGATCGGCTCGCCCGCGGTGATGCCGTCGTGCAGGTTCTTTCCGCGAAGCAGCACATTCACGCGCCCGCGGGATCGGTGCTCGGTCGTGACGATGTCCAGCGGCGCCAGGGCCGCACCCGCTGCCACCCGATGCGCGAGGGGCAACGCGCGCATCGCGGCGTCCTCGCGGTTCACCGCCTGGCGTTCGGCTTCGAGGCCCGCGAGCAGGCGGGCGAGATGGTCTGGGGCGGGCACCGCGGCGGCTATCAAGCCTCGCCGCTCACTCCCACCCGCGCTTGAGATGCCGGGCGATGACCACCCGCTGGACCTGGTTCGTGCCCTCGACGATCTGCATGACCTTCGCGTCGCGCATCAGGCGTTCCACGGGGTATTCCCGCGTATAGCCGTAGCCCCCGAGCACCTGCACGGCGTCCGTGGTCACGGCCATCGCGCAGTCGGTTGCCGCGAGCTTGGCCATCGCGGCGATCGGCGAGAAGGCGAGCTTCTGATCTTTCATCCAGGCCGCCTTGTGCGTGACCAGGCGGGCCTGCTCGATGCGCACCGCCATATCCGCGAGCATGAACCCGACGCCTTGAAAGTCGATGATCGCGGTGTCGAACTGCTTGCGCGTGACTGCGTAGCGCCCGGCGCAGTCGAGAGCGGCCTGGGAGATGCCCAACGCCGTCGCCGCGATGGTGATGCGACCGGAGTCGAGCGCGCTCATCGCGACCGCGAACCCGTTGCCCTCGGGCCCGAGGCGATTTTCGGCGGGCACGATGGCGTTTTCGAGGATCATCTCGACGGTCGGCGAGGCCCGGAGCCCCATCTTCTCCTCTTTCTTTCCGAACGACATCCCGGGCGTGTCGCCGGGCACGAGGAACGCGCTGATGCCCTTCGGACCGGGGCCGCCGGTGCGCGCCATCACGATGTACAGGTCTGCGTAACCACCGTGGGTGATCCAGAACTTGGTGCCATTGAGGCGGTAATTGTCGCCGTCACGCACCGCGGTGGTGCGCAGGCTGGCGGCGTCGGAGCCGCTACCGGGCTCGGAGAGGGCGAACGCCCCGAGCAATTCCCCGGCGGCGAGGCCGGGCATCCAGCGGGCGCGCTGCGTGTCGTTCCCAAACTGTGCAAGGATGACCTGCGGAAGCCCGCTGACGGCGACAGACACGGCGTAGGCCGGGGCGACCTTGGCGATCTCCTCGATCACGAGCGCGTATTCGACGTAGCCGAGCCCAAGCCCGCCCCATTGTTCGGACGTCTGCACGCCGCACAGGCCCGCCGCGCCGAGGGCGTGAAACAGCTCCTTTCGGAAATGTTCACGTTCATCATCCTCTTTGACCGTCGCGGACAGGTGGGCGAGCGCGGTCGCACGGGTGGCATCGACGAGGGCCTGTTGATCGTCGGAGAGGGTGAACAGGGGGGGCTCCGGGGGGCGGGGGCAGGTATCAAGGATGGGCGGCGGGGGGCGTCCATTCAGGCGGCCTCGGGGCGTGAGCGACGGCGTGGTCAGGGGATCGAGCGGGCGAGGCGGGCCGTGACGTAGCGGTAGCGGTAGGACGGGCCGTCGTTGCTGCGGCTGGCCACCCACGCGCTGGTCACGCTGCTGTCAAAGCTGCCGCCCCGGAAGACCCGGTTGGAGCCCGACGACGGCCCGGGCGGGTCGCTCGCCGCCACCCCGTCCCCGTAGCCGCCGTAGCTCCCGGAGTACCAGTCGTTCACCCACTCCCGCTCGTTCCCGCTCATGTCGCAGAAGCCCCAGGCGTTCGCCGCCAGCGCGCAGACCTCGTGGGAGGAGGTGCCCAACGAACCCGCTGTCTCGTAGGTCCAGGCAACCTCGGCCGCCGTGTTCGACCCGCTGTAGATCGTGTCCTCGCCGGCTCGGGCGGCGTACTCCCACTCGGCCTCGGTGGGCAGGCGGTAGCCGGGGCAGGCGTACGGGTCGGAGACGTAGGCCGCGACGAGATCGGTGCCGTCCGAGAGGTAGCAGAGATCGAGCCCGTCCCCCGCCGAGAGCCAGTTCGCGTGCTTCGCAACGTCGTACCAGCTCACATTGTCTGCCGGGCAGTCGGCGTCCGTGCCAGTGCACGGGTAGTAGCCGTCGGTGTCGTAGAAGTACGCCCAGCCGGCGTTGTCCGGGTTCGCCTCCCACTGGGCGTGCGTCAGCTCCGACTTCGCGAGGTAGAAGTCGTGGGTGAGTGTCACGTCGTGGTCGGTGTAGCTCCCGGACACATCGCCCGCGCCCCCGCCCATGGTGAACACGCCGGCGGACACCGCGATCATCAGGGAGCCGTCCGGGGCGGTGTAGTCGGCGAACGAGGCGGCATCGACGCCATCGCAGTCCTGGTCGATGCCGTCGTCCGGGGTGTCGGTCGCCCCCGGGTAGATCGTGGCATCGAAGTCGTTGCAGTCCGTGCCGCCGTCGGCGATGGCGGGGTCGCCGTCGGCGTCCTGGTCGGGGGGGGCGGTCCGGGCGAGGCGGGCGCCGAAGCCGGCGTTGCGGTTGTTCGAGCTGGCGGTGCTGCGGTAGGCGACCCGGACGCTCGCCGAGTCGTTGAACCAGCTGCCGCCCCTTTGGACCCGGTTGGAGCCTTCATAGCCCTCGCCGGAGCCGGTCGCTGGGCCCGCAGGGTCCACGTCGGCGCCACCGTCACCGTAGCCCCCGTGGGCCGAGTCATGCCAATCGTGCGTCCACTCCCACACGTTCCCGCTTATGTCGTAGAGCCCCCAGGCGTTCGGCGCCAGCGTCGCCACCTCGTGTGCGTAGGTGACGACCGAGTACGCATTATCGTAGTACCAGGCCACTGCGGTCGCGGAGTCCGACCCGGGGTAGCGCGTGTCCTGCCCCGCCCGCGCCGCGTATTCCCACTCCGCCTCGGTCGGCAGCCGGTAGCCTCCGCATGCGTACGGATCCGTGACATACGCCGCCGCCAGATCCGTGCCGTCCGAAAGGTAGCACTCCTCCAACCCTTCCTCGACGGAGAGCGCGTTGGCGTAGATCGCCACGTCGTACCAGGAGATCGAATCCGCGGGACAGTCGGATGTGGTCGTGGAGGTCGTGCAGGGGTACCCGCTCGAGATGGAGGTGTACGTCCATCCCACGTTCGCTGCGTACGCCTCCCACTCCCCCCGCGTGATCTCCGTCTCCCCGATCCAGAAGTCATGCGTCAGCGTGACCTCGTGGTCGAGGTAGGAGTTCTCCGTGTCGGCGGCACCCCCGCCCATCGTGAACGTGCCGGCGGGGACCGCGATCATCGTGCTGCCCCAGAGCGTCGTGTAGTCGGCGACCAATGCCTCCGAGGTGGCATGGACGCCGTCGCAGTCCTGATCGACGCCGTCGTCCGGGGTGTCGGTCGCGGCGGGGTAGACCGTGGGGTCGGAGTCGTTGCAGTCCGTGCCGCCGTCGGCGATCGCGGGGTCGCCGTCGGCGTCGGCGTCGGGGGGGAGGGTGGTGCGGGTGAGGCGGGCAGAAAATGTGGGAGGGCCTGCGCCCGGGGAAAAGTTGTAGCGGTATACGACCGACCCGTCCGACGCGCTGGAGTTCCAGTAGCCACCGCGGATGACCCGGCTGGAGCCGTCGTCGCCATCGCCCGAACCCGTGACCGGCCCGCTCGGGTCGACGTCCGCGCCGCCGTCGCCGTACCCCCCGTGCGCGGAGTCAAACCAGTCCCCGACCCACTCCCACTGGTTCCCGGACATGTCACAGAACCCCCAGGCGTTGCCGGCGAGAGTGCAGACCTCGTGGGATGTCGTCCCGTCCCACCCATACGCGGTCTGGGCCATCCACGCGACATCCGCCGGGGTGTCCGAACCGCTGTAGATGGTGTCCTCCCCCGCCCTGGCCGCGTACTCCCACTCCGCTTCGGTCGGCAGGCGGTAGCCCGGGCAGGAATACGGATCCGACAGGTAGGCTGCGGCGAGGTCGGTGCCGTCCGAGCGGTAGCAGGCCGTGAGCCCCCCCTGCTCGGACAGCCAGTTCGCGTGTTTCGCGACATCGTACCAGGATACCTGATCCGCAGGGCAGTTTGCCAGCGTACCCGTACACGGGTAGGTATCCGACGGGGAGTTGTTGTAGTCCCAGCCGGCATTGTCCGGGTTCGCCTCCCACTGCGCGTGCGTCAACTCGGACTTCGCGAGGTAGAAGTCGTGCGAGAGCGTCACCTCGTGGTCGAGGTATTCCCCGGCGGAGTCGGCCACACCGCCCCCCATCGTAAACGTCCCCGCCGTGACCGCGATCATCGTCGACCCATCGGCCGCCGTGTAGTCGGCGAACGCCTCCGACGCGGTCGCGTCCACGCCATCGCAGTCCTGGTCGATGCCGTCGTCCGCGGCGTCGGTGCCGGACGGCGAGACCGTGTCGTCCCCGTCGTCGCAGTCGCCGTCGTTGTCTACGGTGCCGGCGGGGGCATCACAGGCGAGGGTCATGGCCTCCGGGTCGCCCCAACCGTCCAGGTCTGTGTCCGCGTACCAGTCGGTCCCGAAGGTCGCGCCGTCCTCGTCGGTGGCACCGTCGCAGTCGTTGTCGACGGTATCGCAAAGGTCGTCCGCACCGGGGTAAACCGTGCCGTCCCCATCGTCACAATCCGTGGCGTCCGAAACCGTCCCGGCCGGGGCAGAACACCCGGTCTCGACGCTCGAAGAATCCCCGTATGTATCACCGTCCACATCCGCGTAATAGTCCGCTTCGTCCGTAGCGTTCACGTCCGTCGTGGTGTCGCAGTCGTTGTCGATCGCGTCGCAGACTTCGACACCATCCGGGCTCACAGCCGCGGTCGTGTCATCGCAGTCCGAGTCGTCCGCCACGAAGCCGGGAGGCGCCGCGCACGAGGTATCCATCACCCCGGGATCGCCGTAGGTGTCGCCGTCTGCGTCGGCGTACCACATGCCGGACAGCCCGTCGTCCACGTCGCCATCGCAGTCGTTGTCGGCGCCGTCGCAGACCTCCGTGGCTCCAGGAAACGCCGTCGAATCCCCATCGTCGCAGTCCTCACACGCGGCGGTGCCGTCGCCGTCGGCGTCTTCAAAGCCCGTCGAACCGTCGCAGTTGTAGTCCTCGACGTCGGAGCAGGTCTCCAAGGCGCCGGGGTTGAAATCGGCGAGGGTGTCATCACAGTCACCCGGTACGGTTACCCAGTCGTCCCCGGGCGCGGAACAGCCAACGATCTCCGTGGCGTCGTCGCCGTAGCCGTCCCCATCGCTGTCCAGGTAGAACGCCTGCTGATCGGTGGCACCCACGTCGGTTGCCCCATCACAGTCGTTGTCCACCTCGTCGCAGACCTCGGGCGCGCCCGGATAGACCGAGGCCGAGTCCGGGTCGCAGTCGGTGGCGTCCTCCACCGTTCCGAGCGGGGCGCTGCACCCGAGGGTCGGGGCCGCGGGGTCCCCGAATCCGTCCGCGTCAGTGTCGGCGTAGAACACCAAGGCATCGGCGGCGTCCCCCTCGTCCGTCTCGCCATCACAGTCGTTGTCCACGCCGTCGCAAAGCTCTTGCCCGTCTGGCGAGGTGGCCGCGCTCGTGTCGTCGCAGTCCGACGAATCGAGGCTCACCCCTTCACCGAGATCGCAGGTCAACACCGGGACGTTCGGGTCCCCGTAGCCGTCGCCGTCGGCGTCGGTGAAGGCGTCGTCGGCGTCCAGGGCGCTCTCGTCCGTCTCCCCGTCACAGTCGTTGTCGGCGCCGTCGCAGAGCTCAGGGGCGTCGGGACGGCGGCCGGAGTCCCCGTCGTCGCAGTCCTCGCACGCGGGGGAGCCGTCCGAGTCGGCGTCCTCGTACGCGATCGAACCGTCGCAGTTGTAGTCGGTGGGATCGTCGCAGAACTCCTCAGCGCCTGGGTACACGTCGGCGTGCGTGTCATCGCAGTCGGCGCCGCTGAGGACCTCGCCGTCGACGACGCCGCACCCGTAGGCCCCGGTGCCGCCGTCGCCGTAGCCGTCGCCGTCCGCGTCCCCGTAGGTCACTGCCTGGTCGGTCGCGTCGACGTCCACGGTGCCTTCACAGTCGTTGTCGAGCCCGTCGCAGACCTCTGCGGCCCCGGGGTAGGCAGCCCCGCTGGCGTCCAAACACTCGGCGCAGGCGACGTAGCCGTCGCTGTCTTGATCCTGGAGGCCCACCGAGCCGTCGCAGTTGTAGTCGTTCGGGTCGTCGCAATCGAACTCGTCCGCGCCGGGGTGGTACAGGGGGTCGAGGTCGTCGCAGTC
>CANKNP010000106.1 GCA_947483545.1 Deltaproteobacteria bacterium | reverse complement strand
CTCGTGCTGGCGGTGCTCCCCCGGAGCGTCTCGAAGATGGCCGCGTTCGGGATCTCCCTGGTGGTCTTGCTCGCCTCCGTCCCGCTCTGGTTCGGCTACGCGCCGGGCGGCGCCGAGTACCAGTTCGTCGAGGACATCCCGTGGATTGACGCGTTCGGCGTGCATTACCACCTTGGTATCGACGGCGTCGGGCTGCTGTTGATCCTGCTTACGACGGCGCTCACGCCCATCATCATCGCCGCCGGGTTCTCCGGCGTCGAGCACGGGCACCGCGGCTACTTCGCGCTCATGCTCGCGCTCGAAGGCGCGATGATCGGCACGTTCTCGGCGCTCGACACGTTCCTGTTCTACATGTTCTGGGAGTTGGTCCTCATCCCGATGTATTTCCTCATCGGCATCTGGGGTGGGCAACGCCGCATCTACGCCACCGTGAAGTTCTTCATCTACACGGTCGTTGGCTCCCTCCTCATGCTCGTGGCGTTCATCGCCCTCTATTATTTGCAGGCCGAAGCCGGCACCCCGACCACGGATTTGGAAGCGCTCCTGCGGCTCCACATCCCCTACGACACCCAACTTTGGATGTTCGCCTGCTTCGCGCTCGCGTTCGCCATCAAGGTGCCGATGTTCCCGTTTCACACCTGGTTGCCGGACGCCCACGTCGAGGCGCCGACCGGCGGCTCCGTGGTGTTGGCCGGCGTGATGTTGAAGATGGGGACGTACGGCTTTTATCGTTTCGCGATGCCTTTGTTCCCGGAGGCTGCGATTCACTTCGGCCCGGTGATGATCGGCCTCGCGGTGATTGGGATCGTCTACGGGGCGCTCGTGGCCATGGTCCAAGATGACGTCAAGAAGCTCGTCGCGTACAGCTCCGTCAGTCACCTCGGGTATTGCATGCTTGGGCTGTTCGCGCTGAACGCGCCCGGCGTGAGCGGCTCGGTCTACCAGATGCTCAGCCATGGCGTCAGCACCGGTGCGCTCTTTCTCTTGGTGGGCGTGCTTTACGAGCGCCGTCACACCCGCGCCATCGCCGACTATGGTGGACTTGCAAAGTCGATCCCCAAGTTCTCGTTTGTCTTCATGGTCGTCACGTTCAGCTCCATCGGCTTGCCGGGACTGAACGGGTTCGTCGGCGAGTTCCTGGTCCTCCTCGGCGCGTTCCAGTTCGCCCCGTTGCCCACGGCGGTGGCGGTGACCGGCGTGATCTTCGGCGCCACCTACATGCTCTGGTGCTTCCAGCGGATGGTCTTCGGCCCCCTGGGAAACCAGGCGAACGCAACGCTCAAGGACTTGAACGCCCGGGAGATCGCCTACCTCTCCCCGCTGCTGGCGGCGATCGTGATCATGGGGGTGATGCCGCAGCCGTTCCTCGACCGCATCAACCCTTCGGTGGACCGGTTCGTGGCGCGCTTCGCGGACCATTACGATGGTTCGCCCTACGTCCACGCGGGGCCCGTCCCCCAGTGGATCGCCGGCGTTCCGGCCCCGGCGGCTCCGCCGTCGGGCGACCTCACGCATCACCCGGACCACGAGGGCACCGTTCACGGCGTCCCCTCTGAGGTCCCCCCCGCGGCCCACCCGGCGCACGAGTAAGCCATGCCCACCCTTCACGACCTCTGGCTTGCCTCCCCGGCGCTGCTGCTCTTTGCGGGCGCGCTCGCCATCATGCTGGGCGAGGCCATCGCGCGTCCCGCATCCAAGGCGGTGTTCTGGGCGCTGGCTCTCGCCACCCTGGCCGGCGCGGCAGGCCTGACCGGGGTGCTGTACAGCTCCGGTGCCACGAGCGCCTTCGGCGGCATGCTGCGCATCGACAAGTTCGGCCTGTTCAGCCAGATGACTTGCATTGTCGGAGCGCTCCTCGCGGTCGCGTTCAGCCACGACTATTTGGAGCGGCTCCAGGTCCGCGTGGGGGAGTACTACGCGCTTGTGCTGTTCGGCGTCTGCGGCATGGGGCTGATGGCCCAGGCCAACGATTTGATGATGGTGTTCGTCGCGCTCGAGGTCATGTCCATCTCGATGTACGTGCTGTGCGCGCTCAAGCGTGGCGATCCTCGGAGCGTCGAGAGCGGCTTCAAGTACTTCATCCTCGGCGCGTTCTCCTCTGCGCTGATGCTCTATGGCATCTCGTTCCTCTACGGCGGCACCGGCACCACGTCGCTGCCGGGCATCGGCGGCTTCTTCATGGGCCAGCACCACGGCACCGAGGCTGTGCTCGTGGCCATCGGCGGGGCGCTCGTCATCGTCGGCTTCGGCTTCAAAGTCGCCAGCGTTCCCTTTCACATGTGGGCGCCGGACGTCTACCAGGGCGCTCCCATCTCGGTCACCGCGCTGATGGCGTCTGGCGTGAAAGCCGCCAGCTTCGCCGCGTTCGCGCGGTTCGTGATCGGCGTTGTCGGCGCACATTCCGCGGGATTCACGGGCGTGCTCTGGTGGATGGCCGCGCTCACCATGATTGTCGGAAACCTCGGGGCGTTGGCGCAGCGCGACCTCAAGCGCATGCTCGCCTACTCGTCGATCGCGCACGCGGGCTACCTGCTCATGGCGCTTGTCGCAGCCGCGGACGGCACCGCGCGGGACAACGGTGCCCTCGGGTCGCTGCTGTTCTACCTCGCTGCCTACACCTTCATGAACGGCGCGGCGTTCCTGGTCCTCGCGACCTTCACGCGGGCCGGAGAAGATCACACGGACATTGAGGATCTCGCTGGGCTCGGGCGCTCGCGTCCCTGGCTGGCCGCCGGGCTCTCCCTGGCGCTGCTCTCGATGGCGGGCATCCCGCCCACGATGGGGTTCATCGGCAAGTTCTACCTGTTCTCCGCGGCGATTCGGTCCGGGGAGGTCAGCCTCGCGATCATCGGGGCGCTCTCCGCCGCCGCGGGCGTTTATTACTACCTGCGCCCGATGGTCTGGATGTACATGCACGAGGGCCACCCTGAAACGCATGCGTCCCCCAGCGCTGTGGTTGCGTTGGCGCTCTGCGCGGCGGTGTTGCTCGCCTTCGGCATCGTTCCCGGGCCGATCCTCGCGCTGGCGCAGGAGTCGCTGCAGAGCTTGCTGGGCTAGCTGCCCTCAGACGCCGCCCGGCGGCGCCTTCGCGCGCTATACTAAGCGCTGCCGGAGCGGTCATGCCTACCTCGCGTCCCCTTGTCCTCACGCTCGTCGCACTCTGCGGCGTGTCCCTCCTGCTCCCCGGCTGCAACGCCGATGGAGGAAAGAACAAGGGCTCCGTCCTGGAGGAGCAAGAAGGGCTGGAGTTCTCCCCGCCCGAGGCAGGTCGCGGCACGTCCTTCGATGCCCGGATCACCTCTGGCAGCTCCGTGTTCACGTTCGACGCGGAGACGGGCTTGGACCTCGGCGACGATGTGACTGTCGAGAGTGTCACTGTGTTGGACGGGTGGACCGCCAGCGCGCGCGTGTCGGTGGGCGACTCTGCTCAGCTCGGCGCGCGGGACGCGGTCGTGGACAACGGGCCCGACGAGTTGACCATCGGCGGTGCGCTCACGATCACCGACGATTCATTCACCCTGTCACCGGACCGCGGCTTGATCGGCGAGAGCGTCCAGGTCGAGATCTTCGGCAAGAACACCGAGTGGGTGGGAGGCGACACCTGGGCGTGGTTCGGCGACGACATCGAGGTCACCGCCGTGTCCGTGCTCTCGGAGACCGACATGATCGCGGATGTCACGATCTCCCGCGACGCCGTGCCAGGCCTTCGGGACGTCTCGGTGGACTCCGGCCCCGACGTCACGACGCTCTACGGGGGCTTCCAGGTCGACCGGGTCAGCATGTCCGCGACGTTCGACCCGCCCGAGGCCTCGCAGGGCGACACGGTGCGGTTCACCATCGCAGGCATTGGCACCCACTTCGATGACGGCTCCGACATCGAGTTCTGGAAGAGCGGCGACGAGAAAGGCGACATCATTATTGAGAGCCTGACGGTGACCGACGCCGAGAACGCCTCGGGCTCGATGACCATCTCCAACGCCGCAGAGATCGGGCTGCGCGACGTACTGGCCCGCACGGACGACGAGGGTGTCCTGATGGAGGACGCGCTGAACATCCTCGACGCCCCGGCCGATCTCTCGGATGTGGGCATCTCGCTCGCCTTCAACGTGGTCCGTGGCATCGACAATACCACCGGTGTGATCTCCGAGTATGTGACCGGCTCGGCCGTCTTCTACCTTCCCCTGGACCCTCCGTGCGGCGCGGGCTCCTCGGGTGATGGTCCCTCGCCGTACGACGTCAACGGGGTCTTTGAGTACCCCGACCCTGTGGACCAGCCGGATTGCCCCAACAACGAGACCGTGGGCGCTGGCGAGCACGTTTGGTTCGAGAGCGAGTGCAACGTCGTCACCTTGGACCGGTACGTCGATCCGTCCAGCGGCGCAATTTACTACACCGCAGATCTCACCCTCGATGATTATTGCCCTGGCATGTACGGCGCCCTGGCGTACGATTTGCACACTGAGGGCGAAGAAGGCGGCATTGGCGAGTACATCCTCGATGCTGTTCAGCCCTCCGTCCCTGCGGATTGGGAGCTGTTGACCCCGACGCTGTGGGGAAATTACACTTGGAACCGGGCCGAAGATTTCAACTACACCTGGACCCCCGCCCAGACCTACCCCGACGCCATCTTCTCCACCGGCATCTCCGGCACGCTGGTGGACACCGGCGAAGGCGGCTTTGCGGGCTCCTTGCCTTGGGACGATGGGGACCACACCTACACTTCGGCCGAGCTCTCGGAGCTGGAGGCGGGAAATGTGAGCTTCTACGCCTACAGCTACATCGAAGGTCCCGAGTTCGGCTTCCCGTTCTCGACGATTCAGGACAACCAGAGCGCCTCGTACATCTACCTGTCGGGATCGATGGTGCTTGAATGAGGCTCCGGCCCGCCGCGCTGCTCCTGACCGCCGTGGTGTTCTCGTCCGGTTGCATCGACCAGGGGATCTCCGCATCTCGCAATAGCGCCATCGCCGTGGTGCTCGGCGACTTCGATGATTTGACCACCTCGCTCGTCGCGTTGGACATCGCCAGTGAACCTTGGGATGGGTTCATCGTGCAGGCCACCTACGACCCGGACGATGATCGGCTTCAAAGGGGCGAAATTGACCTCCAGGTCGAGGGCTTGCTCACAGACACCGAGGGGGATCTGGACCTGGACAATTACGGCACCGTGTTTGTGAGCTCAGGCACGCGCGGCTTGGGCCTTGCGCAATACAACGATGGTTCGATCGCCGACGACGGGCTGCTGTTGAACCCCGACGCGCTCGACAACGTCTGCGACTTCGCGCAGTCGAATGGGCTGCTGGTGGTGACGGACTGGGCGTACGACCTGGTCGAATTCTGCTGGCCCGACGCGATTGACTTCATCGGCGACGATGAGGTGATCGACGCCGCCCAAACCGGCGTCGCCGGGATCGGGATCTCGGCGGCGATCAACGACCCGGTGCTCAACGAGGACCTTGGCGATGTTGTGAGCATCGACTACAACTACAGCGCCTGGGCGGTCATCGAGAGCGTGGGGGTCGAGACCGAGGTGCTGATGTCCGGAGACATCAGCTACCAACCTTCCTCCACCGAAAATGAGGAGACGCTCGTGAACATGCCGCTCCTCGTCCGGTTCCCCACGGGGAGCGGGCAGGTGGTGTTCAGCACCTTCCACCTCGCAGCGCAGAACCCGACGCTTCAACAGGCGGTCCTCTTGGACGGCATGGAAGGCCTGCTGCGCGGTGGCGGCGGCTCCACAGACTCAGGAGACCCCAGTGGCTCGTAGCTCCCTACTCCTCTCCCTCGTCGCGCTCACCGCCTGCTCCGACAGCGGCTTCAGCCAGTTGAAGCACCAGGATCTCTTCCAACAGGTCGAGCTCCAGACCGTCGATGTCCTGCTGGTCGTTGACAATTCCTGCTCCATGATCGAAGAGCAGAACAAATTGGCCACCAACTTCGAGTCCTTCATCCAGTATTTCTCCGATGCGGAGGTGGATTGGCAGATCGGCGTGGTCACGACGGACATGTACCAGGAGCAGTTCTCCGGGCGGCTGGTCGGCGGGGACGACGAGATCATGCTGGTCAACCCCGAAGGCCAGGCGGAGGACTCGGTCTCCTGGGACAAGTCCTGGCCCGTCGGCCCCGGCGTGATCTTCTCGCTGGATCCAAGCTACGGCACGGTGACAGCCAACGATTCCCTTGATCATTGGTGCCTCGACGTGTCCGCGACCCCTGGTGACCCGAATCCTGGCTGCGGGGGCGGCGGGACGGGTGCGGATCCGGCCCTCGGGAGCGTGATCATCACTGAGTTCGTGCCTGATCCGGACACCGCCGACGACAACGTTGGCGAGTGGTTTGAGATCACCAACATCTCCGCTGAGGACGTGGACCTCACGGGCTGGACGCTCGCGGACACCGGGCGGAACGCGTTTACGATCCCCGACAACACGCTGATCGCCGCCGGAGCATCCTTGGTGTTCGCGCGCTCCGCCGACACTACCGTCAATGGCGGAATCCCCGCGGATGTCGCTGTTGGGGATTTGTTCACGCTCAACAATCATGACCTCTTCCTGACCCCAGCGACTGAGGATCCGGCCGCTGTTTTCTCGGAGATTGTGGCCCAGGGCATCACCGGCAGTGGGACGGAGATGGGGTTTGAGGCGGCCTATTCCGCTGTGACGGAGCCGCTGGTATCGACGGAGAACCTTGGCTTCCTGCGCGAGGAGGCCAACCTCTCGATCCTCATCGTCTCGGACGAGCAGGACGCCTCGCCGATGCGCGTCGCGGACTATTTGAACGGGTTCGCGGAGATCAAGGGGGAGGACGCCTACCGGGATCATCGTCGGATGAACATCTCGGCGGTCGTCGGCGATGAACCCCCGGAGTTCGAGGGAGAACCCTCCTGCTCGTCGGGCAACGGGAACGCGGTTTACGGGAGCCGGTACGTTTCGGCCGTCGCGGAGACCGATGGATTGTTGGACTCGATCTGCGCCGAGGACTTCTCGCCGATCGTGCAGGAGCTTGGACTCACGTTATCCGGCTTGGAGGTGGACTTCGCGCTGAGTCGCGTTCCGCAGCTGGACTCCTTGGAGGTCTCGCTGTACGCGGATGAGACCGAGGAGAGCAAAATCAAGGATCTGACGCGCGACGTTGACTACAGCTACACCGAGGAGACGAACAGCTTGCACTTCGAGTATGACCAGATCCCCGCGAGCGAGACCTACATCCTGGTCGAGTACGACGTCAAGAGCGGGGGCTGAGATGGCTTTTCTGACCTGGCTGTTCCTCGTCGCGTGCAGCGGCAGCAGCTTCGAATGCTCGGAGGAGCAGGCGTGTTCGCTCGGGAGCGTGTGTGTCGAGGGTTCGTGCGTGGAGCAGTCGTGCGCGACCAGCGATCAGTGTGGGATCGAGCAATATTGCGACAGCACGAGCACATGCACGAGTGGCTGCTTGGAAGACACCGACTGTATGTTCGGAGATTTCTGCGACACGGCGACATCCACGTGTGAGTCGGCGGAGTGCGCGGATACGCAGCTAGACTGTGCTTTCAACGAGTTCTGCAGCCCGACGGGCGAGTGTTACGACGCTGGCGGGTACTACTGTCACGATTGCGATGTGGACGCCGACTGCGGCGGCAACGGAAACTATTGCCTGAGCACCGGATATTGTGGGGTCACCTGCACGTACGACTCCGATTGCCCAGCAGGCTACGATTGTGTGGGGCTGTCGGACATCTCCGGCAACATCATCGCTTATCAGTGCTACACCTCCTGTTGGCTCTACGAGGAGTGAACGTGATTTTTCGCCACTTTGCGGTGTTTTCCCTCTCGCTTCTCCTCACCGCTTGCAGTGGCAAGGACGATGACTCCGCAGGCACCTCGGGCGTGGACCTTGAAGGGCCCGCGCTCGCGCACACCCCGCCGGACGCCGTCGCGGAGGGCGTAGAAGTGAGCCTCAGCCTCTCCGCCGTCGATCCCGAAGGTATGGGATCCGTGAGCCTCTACCACCGTAGTGGGGGCGTCACGAGCTGGACGTTGCTCCCCATGGCCGCAGCCGGCGCGGACTCCTACACGGCCACGATTGCCGCTGATGACGTGGATTCCCCCACGTTGGAGTACTACTTCAAGGCGTCTGACGATGGGGAGACCCCGGCGCTCTCTTATTTGCCGGCCGAAGAGACGACCGAATCCCCGTTCTCGGTGCCTGTCACCGTCGAGGGCGCGCCGCTCCCCTATTTCGAAGATTTTGAGGCCGACGACGGTGTCAGCGCCTCCGATCTTTCCACGCTCGGCTGGGGGGCGGCTTCGACCCGCTTTCAGGGGTATCCCTGGCAGATCTCCCAAACGGAGGTCTATTCCGGCGGAAATTCCGCGTACCACCCCCAGGGTTACGACGAGGCGGAGGCCTCTGAGGATTGGCTTGTCAGCCCGGCCATTGACCTCACCACCGCCGACACGGTCCAAGTCACCTGGCAGGAGTACGGCAACTCCACCGAAGCCGCCAACCACGGCCTCTACATTTCTACCGGTGGCCGCGACCCCGCTGATGGCGACTACACGCTGGTCACCGCGCTCCCCGCGCCGCTTGAAGACGCCTGGGGGCGCTCGCAAATCATCGACCTCGCCGCTTACGCGGGCAATACGGTATACCTCGCCTGGTATTTTGAGGGCACCGGCGCGGACGATTGGTACGTTGACGATATCCGGGTCGAGGGTCTGCAAGCCGATCTGTATGAGACGTGGGTGATTGATCCCTCGCCCGTCCACCCTGGCGAGTCCACGACCCTGACGGTGACCGTCACCAACACCGCGACCGTCGATGCGTCCGATGTCTCTGTGGATTTGGCGTTTCCCGACGGCGGGGCGACGGGCGATGCAGCGAGCGTCACGCTCGGCGAGATCGCCGCCGGGGGCACCGCGACCGCGGAATTCACGGTGTCCGTGGACGCCGCCCAAGCGGACAATCGGTACGTTCCCATGGACATTGGGGTGGTCTGGGGCTCGAGCGAGCGCGTGACCTCAGAGCAGTTCCTGGTCGGGTACGCGAGCACCGCGTCCGTCGATTGGACGACGGACGCAGAGGGTTCGCTGGAGATCGTCGTCGGCGTCGGGGACCCAGACGCGCCGGATTGGAGCACCACGCTGTACGCCGACAACGCGATCGTCGGGGACCTCGCCTTGTCCGCCGACATCACCGAAGCAGGAGATTTTCTGCCGCCCGCCGCGGGTCCCTTGCGCTGGTGGGCCCAGGCCACGACCGTCGGCGGCGGAAGTTTTGGAGATTTCCAGATCAGCTACGGCGGCGAGGATTTTGTGGCCACCGGATTACCCTCCGTCTCGGCGGGCTCCACGGAGCTGTGTTGGGTCCCTGAGCCGCCCGACTTCACGGTCAGCGGGCGTACGGACCCGACCACGCTCGCTCCCGGTGACTCAGGCGTTCGCATCGCCCTGACCGTCAAGGACACCGGCGCGACGACCTCCGGTCCTGTGATCGCCATGCTGAGCTCCTCCGACGCACACGTGAACGTGACCGACCCTGGCCCGCTCACCATCAGCAACGACGTGATGGATCGCAACGACACGTACACCATCACCGGGTTTGCGTTCGACGTCTCCAGCACCCACACCGACAGCACCGATGTCGCCTTGCAGGTCACCCTCGACGATGGCGTCGAGAGCTGGCTCTACGACCTGTCCTTCGACGTTCCCTACCCGGTGTTCACCGTCACCTCCATCGAGATCGACGACGATGGCGGAGATGGCCTGCTTGATCCCGACGAGTCCGGCACGCTCACCATCAACCTGACCAACACCGGCGACATCAACGCCTCCGGGACGGTCTCGGGCGTGATGTCCGTCGCGGGGACCTCTGTGGCCCTGGCCGAGGTGCCCACCGACAGCGAGGTGTTCGGGAGCATCGCGTCGGGAAGCACGGCGGACGCACGATTCGACGTGGCGGTGACCGGCGGCGCGGCGGGCGACCCCTTGGACTTGGAGCTCGCGCTGTTTGACTCCTCGCGGACCTACTCGGCCTCGACGCAATTGTTCCTGAGCGAGCCGCCGTGGAGCAGCTTGTCTACGGAGGATGATGCGGAAGGCGACACGGTCGACGGGTGGGAGTTCGATGTGAAATCGGGTAGCTACCGCGTGATCGACGGGGTGATGCAGATTCGCATCAGCTCATATGAACCGCTGGATGCCGGGACCTTGTTCGTGGAGGCTTGGGGATATTCCATTGCCGGCGACTACGACTATTATCGCCTGGTCGCACAATCGGGTAACGCCACGCTGCAGGGATATCTGGGCGGGTTCACATCCCTCCCCGATCCGACGCTGTCCTACCCGGACGCGAACACGGTCCAATTCGATTTTCCGCTCAGCGACCTGGGCCTCTTCTCGGACTCGTTGAATTTGGGGTTTGCGTCAGGGTGGTGCGGCGAGCCAGAGTACTTTTGCGATCATTTTCCGGATGGATGGGGATATCCGTATGACGAGGTGAACGGCTGGAATCCGGCGCTCTGGCTGGAGTTGGAGTGGTAGGCCGCTCGCCGCCGCTGAACCCTACTGCCCCGGCAGGTCGCCCCCCCCAAATCCAAACGGCAGCAGCGTCTCCATCCCCATGACCCGCTCCTCTCCGGCCGGGTTGGCACAGATCACCTGGGCCCTGGGCCCAAACTCCAGGATCACCTGCCGACACCCCCCACAGGGTGCGGCCGGCGGCTGGGTGTCTGTCAACACCACCACGCAGACGATCTCCCGGTGCCCATCGCACACCGCCTTGTAGATGGCCACCCGCTCGGCGCAGCACACCAGCGGGTAGCTCGCCGACTCCACGTTGCAGCCGCCGTAGACCTCTCCGGAGGCGGTGAGCACGGCCGCGCCCACCGCGAACTTGGAGTAGGGCGCGTACGCGTTTCCCCGGGCTTCGGTCGCGGCGGCGATCAAGGCCGCACGTTGTTCCCCCGTCATAGCGCCGCCAGGATCTTCACGATCAACGCGGACAGTCGGCCGCTGGCGGTGCCCATCGCGGCGGTGACCTCCGCGTGGGTGAGCGTACCCTCGTGCAGGCCCGCGGCGGGGTTCGCCACGACGGCCAACGCCAGGATCTCGAGCCCGGCGTGCCCCGCGGCGATGGCCTCGCTCACAAGGCTCATGCCGACGATATCGGCGCCGAGCCGCTTGAGCATCCGGATTTCGGCCGGGGTCTCGTAGTTGGGCCCTGGCATCGCGGCGTACACCATGTCGGCCAGGCTCGGATCGATCGTCCGGGCGAGGGTTCGGAGCCGCGCCGTGTAGAGGTCGGACAGGTCCGGAAAACGGGTGCCGAGGCTGTCATCGTTGGGGCCCCGCAGCGGGTTCTGGCCCTGCAGGTTCAGGTGATCCGCGACGATGCCGATCGTGCCCGGCGTCTGTTCACGATGGCAGCCGCCCACGGCGCTCGTCAAGATCACGGTCTTCGCCCCCCAACGGGCGAGCGAGCGTACCTGCAGCGCGGCAACGTCGGGGGTGTGCCCCTCGTAGAGGTGCAGCCGCCCGGCGAAGATCGCCACACGCTTCCCCCCAAGTTCGCCGACGTGTACCCGTCCGCCGTGGCCGCTGACCCCGGGGGAGGGGAGCCCGACCTCCGCGTAGCTGGCCGAATCGGGCAGGGTCTCGGCGAGCGCGCCGAGGCCGCTCCCGAGTACGATGCCCACGGCGGGGCAAGGACCAAAGCGAGCGTTCAAAGCGGCGGAGACGGAGTCGTAGGGGCGGGACATGCCGCAATGTAGCCCAGACCGTCACGCCGCGCGCCCGGACCCCCATGGCACAATTCTGAGGGGCTCAGTTATGTTACTTTCGGAACGCCCGTCTGGACGTCCACGCGGTAGCGCGCGCGGGCGCTCTCCTCCACGGCGGCGGCGAAGCTGGGGCGTTGGGCCAGGAGCTTCATGAACGCGCCGCGCTTCAGCACGAACACGTCGGTCTGGGATCTCGCCCGCACCGATGCGACGCGGGGCCGCGCCAGCAACAGCCCGATCTCCCCGAAATAGTCTCCGCCGCCCAGCGTTTTCACCACGGTCCCATGGCTGTCGATCACGTCTACCTCGCCGCGGGCCACGAAATACATCTCCCCGGCCTCGTCACCCTCCCGCACGACCCACTCTCCCGGCTCGAACACGTCTGGCTCCAAGATGAGCAGCAGCTCGTTCAAAAACACCGGGTCCGACCCCGCGAAGAGCGGGACCTGCTCCAGCACGTCCCGGTTGATGATCTCGACCCACCGCCGCCCGTCCCGCTCCAGGAGATCAAAGGCTGCCTTGGGTCCCCAGCTCCCGGCTCCGTAGTTTGGGAAATCAGTGGGCGGGGTTTTGGCCCAGGTGTCCAACAGCGGCTGGGCAATTCGCCACGCCCCCTCGACCAGATCGGTGCGCGAGAACAGCGTGGCATCCCCGATCATGCAGTTGTAGACGAGCACTTCGTAGCCGATGGCCCGCGAGGCCTGGAACGCATCTCCATACGCAAAGCGCATGTTGACGTTTTGCAGCCGCAGCTGGGTCCCCGGCACTTTGGCGTGGAAACGCAGCTCGATGCCCTGGTCGGGCTGCATGTGAAAGATGAGGCGATTGTGGTCGATCTGGTCGGCGCCGGCCGCGCGAAAGAGCACGTCCGGGGCGCGCTTGAACTGCACGACGATCTCGGTGCCTCGCTTCCAGAGGCGCTTGCCTGAGCGCAGATAGACGGGAACGCCCTCCCAACGCCAATTGTCGATGTGCATCTTGATGGCCGCGAAGGTCTCGGTGCCCGAGGTGGGCGAGACGTTGGGCTCCTCTCGGTAGCCGGCGAGGGGTTTTCCGTCGGGGCCCTTACCCGGGCCGTATTGGCCGCGTACGGCGTCCCGGGCGATGTCCGCGGGGCTCATGATCCGCACCGCGTCGAGCAGCTTGGCCTTTTCGTTCCGGACGGCGTCGGCGGCGAACGAGACGGGAGGCTCCATGCACAAGTATGCGAGCATTTGGAACATGTGGTTCTGGATCATGTCGCGCATGACCCCACTCCCCTCGTAATACCCGCCGCGACCCTCTACACCCACCGATTCGCCCACGGTGAATTGGATGTGATCGATGAAATTCCGATTCCAGAGCGGCTCGAACATCCCGTTCGAAAACCGGAACGCCATCAAGTTCTGGACGGTCTCCTTCCCCAGGTAGTGATCGATCCGATAGATCTGATCTTCCCGCCAGAAGGCCAACATCTCGCGGTTGAGCGCCACGGCGGTCGGCAGATCGTGGCCGAAGGGCTTCTCGACGATGACCCGCTTCCAACCATCGCCGAGCTGCTGAAAGCCGGCCGTGTTCAAGCTGCGGGACAGGAGCCCAAACACGCTGGGGGGCGTGGCCATGTAGAAGAGCATGTTGCCCCGGCAGTCCAGCTCTGCGTCGATACCCGCGACGACCGCACGGAGGCGATCGAAGGCCTGGGGATCGTCAAACTTGCCGGGCGTGTAGTGCAGACGGGCGACGAAGCGGTCCCAGACGGCGTCGTCGAACGGCGCGCGGGTCGTGAACTGCCGGACTTGAACCGCCATACGGGCGCGAAATTCCTCGGTGGTCCAGTCGTCCATCGCCATCCCGACGATAGCGAACTGGTCCGACAGCAGATTGTCACAAGCGAGGTGGTACAGGGCGGGGAGCAGCAGGCGACGGGTCAGATCCCCCGAAGCGCCGAAGATGACGAGGACACAGGGATCACCAGGGTTGACGGCGGAAGTTGGCGGCACGCAGGGCTCCAGATCTCCCCAGGGTTAGCACGGGCGGGGTAGGGCCGTGGCGTGCGTTTTCTCCTCCTTTTCGGCGTCTTCGGTGCGTGTACCTCCCCGGTCACAGATGTTGCGACGTGCCCGTGCGACGAGATCTCGCTCCCCGCCTCGCCCGTCACCGACGATGCCAGCGTGCTCTCCTTACTCTCCGCCACCCAGGTTGCCGCCTTTCCCGAGCTGAACGGCGTCACT
>CANKNP010000105.1 GCA_947483545.1 Deltaproteobacteria bacterium | reverse complement strand
GACGTCGAGGCTCGACGATCGAGATTCGAGCGCCGACTTTCGAGACCCGAACATCGACGGTCGACTTGCGATCAAGAGCGGCGGCCGGCAACCAGGGGGCCGGGATCACTTTTCAGGCGTGCGCCCGCGGTGCGCTCGTAGGGGTGAAGGCCGCCGAGGGGTCTCGCAAAGCCGCAAGGGCGCAAAGCGGAATTGGGCGAAGCTCCGGACGCTGACGCCGACAAGCTGGCGTTAGATGAGGAAATACTGGCATCATTCCCCTTCTTCCTTTGCGCCTCCGCGCCTTCGCGAGAACCTTCGAGCACTTCGTGCCCTCGTGGTTCCCCTCCGACCCCGGAGGGAGCGTGAACCACGCAGGCAACAAGGCGTTCGGGGTCAGGCGTCGAACCCCGGAATCGGTGATACATGATACATGATACATGATACATGATACATGATACATGATACATGATACATGAGCGGGGCACACAAGGTGAGCCTCTCGAGGTCACCGGCGCGGGGCGGGGGATCGAATCCCCCTTTTCTCATCCACCCCCCTCCGCCCTTCAGGCACCTCCCCCCTGAAAGGGCGGAGGACAGAGCGCTGCCCCTATCGGGGGAGGAGAGAGCGCTGCACCCATGGGGAGGAGGGAGCGCTCCGGGGAGGGGGAGCGCCCCGACACATGAAACATGTGTCACGTATCAAGTATCATCCACCCAGCTCAACACCCTGTTCATGTCCGCCCACCGGGTGAGCTTCCCATCCGCGCCGAGCAGGGTCACGACCAGACGCCGGCCATCTTCCGTCTGCAACGCGGTCGTGAAGCAATACTTCGCGGTGTCGGTGTACCCGGTCTTGGCAGCTTCAATCGACACATCCTCGCGGCCCGCCAGACGGTCCGTCGAGAAAAGCCGGCGAGTGTTGCGCCCCTCGCGCTCGACGTCCCAGAACGGCGCAGACGCTACCAAGGAGAGCGTGGGGTGAGCCGCCACGGCGATCGTCGCGCGGGCGATGTCTCGCGCGGTCGAGAGGTTCTCGTCCTCCAGGCCCGAGGGGTCGGTCCAGGTCGAGTGATCCATCCCCAGCTCGGTGCTCACGACGTTCATCTGGCGCACGAAGTCTTCGACATCGGTGCCCGCCGCCGCGGCGAGGCCGATCGCCGCGCGGTTGTCCGATGCCACCAGGGCCGCGCCCAGGAGATCCCAGCCCCGCAGGCAGTCCCCCGTCGAGAGCCGAGATCGGGCACCCGATCGCGACGGATACTGCGCGGCGCTGACACACATCTCGTCTTCGAGGTTCGGCGCCAGCGACACGAGGGCAAGGGCACTCACCAGCTTGGTGATCGACGCCACGGGTCGGACATTGTCCGCGTTCTTCTCAAACAGTACGCGACCGGTGTCGAGATCGTAAACGATGGCCGAACGCGCGCGGAGCTTGGGCCCTTGCGTCGGTCCACGCTCGGACAGGGTCGGGAGCGCCTCCACATCCGAGACCGCAGGAAACCACGTGGGGCGCACCCACGCAGGGGGCTCAGAGGCCACAGGAGCGGGCGCCGCCACCGCCGCGAACGCCGACCCCGCGAGGTGTTCAGGGGGCGGAAGCTGCTCTCCCCAGAGCACGACGGCGACCGCCCCGATCGAGGCCGCGGTCCACAGGGTCACAACAACACGCACGAGGGTCTTCACGCAAGGCTCCGTGAGCCACATCGTCACCCGAGACCTCTTGCCGTGTCAAGTCACGGAGTGTCCTTTTTGAGGGGACAGCACTTCCCACCGGCCTCCCTTCTTGGGGCCGAGATGGCGGAGCCGTCCCGTGCGCTCGAGGGTCGCGATCTGCTTCTCGATCGCGCGGGTGCTGAGCCCGAGCGCTGCGGCGACGGCCGGAACGCTGTCCTGCGGCGTCGCGAGCAGGTGGGCGAGGATCCTGGCGGGTGTGTCGCCCGCGGTTTCTACCGAACCTGGATCTGCGGGGTGGGCGGTTTCTACCGAACCTGGCGCCCAAGGCGGCCCGGTTTCTACCGAACCTGGGGCTGCGTCGGCCGGCAGGGGATCGGTTTCTACCGAACCTGGGGCTGTATCGCACGGCAGGGGATCGGTTTCTACCGAACCTGGGGCTGCGTCGCCCGGCAGCGCCTCGGCTTCTACCGAACCTGGAACGGCCTCGTCCCACTCTGGGCCGGTCGCCTCAGGACGGCGAACGATCACCGTCAGCAGCGCAGCATCCGGGTCATTGAGCAGCTCGATGGCGGGCCAGGCCTCCACCGCGCGCCGCACACCGGTGCCGAGCCCTCGGTACGGGAGCACCCCCTTCGCCACAAACGAAGCGAGGATCGGGTTCCGGATCACCGAGTTCCCTGCGCGGATCTTCGCGACGGTCAGGTGGTTCGGCAGGTGTCCGGGGCTGACGATCTCCACGCGATCCTCGAAGACGAACAGCCGAATGGCCGCGTTGATCAGGTAGTCGCGGTGGACCAGCGCGTTCACCAACAGCTCCTCGAACACCAGGGCGGGGATCTCCAAGGTGCCCGGAGCGTTCACTCCGCGGCCTGCCTGCCGACGATGCAAATTGCGTAGGATGAAGCCGAGCGCGTCGTCGTAGACCTTGCGCAGCGGGCCGTGGAAGTCTTGGGTATCGACGTACGCGCTGGTGTGAATCGCCGTGCCCGGGTACCGCACGGCCTTGACCGTGAACTGCGGCTTGAAGCGCTCGGGACGCTCGCCGAACAGCAACAGCCCCCCGAGGTTCAGCGCCCCCTCGTTGGTGGCGAGGTTGAGGTTCTGGAGCAACAACAGCCGGTCGTTGGGCGCGTCGGGGAGGGGCTGATCATAGACATCGCGCAGGAAATCGCGGAAGCGGAGGAGGTCCAGGTCTGCCGGCATGGCGCTGGTGGGCAGCTCGTCCGCATGGAACTGGTCGCTGACCTGGAAGAACCTACGTAATTCCTCCTTGGAGTTGATCCGCCGCTTGTCCGAACCGACCTTGAGCCAGATGACGCCGTTTTTGTCGAAGTAGGGCTTATCCAACCCTTTCGGAACGGAGAGCACGATCGCGATCTGCCCACTTTCCAACGCTATATTTTCGGTGTGGACCACCAACGGGCTCCGGACGAGCTGACTCGCCGCGTTCCCGATGAGCTGGTTGATCCTCCGCACGGCTTCGCCGTCCAAACCCGGGAGCCGCCCGTCGTCCGTCACCCCGATGAAGATCGTGCCACCCTCGCTGTTCGCGAACGCCGCCAGCTCGGCCGCGAGCGACTCTCCGTTGCGAACGTCGGCCTTGAATTGCCGAGTGCTGTCCTCCCCGAGGTGGACCTGGGCGCGCAGCTCAGCGAGGTTCACAGTGCGGGGCCATTCCTACCCCTACCCCTGCCCGGTCCGACTCGCTTCCATCTCCGCGAGCCGCTCCCGGACCACCCGGCGGGCGATGTCCGCCACCTGCTCCCGCACAGCATCATCCACGGCCACCTCCACGAGGTCGCGGAAGCTGCGGGAGTTCACCATGGCGTTGCGCAGGACGGTCTCAACGACCTCGGGCAACACCTCCAGAATGGCGCGCTCGATGGCGGGGCTGACCACCGCGGGGTCCACGCGGACCAGCGGGAGCTGGTTCCAATCGCGCGGAAGGAAGCTGGCGATGCGCTCGTTGCCGATCGGGGTGGCCGTGCGCGAGGCTGCGGGCCGGGGATCGGACAGCTCGGCCAGCTCAACCGAATCGATCGCAGCCGGAGGAGCGACGGGGGTCGCGATCGGCTCGGGCACAGCCTCCACGTTGATGGGGCCGAGCACGCTCTCCAACTGCTTTCGGACAGACTCGGGCTGGATCGGGCGCGCCATGCGGCCATCGACGCCGGAAGCCTCAGCGCGGGGCGCCTGGTACACCTCAAAGCCACCCGACATCAGGAAGATCGCGGCGGCGGGCTGGCGCACCTTGACCGAGCGGGCAAAGTCGTAGCCGTTGCCCTTCGGGAACGTCAGCGCGGCGATCACAGCGGTGATCTCGGTCTGATCCACGATGGCATCAGCCTCGGGGAGCGAGGTGGCAGAGCGAACAGAGAAGGGCGTGTCAGCGAGCGCCTCGGTCACGCGCTGCGCGCTGGAGGCGTTGGTGTCGACGACGAGGACGATGCGGTTGGCCATGCGCCGCCAGTGAACACCGGACACACCCCGATGTCAACCCAGATGCGAGACCTTGCGGATTTCTCACGACCCGCCGACGCCGGGACCCGGCTCGGTGCGGTTGAGCATCGGAGGGGTGGGGGCAAGCCCCCACGCTCGGCGGGACGACGGGGTGCTCAGCGCCGGGGCATCGGCCAGGTCTTCGGCGGTGGGCCCCTGCGGGCCTGCGGAGCCGTGGGGAGCGGCTTCCCAGTCGCTTGGGCGTGCGCGTGGGCCATCTCCATGAGCCGCTCCTTCGGGATCTCGTCTGGCGCAAAGGCGTACCAGTGCTCACCGAACACCTCCATGTCGGGCCGGCGCTTGTTGCTCAAGCTCTCCTGCATCGCCAGCAGCGGCTTCGACTTGGCGCATCCAACCAGTCCTTTTCCCAAAACCTGGAGCGCCTCGTCCCGCTTCTTCTGCTCGTTCAGCATCCAGGCCCAGATCCCAAAGTACAGGGGCTCGGACGCCGCCGCACCTTCGGCGACCGCCATCACCTTCGCGATCTCGTCGAACCGGTTCAGCCGGTGCAGGCACAGCGCCCGCGCGAGCTGGCCGCGCCAGTCCCGCGACCAGGCTTTCTCCAGCTGGGCCAACGCCTCGCGCAGCTTCTCCTCGCCGAGCGCCTTCTTGGCGACGTCCCGAGTGTGCTTGTGCTCCAGCAGCAGGCCACACGCCTGCTGGTAGTCCACCTGACCGAGCTGGCTGTAAATCTGCTCCTGAACCAGGAACTGCCAGCGCGCGAGCGGCATCGCCTCCAGCATGGCGGCCCGCCCCTCCGCGAGCTGACCCGCCTGGAACAACCCCACCGCGCGCACGAATATCTGCTCGACTTGCTTCCCCGTGCGGCGTGCAAGCACGAAGTACATGCCCGCAAGGCACAGAATCGCTGGTATGATGCCGGCGATCCAGCCCGACGCTCCCCAGCCGGCCAGAAATACCACGACGGAGCTTCCGAGGGCAATCGCAAGGTTGTACATCGCTATTTTTCTCCGCTCGTGCGCTCGATCTTCTCGACCCGGTCGCGCAGGCGGCGGTTCTCATCCGCGAGCGTGTCGAGCTGACCCCGCAAGCTGTGAAGCCCCTCCGACGTCGTCCGGCCCTCGCGAATGTTCGCCAGGGCCTCCCACGCAAGGCGCCGGCAGCGACCATCTCCAGCGCTCCCGTGCGCGCGCTCCAACACCGCCGTCGCCCGCGAATCCCGCAGCGTTCCCAGCGCGTTGATGGCCGAGACCTGCACCCGGAAGTTCTCGTCTTCGGCGAGCGTGATGAGCCGCTCGACCACCCCGGTGCGGGTCTCCTCGACCTCGTTGCCCAACCTCGCGAGCGCATGACACGCCGCTGCTCGAGCCCTCGTGGGCTTCTGCTCCGCGGTCCATTCGAGGAGCAGCGGGACCAGTCCGACGTCCCGGCCGGCGCCGAGGCCCTCGATGGCCCTGCAGCGGAGCACCTCGCTCCAGCTCTCGCGCCCGAGGAGCGCCTCGCACCGCGCCCGAGCCGTTGGCACGCGCAGGCGCCCGAGAGACTTCGCGACCTCGCCCTCCACCAGCACGCTGCTATCGGTGGCATGGGCCGCGAGCGCTGCCCCGGCCTCGGGTCGCCGAATCCCACCGAGCGCGGTCGCCACGCGCTTCCGGACCCGGGCGCTCGAGTCCTCAAGCGCCGTGATCAGCGCAGCCGTCACCTTGGCACCCCCAAGATCCCCAAGCACATCCGCGACCTCGGCGCGCGACCCCCAGAACTTGTCGCCTTTGAGCGCCACGATGAGCGCGTCGATGGCCTCGATCGAGCCATCCTCGCCGAGCGCCTTGGCCGCGCGGATGCGCCCGATCACGCCCGGGTCCCGCTCCAACTGGGCGATGAGCCAGCTCCGCGGCGCCTTCAGCTTGATCTCGGCGAGCACCTTGAAGTCGGCGTCCACGCTCACGAAGTCCGGAGCCTCCGCGCTCGGGAACGAGTAGCCCCGCTCGCGCTGGTCCACGGTCACCGTGTGGGCGCGATCCCGGTACCCGATTTGCAGCGGCACGGCGTAGGCCTGCGGCACGCCCTCCCCGTCCTGCGTCTGCTTGACGTGAACCTGCACCAGGCCGTCCGCGTGGGAGACCGTGACCTCCAAGCTGGGGTGACCCGCGCTGAAGACCCACTGCTCGAAGAACCGATCCAGGTTTCGCCCGGTCGCGTCCTCCATCGCGCGTTGAAAATGGCGCGTATGGACGGTCTGGTAGCGGTGGCGCGTGAGGTAGAGCTGAACGCCCGCCCAAAACGGCCCGTCGCCCAGGTCGGTACGGAGCGTGTGGAGCACCAAGGCGCCCTTCTCATACAGGTGCCGGTCAAAGACATCGATAGGCTCCCGGAACAGGTAGCTGACAATCGGGCGGCGGTACCGCTCCCCGTCCTCGGAGAGGTAGCTCCCGAGCTGCTCCCAGAGGGCGTAGGCGGCGTGGTGTGCGCCGTGCTGGTGGCTGTTCCATAGGAACTCTGTGTAGGTCGCCCAGCCTTCGTTGAGCCAACCTTGCGACCAGTCCTGACAGGTCAGCAGATCGCCGAACCACTGGTGTGCCATCTCGTGCACGATCAGCTCGTCCGGGTCCCACTCCAGCTCGGGGATGTCGGTCAGCACAAGGTCGAGGAGCGTGGTGGCGGCGGTGTTCTCCATGCCCCCGAAGATGAACTCGTGCACGACCACCTGGTCGTACCGCGGCCAGGGGTAACGGCCGAACAAGCCCGAGAGGAACCCGATCATCTTCGGGGTTCGGCCGAACGCCTGGCGTACGAGCGCCTCCGGGGTGCCCTCGGGCACGATGTAGCCAAGCGGGATCTTCTCCCAGGTGCCGATGACCGTTGTCGCTTTCATCACGACGACGGTCCAAAGGTACGCGGGCATCGGCTCTACCTGGTCCCACGTCCAGACGTCGCCGTCCAGCGCCTTCAGTCTTCCATTGCCAACGCAGGTGTAGCCCCCGGGCACGGTGACCCGCGTCGTGAATGCGTGCTTCATCGAGGGGTGGTCGAAGCAGGGGAAGATGTAGTGCGCGTCTTCGTCCTGACACTGGCTCCAAGCCTCCGGCAGCCGTGACGGCTCAGCGGCGGTCGGACCCACGAAATACAGGCCGCGCCGCGGGGATCCCCGCCAGCACACGATCACCTCGGGGAGGGCGGGGAACGACAGCTTTCCGTCTGCGTGCTTCCAAGCGAGCGGCTCGCCCCCCGGATCGGTCACTGAGTCTACCGTCAGCTCGTCGAGATCCAGCGCGTACCGAGCGCCAGCCGTCGGGTCGGCGATGAACTTGATGCGTGCGAGGCCGCGAAGCGTCCGGGCGACAGGGTCGATGTGCAGGTCGAGCGAGATGTGTTCGATCTGGTAGGCACGATCCGGAGCGTAGTTGGGCTTCACCCCAGGCTCCGCGAACGCACGCCGACGGGCGAGCGCCCAGCCGCCGAATTGACTCTCGAGGGACATGCTCTTGTCGGTGAGGAAGTGGCTGGACACGCGGGCTCCTGCTCGGCGGCCGGCGGCTAACGTGTTGGGGGCTTTGGTGTTCGCGGGGGGCCGGCGCGGGCGCTGGGCGGGCCTGGTCGCCAAACCTCCGTCCGCCGCCGGATCACCCCAAGCGGCGCCGAAGGCCCAGCGCGAGCAGGACCAGCCCCGCGAGCCCGCCCGAAGGAGCGCCCGTGCCGCACCCACACGCCGGCTGCGGGGAGCCCGTGTCCTCGGAGTCCAGGGCAGCAGACTCGACCGACGCGGTCTCACAGAGCGCCACGCTCGGATCGGTGTCGTCGCAGTCGTGACCCGCCTCGCCTTCGGCCCACTCCCCTGCGTCGTCGCAGTCCACGTCGTCGGACACCACGGTGGTCTCGTTGTCCACGCGGTAACCGTCATCGTCGGCGTCGACGAAGCAGATCTCGCCGCCATCGCAGTCGGCGTCCACTTCGTCGCCGGGGCGCTCTTCGGCGCCCGGGTGGACGACCGCGAGCAGGTCGTCGCAGTCCCCGGCCGGATCGGCGCCCGAGGCCTCGCCGACGTCGTCACAGTCGAGGTCGACAGAGGGGGCAACCGCCTCCGTGCGATAGCCGTCGCCGTCGCTGTCGAGGAAGCAGGACTCGCCCCCGTCGCAGTTCTGATCGAGCTCGTCGCCGGGGCGCTCTGTCGCCGCAGGGTTCACCGCAGGGTCGTCATCGCGACACTCGACGCACGCCGGGAACCCGTCAGCGTCGAGATCGGCGAAGCCGGTCGACCCATCGCAGTTGTAGTCCACAGGGTCCGTACAATCCGGCTCCTCAGCATCGGGGTGGATGGCCCCGTCCGAATCGTCGCAGTCGCCGCCCTCTCGCCCAGCGAGGGCCTCCCCCGGCCCGGCGCAGCGCAGATCCATGGAGGGGACGGTGTCCGGATCGTCCACGAGGTAGCCGTCACTGTCGGCGTCGACGTAGCAGATCTCGGTGCCATCGCAGTCCTGGTCCACGCCATCGCCTGTCCCCTCCTCGGCCCCCGGGAACACGGAGGGGTCGGAATCCGCACAATCGATGCACCCCGCAAACCCGTCGAGGTCCCCGTCCGTGTAGAGCGTGAGGCCGTCGCAATTGTAGTCCACCGGGTCGGTGCAGTCCGTCTCCTCGGCGTCGGGGTGGATGGCGGCGTCCGCATCGTCACAGTCGCCGCCCTCGCGCCCGGCGAGGGCCTCGCCCGGCCCGGTGCAGCGCAGATCGGTCGAGAGGACAGTCTCGGGATCGTCCACAAGGTAGCCGTCACTATCGGCGTCCTGAAAGCAGATCTCGGTGCCGTCGCAGTCCTGGTCTACGCCATCGCCAGTACCTTCCGAAGCGCCCGGGAACACCGAAGGGTCCGAGTCTGCGCAATCGACGCAGGCAGCGAACCCGTCGAGGTCCCCGTCGGTGTAGAGCGTGACGCCGTCGCAGTTGTAGTCCACCGGATCGGTGCAGTCCGTCTCCTCGGCGTCGGGGTGGATGGCGGCGTCCGCATCGTCACAGTCGCCGCCCTCGCGCCCGGCGAGCGCCTCGCCCGGACCCTGGCAGCGAATGTCCGCGGACAAGGTCGTGGGCGGATCATCGCGCAGGTACCCGTCGGTGTCACCATCGACGTAGCAGAGCTCGAAGCCGTCGCAGTCCTGGTCAACGCCGTCCGCCGTCACCTCTGCGGCACCAGGGTGCTCGCTCGCATCGACGTCGTCGCAGTCCCCGCCCGGCGCGGTGCCCGTCGCCTCGCCTGCCTCTGTGCAGCCAACAGTGCCAACCATGACAGCGGGGTCGCTCGGCACGTAGCCATCGTCGTCCGCGTCCACGAAACAAGGCTCCACCCCGTCGCAGTCCTGATCGATGCCGTCCCCGGTGATCTCCTCCGCATCCGGGCGCACGTCGGCATCGGTGTCGTCGCACTCTTCGCAGACCGCCCAGCCATCCGCGTCGTCATCCGCGTAGAGCGTGAGGCCATCGCAATTGTAGTCGTTCGGATCGGTGCAATCGGGCTCGGGCGCGTCGGGGTGGAAAGCGGCGTTCGCGTCAGCGCAGTCGGCCGGCGGCGCGCTCTCCGGCGCCTCGCCCGTGTCCACGCAGTCGGCATCGTCAGAGGCGAGCACCTCGTCCGTCCGGTAGCCGTCGAGGTCGCGGTCGGCGCGGCACAGCTCCCCGCCGTCGCAGTCCTGATCTCGCTCGTCGCCGATCTCCTCGGTCGCGCCTGGGTAGGTCGCGGCATCGCTGTCGTTGCAGTCCCCGTTGGCCTGCACCGCCAAGGCCTCGCCCGACGCGGTGCAGTCGATGCCCTCCACCAGGTCATCGGATCGGTACGCATCGTTGTCAGCATTGGCGTAGCACAGCTCCACGCCGTCGCAGTCCTGGTCCACGCCGTCGGCCGAGATCTCGGCGATGCTCGGGGAGATCGTGGCGTCGCCATCGTCGCAGTCGAGCGCGAGGAGGCCGCTCGCGAAACCCACATCCCAACACGTCTCCGTGAGACCGGTCTCAGCGCTCGGGTGGCCATCGCCGTCGCTGTCCAGAAAACACAGGTCGTACCCGTCGCAGTCGCTGTCCACACCGTCGTCGGGCTGCTCGGTCTGTCCGGGAAAGACGGTGGCGTCGGCGTCGTCACAATCGCCGTCGGCCGTGGTGACGCCGTCCTCGTCGCGATCGACCACCTCGATCCACGAAGGCGAGAGCCAGATCCACTCGTCGTCGGAGGCGTTGCCATCGTCGCAGAGGCCGAGCGCGCCCGCATCGAACTGCACGGCCAGGTATGCCCAAGCCGGGGCGTCCACCGCGGCGATCTCGGTGCTCCAGGTGTCCACGGCCGTCTGCGGGATCTCCACCTCACCGTCCGGGGTCACCAACCAGACCCCCACCACCCCGTAGGTGTGCGACGGGTCGATGTCGAGCCCCAGGGTGAGGGTCTGGCTCGGGACGAGGGTGAGCTCCTCGCCGAGCCCCCAGGCGTCCCCCTCCAGCGTGCTGTACGTCGCGACCATGGGCACCCTAGGGCCGGTTGTCGCCAAGGTCCTGCGTTCGACGATCGCGCTGTACAAGCTCGCGGAGGTGAGCGCCTCGCCTTCGGGCAACACGGCCATCGTGATGCCCCCGTTGCTCACCCGAGAGAAGCCCTTCGTCTGACACAGGTCGCCCGGCCAGCTCATGTGCTCATCGGTCCCGGCGAGAAAACCCATGCGAAGGGCCAGACCCTCTGGATCCATCGCGATGTGGACCGCCCCGGAGGCAACAATCGCCTCCGGAGTGTCATAGTCGATCCCCCAGCCGAGGCTCGTGCCCCATCCGGAGTAGACCTCGACCGCAGGCTCGTAGCTCGAATGGCAGTTCCAATTGTTGGGCATCGGGCCCTCGACGATGGTGTGGTGCGGGACCAGCATCGCGTCGCCGAAGCGCCCGACCAGCCCCTCCATCCAGGTGTCGATGTCGTCGCAGCTCTCGAGTTGGAAGTCCGGATCGTCCGTCGGCAGGACATCGGCTCGGGTCAACGTGGTCATGCCCGCGAGATCGCCGAACAGCAGCAGGTTTCGGTGGCCCAGCGGGAGGTCGTCCGCGTAGAACCAGACCTCTGCGCCGGGGATGACGAGGAGCCCGGCGGACGGCCCATCGTCCACGTTCTTCCGGACCAGTTGGAGGAACTCCGCTTCGGTGGCGGCGTACCTGTTGCCACCGTTGACATGCTCGGAGAGAACCACCCAATCCAGGCCGTTCGCCACCGCAGTGTCGAATACCGTCTCAAAAGGCCCGCAGTCGCCCTCCACAGCACAGCCGTCGAGCAGGTCTGAGGACTCGCCATCATGCGAGATCCCAGTGTGCGCGTGGGGCTCCCCGTAGTGAAACGTGTAGCCCTCGAACGTGTCGGCGGAGAGGGCCTGCGATAACAAGGGGAGCAGAAGGGCCAGGGGCAAGACGCCCTCCGCAGGCTCAGGTTCGTTGGTGTTCTACCCCCGAGTACACACGGGCGTCAACGAGGCGAGGGCCTACGGCAGCGTCGCCACCTGGGTCACGTAAGCCATGCCGTACCCCGAGTCATCGGTGACCCGCCAGACCACCTCCTTGTCGGGCGTGACCTCGTCCAACTGGCCAAATGTGGACCATGTCACAAGGTAATTGCCGCTCTCCACCCGCTGGACATCCCCCATCACCAAGCAGTACATCGGCGGGGAAGGCGTGTAGCTCCAGACCTCGGTCGCGGTCATCGCACTGGCGTCCAGCGCAAACTCGACGATGCGGCTGGACTGTTCGCTGCCGGACCCGTTGTCGAACAGCACCACGCTGTCCTCGGCACCCGCCTCGTCGTAGGTGAATTCGAACTGGTGCTGCCGAATGAACGGCCGGTCCGTATTGGTGAAGCTCCAGTCGGAGAGGGTCCCCCCGAACACCCACTCCACGCCACCAGTTTCAAGATTGGCCTTGATCAAGCTTGAGAAGTTTCTGGCCCCGACGTAGGCATGGGCTCCGTCGTCCGCGACGTGGAGCGTGTTGAGGTGGGTCCAACCAGAGCCATCGTCGGGCTCCTCGTCGGGCCCCTCCCCCTGCGGATCGAAATTGTCGAATGCATCCCAGACAACCTCGATGGTACCATCGGGGCTCACCTCGATCAGCTGGTCACCGACCACCTGGCCCGCGTCGTCCTCGACGAGGACCTCCCTGGTCATCAGCGCCTGGTCGGGCTCTGCCAACCAGTCCCAATCGTGATGGGTGCCCCCCGCCACGACCGGGTGCTTGTCCCCCGCCCAGCCGACGTTCAGGATCTCATGGGTGCCCCCGGCCGCGCCCGGCGACGTGGAGATGTTGTACGCCACCCCCGCGCTGTCGTGTTGGCGCCGCGCCCTCCACAGCACACCGCCCCGGTCGTCGAGGCAGTACCACACGATGTCCCCGTCCGGATCGAGCCCGATGATCGCGTTGGTCGGGCCCATGACGCCGAAGAACAGGAACCCGCGCCACGTGGACTCCCCGGTGACCGTCAGGGTCGGCAGCCCGTCTGGCAAGGGGCCGGTACGAAAGGTGTGGTCTGCCCCGGGGACCCCGTCATTCACGGTCCGATAATGATAGATGGTATCGGCCTTGTTCCCGAGGAGCACCGCGGTGTGAACCTCCGCCGGCTCGCCTTCGACGGTCGCGCGCCCGTAGTTCGTGTCGAGCCCCCACTCGACGTAGCCGCCGACACTCGCCCTCGTGCTCCAAGTCACCGTGGCCGCTGTCACCTGGTCCTGGGCGAGGGTCACGGCCGGTCCGGCGTCGAGGTCGGGCTTACTCCCTGTGCAACCGACCAGCCAGCCGACAAAGAGAACGGAGTGGCGGGCGTCGGCGAAGGAGGACATCGGCCACCATAGCGCTGCGCACTGCCGCAACTTGCCAAAATCTTGCCGACTGCGGCGTTCGCGTCCCGCAAGCGGCGTGGTGCGGCCGAACGGGCTACCTCTCCCCGCCCGTTCGCCAGCCGGCGGCCGGGCTTCCCTGCCTTTCGTCGGAGCGTCATGGCCACCATCAACTTCGCTCGCCGCGAGATTGAGGCGAAGATTGTCTATGTGGGGCCAGCGCTCTCGGGAAAGACGACGAACGTCCAGGTGCTGCACCGTCTGGTGCCGAAGGCCCAGCGGGGCGATCTACACCAGCTCTCCACCGACACCGACCGGACCTTGTTTTTCGACTTCATTCCGCTGGAGCTTGGACAAATCGCGGGTTTCACCGCGCACTTCAAGCTGTTCACGGTGCCGGGCCAGGTCTACTACCAGCAGACCAGACGCGCCGTTCTGCAGGGCGCCGATGGCGTCGTGTTTGTCGCGGACTCCAGCGCCGGTCGGGCGCAGGCCAACCTGGATGCGATGATTGATCTGGAGCAGAACCTGCGGGCTCACGGCCTCGATCTGGCGAGCATCCCGCTGGTCGTGCAGCTCAACAAGCGCGACGTCGAAGACGCGCTGCCGGTCAAGAACATGGTGTCGGAGCTGAACCCCTTCGACATGCCCGTGGTCGAGTCGATCGCGGCGAGCGGCTACGGGGTGCTCGACACGCTCTACAAGATCACCGAGATCGCGACCAAGCGCATCCGGGAGAACCTCTCTGGCCAGAAGAACGCGGTCCGCTTGCAGGCGGTGCAACGCGACGACCGCGAGACTGAGCAGCAGATCGTCGATGACTACCTCACCCGCATCCACAAGGTGCGGCCCGAGGAAGAGGCGAGCGCCGAGCGCATGAAGGCCGCAGGTCGAATGCGCCCGGACGACGTGGACAGCTTCTTGCTAGAGTTCGTGGACCGGGATGACGACCTCTCCTTGGACGATGGGCTCCCCCCCGTGACCGAGGAGCCCAAGGCGCCACCGTCGCCCCCCGTCCAGGCTTCCGCGCCCCCTGTGCAGGCCTCCGCCCCCCCCGTCCAGGCGCCACCCCTCCAAGCGCCGCCCGTGCATGCCCCCG
>CANKNP010000104.1 GCA_947483545.1 Deltaproteobacteria bacterium | reverse complement strand
TGATCCGGATGCTGCGCGCCACGCCCGCGAACACCGACGTGGTGCTCGTCCGCATCGACGCCGTCCCGAGGAAGGAGTGGGAGCGCGACGCGACGACGATCCACGATGCATCGAACCATGCCGGCGGTTCCTACCTCCCCGGCCCGCTGCCGCGCACCGACGAGGTCCGCGAGGCGCTGAACCGCGGCCAGTCCGTCTGGACGCTGCCGAGACGCGGCCCAACGCGCGAGTTCATCCAAGGCGTCGAGTCGCTGGCGGGCGCGGCATGGGCGCGCATCCGGCCCGACACGACGCTGCCGCCGCTCGCGGCCGCTGCCGCGTCCGCCGTCCACATCCCCGGCTGGGACAGCGGTGCTTGATCCCGTCCGCGCGCGCGCCGAGGCCGATGCGGCGGAGCGCCGCGGGGCGGGGACGCTCTGGGCGGCGGGGCCGGTGGCGTGGGAGGGTGTGACCGTGGGCACCGTCGCGCAGGCCGAGGTCGTGCCCGTAGTGGAGGAGGGCACCGAGGCCCAGCGCGCCCGGCCGCGCGTTGCCTCGCTTCCGCGAGTGGTGCCGCCCCGAGCCACCGGAGAGGTGCCCGCGGGCACGCAGGAAGTGCCAACGGCGCTGCTCGCCGCGATCCTCGCGCGCTTGGAGATGGCCCCAGCCACACCGGGCGGCGTGCCCGCGTGGCTGATCGACGCCATCGGGAACCCGCTGACCTACGATGCTGCGGCGGCGAACCGGAAAGACGTGTGCGTGCGGGTCGAGCCGGCGCTGTACCGTAGGTTGCAAGCGATGAAAGAGCGGCTCGGGCTGCGGACGACAGCGGGGGCGTGGGAGTACGTGCTGAGGGCGGGGCTGGCGGTGGCGGAGCGCGGGGTTGGGGGGTAGTGCAGTGGAACCATCGTTTTGTGCTTGCCGGCATCCCCTGGTGCCCGACGCCTCCGGCCCGTGGTCGGGACTTGCCCGGGGTTGAGGTGCGAGAAGTGGGGATATCGAGGGCGAGGATGGCGACGCGCTGATCCCGGATCTCGGGATGGGCGAACGCTTATAGAACTTCTGCGCTCGATCCGGATGTGTGCTCGACGGAGAATATACTGGCGTTGAAGCATGTGAGTCAGCCGGTGGAGGCGACGCCCCCCACCTGACCACGCGAGGCAGACACCCGATCGGCTCCACACACCCGATTCGCTACCTGGCACGTCGGCGCGGAGCCGGCTGGCGGCCGGATCGCGCAGGCTCGCGGACTCTGGCCCGCGGACGCGGATTTGCTGACGGAGACCGGGGCTGGGCGCAATCCTGGCCCGGGCCCGAGCGCGCGACCGAGCCGGCCGCGGCCCTCTCTGCGGTAGCAGTCGCCGCCGGCGCTCCAAAAAACTAAGTACGCGCGTCCGGGAAGCGGCATCCTCGTCTCTGGCAGTACGGCGGGAGGCCACAACCTCGCACCGGTGGACAAGCCCGGGACAAGCCTCCCCAACTGACCCACCGGCGCTGCTATCTAGCACCCCACGGAGATAAATGAAACCGCCGCCGCCATCGAAGGAACGGGAAAGGCACCATCCGCATCGGGTGACCAGCTCAACGCAGTAGTCATGCACGCCTCGGAAAACGTCAACTCTTGCGTGCCCACGGGGGCATTCACAAAAAACCCAGTCCCCATCTCCGAAGTTGAAGTGGCGCCGGTGACGGGCAACCCTCCCTCATCGATGTAGAACGGCCCAGTCCCCGGGCCGCTTACGACCACGCCCTCCACGCCGCCGACGTTGAACAGCACAAGGCCTTTGTCCTCATCCCACTGGACTCCAACAAGGGCGGTTAGCATTCTGCTCTCCGCCTCCGACGGAACGGGGATCTCCACTTCGAGGTCGGCGTCCTCGGCCGCAAGAGTGGTCACGAGTGCCGGCCCGTCCCGCTGGACCACGCTGAGCAGCACCTCTGAATGGGAGTCAACAGCAACTACGCCCTCCCCGACTGCGTCGGTCGATACCGTCGCCCCGGCCTCGGTGCCCACCTGGGCCCCCTCCACCGGCGCCCCGTCGAGGTCGAGCAAGTGAACCTCCACCAGAACCTCCCCGATCGATCCACTGTCCTCGACTGCGCCATTCGAGTCTCTACCCCTAGCACAGCCTACGGCTATCGTGCAAAGGGCACCGGCGCACGCCGCGGTTCGGCTACCGAATAGTCTCATGCCCCCCCTCCTCGCAAGTCTTGACCGTTCAAACCTCACTTTCGCTTCTGTTCGGCACACGCCACGATACGTTGAGTGGTCGGCCCTTCGCATTCGACCGTCGGCTCGTTGAACCAGTCGTACGCGCCGGTGCATGCTTCCTCGGCATCCGCCAAGGCAAACTCGCTCGTGACGACCTCCATGTAGGTTCCTGTCGAGCACGCGTCAAAGATAGGGTCGAGCGAGCACGAGACCGCGATGCAGCCGGCTCCTGCGCTATTCTCCTGACACGCGCCCGCCTCATCCGCGAGCCAGGGGCAAAGGCGTTCACCGCCGACGGGTGTCGCGCATGAAAAGAGGAGCAAGACCCAAAGCATCGCGCCTCCGTTAGTCGTTGAATGAATCTGACCCGCTGTCGCTGCCGGTGGAACACGAACTCGGGATCTTCCAAGAGATGGACAGCGGCTGCCCGACATTGAAGACATTGTCGTGAGAGCCGGTGACCTGCATGCCGGTGTTCGTGCAGTTATTGTCAAGTCCGCCAAGGGTATTCGACCAACCAGAAGACGAGCTATACCTAGTCGCAGGATAGGTGGAGTTGGAAGCGCCGTTCACGCCGAGGCTTGGAACAAGCCCATGTTTCGCCCACATTCGATTCCGAAAGTAATATTCGAGTACGTAGTGGCAGCAGTCCAACTTCGCGCCCAGAACAGAGCACTCCCACAAGGTCTTGGGGTTACCCGCCCAGTGCGCGTACTCGTGCAAAATGCTCCCGGCCATCTCAACAAGTTCGGAGAGGGCCGCCCGAGCACAATTCATGGCCACCCACGCATACCACAGGTCACCACCCGTCTCCACAGCGTGGCTATACAGCCGCGTAGCTTGCCAGAAGTAGTAGTCGGCCAGGGCAGCCTCGCACTGCATCTGGTCGCCGAGGTAGATCGTGTAGTTTGGCGTGAACGCCTGCGGGCTGCCGTACGTCCTGTTAAGCTCGACCTCGTAGTCAGAATTCACAGTGATCTTGAGATTGCTTGCGCTGGAGGTGCTAAATGGGATCACCCGGATGTTCGGCACCTCACGGGCCTTCCGGACCGTGCTGGCACTCATGCTGCACGCAGACGCCATGCGAGAAGGGTTGTCACCGAGTTCTGCGTAGGTGTAGAGGGTCACAAGGGCGTAACGCAGTGCGTAGTAAAAGTACCCGCGCGAGTACTCCTCGTCGTTCCAGAAGAGCCCGGGCGCGGTCCATTGCGGTTGTGTGACTGTGCTGAAGTCAAGGATGACATCGTCCGCCCAGTGCCACACATCGTCGCCAACAGACTTCACATCCCGGGACCAGTCGGGCAGGCAGTAGTCAAGCATCTGCTCGCCGGAGATCGAGGGAGTGTAGCCGTGTGGGAGCGAGGCCTTCAAGAAGCCGTCGTAGTCACCAAAATCCCAGTCAGGGCTGTACCCGAGGTTCACGGTGCAGATTCCAGCCAAGTCCGTCAAATTCAGCACGTTTACGGTTAGCGGCGGCTGCGTACAGCTTTCGGGAATAGTGAGGTAATGGGCGGACCCGCCCGAGGACCGTCCAAGCACGCGTGCCATTCCCGCGGGTGCGAAGGGCGCAATCCCGCTCGACAGCCGGCCTGCCGCGGGCATCCCTCGGGACCCGACCAACGATCCTGCGCGAAAACCCGAAGACATCGAAGAAGGAAGCCCGCGGCCGGCGGAAAGTACGCCCTTCCCGGTGGCCAGACGCCCTCGACCGGCAAGCCGCTGGACCATAGAGGACGGCCCGAAGTCGTGCGCACCGGTGAGCGTTTGGAGCGATGCGGCGAGGCCGGGAATCCGGCGCGTGGGAGCGAACGGCGCGTAAACGCCATCAAACCGCGAGCCAGAGGCGGCTGACCCCGTCGGGGTAGAGAAGATCGATTTGCTGCTCAGCGCCGCAGCCGCCTCCTCCGAAATCCCGGTCAGGGGTGATCGCAGGGCAGAGGTTGAACTCAACACCTTGTTGGTCGTAGCGCTGACCCGATCGGTAGGCCCGACCACATCAACGCGCGCTTTCGCCAAGTTGCGGCGAGCAACTGCGCCCGCCGTTGCCTCCGGTGTCGCACGGGCGATCCCTCGGCCGCTGAAAATGGACGAGTCCAACGCCTCGGGGGCCAGCTTTCGTCCGGGAGCAGCTACGGCCGTCGCCGCGCCGCATCCACAGCCCTCTGCCGTGGACCGCACCGCCCCCCCCAGCACCGGCGGCCGAGGCAACAACGCGCCACCGCCGAATCCGCCGTTCAGATTTAGTAGCTGGGAGGCAGATCCGCCGCCAGCGCAAGTACACGAGCCCAAGGCCTTTGGACGGGAGGGCACGCCGGCCCCGCTCAGGTCTTGAGGTCGGCGACGATGTACCCGCCGGCCGTGACAGTCTCGACCCCCGACCCCGCGCCCGCCCTGATGCCATAAGCAAACCTGAGGTGGATACCGAACTTCGTGGGGTCGGCGAAGGCGGTCTGGATCGCCTGGCCCTCAGTCGTGATGGCCGCGAAGAGGTCCGCAGGGGTGCCCGGGTTCCAGACCTTCCCATCGACACTCCACCAGAAGACCACCTTCCACTGCGCGTTCGTGGACTTCGAGGAGGAAACGGTATGACCCGCCATGACGGCGAGGTACGGTCCCAGATCCTCCAGGTCTCCCATCGGGATGTCGATGAAGCTCCAGTTCTGGTCGCCGCCCTTGCTCGCGAGCAGCATGGTGGGCAGAGCGAATACCAGGGTTCTTTGAGAAGAAGTCGCCATTTGCAGAGTTTTAGGTGGTTCCGGTAAGCTCGCACGCCGGGCGGGCGATGTCAACCGCTACGCCTCTTCGGCCTGCCGGTCCAACGGCTATTCGGCTCGTCAATAGCGCACTCCTCGTGGATCTGTGACATTCTTGTTACGACGGCCGGGGCGGAGCTTCGGCCACCTGGGAGTTCGTCGTTCTCGCCCAACTCGCGCCGAGCGGCTCACGGTCCAAGGCAATGTGCCAGGTGTCCTTGCGGGATTCGGGGGCGAGCGGGTCGGACCGGTGGCATCCCCTGGCGGACTCGGCAATGTGTTGTGCGGCTCGCCGGGCCGTCGGCGACGAGGCCGCCGCGGCGAGGAGGACCAGCCCAATGGTGCCCTCCGACCGGGCACTCGTTGAGGTCGAACCGCTGGTTAATGGAGTTGGGCATCGGCCCCCGTCTCCTGGGGATCCGAAAGCAGTTCGTTCGGGACCCCTTTCCGGACCCGCATTGCGGACCCCGAAAAAGAGGCGGCAGACGCCCCTCACCGAGCGAGCCATCTGGACCCACTGCGCGGCGGCCCGCTCCACCGGCCGGCGTCCCGCCTCCTCGAGCCGACGGCGGAGGGTGGCGCGCGGCACCCTCAGGATGCGGGCCACGTCCTTGAGCCCACGCCCCTCGTTGAGCAACGCGAGAGCCGGGCGAAGATCCACGTCCTTGCGCGTGCGACCGCAGTGCTTCCCCGACGCGTGGGCGCGGCGGACGCCCGCGAGGACGTGCTCACGGATCAGGGACGGTTCGATGTCCGCGAACGCCCCCGGCAGTCGCAGTAGCAACAGCCCGGTCAGCGTGTTGGTGTCGATGCCGACGTCGCGGATGGTGGCGGCCCTGGGGCGTGGGAGCGCCGACCGGGTCGCAGGGCCGCTTTTGACGAGCGACGGCCCCCGAACGCCCTGCAGGCCGGCAACCGCCAGGCTCTCTTGCCCATCAGGGCTGATCGCGTTCATCGGCTATCCTCCACCTGATCCCTCGCGTTCTCCGCACGGCGGGGATCACTTCGATTACGCAAAACGAAACTCTCCCGGGTTGCTGCGCCTCCGCAGACCGATGCCCGCCGGGCCACCGAGGAGTTGCCAACGGCGCTGCTCGCGGCGATCCTGGCGCGACTGGAGCTGGCCCCAGCGGCGGGCGGCGCCGTGCCCGCGTGGCTGATCGAGGCCGTCGGGAACCCGTTGACCTACGACGCCGCCGCAGCGAACCGGAAGGACGTGTGCGTGCGCGTGGACCCGGCACTGTACCGGAGGTTGCAGGTGATGAAAGAGCGTCTTGGGCTGCGAACGACCGCCGGGGCATGGGAGTACGTGCTAAGGGCGGGGCTGGCCGTGGCGGGCGGGGGGCGAGAAGCTCATCAATGGCGTTGACATTCAGGCGTGGGCGGGGTACGCCGTGACTAACCCACCACCCGAGGACCTCTTGAAGCGCATCCCTCTTCCTTGGTCGACACTGGCCGCCACCGGCGATGTGAACAATAAGCTCTTCAACCCGGCGACGGGCTGGGTCTCGGCGGCGGACGTGAAGCGGTTGCGGGGCACCTTCGAACAGCGCGCAAGTCAGACGAACTTCCGCTGCACTTTTGCGTACCAGGTCGCGGACTCCGACGGTACGCCGGGTGCCGTTTTCGAGCTTGGCAGCCCGCTCACCGCAGACGGGTTCAGCTACGGCACGCTGACCGACGTTTTCAACAACACCTCAGCGAAGCAGATGGTTCGGTTTGGCTGGATGGTCTGGTACAACACCGGCGGAACCCCCCCATTGTTCGGGCGTGTCGGCGGAACGGTAGAATATGACAACTGCTAGCCGGCACCGTGATCGTCAGTTCCTTCAGGAAGCTGCGAGTGCTGCGAATACCGCGTTTCGCCCTTGCACTCGACGTGGCATCGCGTGATCGCGACCCGGTTCCGTCCCGTCGCTGACTTCGGGGCCGGCCGCGAAGAGGTTTCGGGCATGCCCGGGGCGTCGATCTTGACGGGCCGGGAGGAGTGCGGATGCGGGTGTGGAACCGATGCGGGTGGAATGCCGGGTAGCCCGCTCACGCTTCGAGTGGCCACCGACTCCTGTGGCAAGGGCTGCGCCAAGCGGGCCCTGGGCGCAGTGGGTGCCACGCCGGATCGCTCAAGCGTCTTCGGGGCACCCGGAGTTGACCTCCTTGACGGAGTGTTCGGGCCTGGCACGGCAGCGCCGCCATCATCTTGGGCCAGTTCCTCGGGCGCGACGTATGATTGGCGGACCTTCTACTACGCTCACGAGGACTGGTCTGAGGACCAGTTGTCCATCATCGACCGTGCCTTCAAGCAGATCAATGAGCACCTTGACATCGTCTCGGACTACTACGATCAGGATGGCGTCGCAAAAAGCGGGGCTTGCCATATCAACCTGTTGTCCGGCGGATCTTTCACGGCGGGGCACCTACACCTCAAACCCTGGAGCGGCGAGGGCTGCGAAGGGAAGCCTCACGACATCTTCTACGGCTGCACGAGTGGCCTATACATCAAGTTGAACGAGGGTTATGTCACCGCTGCCTTCGATGCCTTTTCCGCGGCCGATCGCGGCCACGATACGGGCGAGTCGGCTTGTCTGGCTGCTGACCTCGCGGCGACCATTGTGCATGAAAGCACCCATTCATGTCTGGGCAACGAGAAGATTTCGATGTTGACGAACCAATTTTACTTCGTTCGGTTTGCGGCTCAGCACGGATGGTCTCACGCCAACTGCTGCGGCGAAGAACTTGATAGCTGGGATCCGGCCGATTGGTCCTTGAGTGACACGTCGTCCAAGCCCAACCTCAACGACGCGGTGTCCTACCAGAGCATCGACTACGGCGGGTGTATCCGATGATGCGGACATCGGTCATGATGCTGTGTATCCTGGTCGGTGGTGGTTGCGGTCCTGGACGGCGCTGCGTGTCAAGAATGGACGGGAAAGTTCTGCATTTTGGTGACAGCGCGAGTGATGGCGTCGATTGTGTATGCGATGGCCCCGCCGTGCTGACGTGTGTGAGCCCTGTTTGCGACGACACTGAGCGCGGGCCGTGGTGCGTAAATCTGAATCGCAGTTCGCCTACCGCCGGTGACTACTCCTTCACCGGTGCAGATGTGCAGGATGCTACGATGTTTTGCGCATACGATACCGGGGGGGACCCACGCTTGGATGAGTTGGCGTCTGACACGTCCCTCCCCTCGGTCGACTGCTCCGCAGAATAGACAGCGGGCCTCGACGTACGGACTTGGATCTCGCCAAGAGGCATCAGGGCATCACTTCATTCAACTCGCGGGAACGCGGCGCAACCGATTGGGTGACTCGGCTGGCGGTAGCGGTCTTGCGGTTTGCCGCAGTTCGGCGGGGGCGTAGTCGTCGAGCGGTCGCAGGGTCACCCCTCGCAGGCCTCGCCCTCGCCCCGGATTCTCGCCTTGAAACCTCGCGGTCTCCTTTGAACGGGGATCATTTCGATTACGCAAAACGAAACTCTCCCACTTGAACTACACCGCCTCGTACCAAATGTGACATCCCCTTCTTCACAGATATCAACGACCACTTCTTCCGTCGGCCGACTACCTACTCTTGGTCATCGACCTCTTCAACAACCTGGAAGGTCTCCGGGTCGCGACGAGTGTCCCACACCCGCAGCTTCGGCTCGGAAAGTCCCGGCCCGCCTACTTCGCTGCCGTCGTCGCTTCGGCGATCGGAGGGTTGCCACGATCTACATACGCGAGTACGCTGAGCGTATGAGTGCTAAACGCCGACTCTCCGCCTCCGTGGACGCCGAGCTACTACAAGCTGCTGAGGCTGCCGTTTCGGCCGGCGATGCCGGTAGCGTTAGCGCCTGGGTAAACGAGGCACTGCGCCTCAAGCTCAGCCACGACGCTCGGCTGGCCGCGCTCGCCAGCTTCATTGGCACGTACGAGGCGGAGCACGGGGAGATCACCGGTGAGGAGATCCGGCTGGCCGCGCGGCGGGCCAGTGAATCCGCAATCCACGTTCGCGGTCCAGCAGCGCCGGGCCGGCTCGGAGCCCCCCGGTGAGCCTCGTGCTCGACGCTGGCGCACTCGTCGCGGCCGAGAGGTTGGATCGCAGCGTAGTGGCGTTGCTGAAGCGGGAGTTGCTCGCCGGTCGGGCGCCGCTCACCCACGGCGGCGTGGTGGGACAGGTGTGGCGTAGCGGGAGCGGGCGTCAGGCGAACCTTTCGAGACTCCTGCGCGGTGTGGAGGTTCGCGCGCTGGATGGCGCGCTCGGGCGACGTGCCGGCGAACTTCTGGGCCTCGCCGGCGAGGTCGATGTGATCGATGCCGCCGTCGCGCTCCTCGCCGTGGACGGGGACGTCATTCTGACCTCCGACCCGGGCGACCTCGCCGCGCTCGTGGCCGCAGCGGGAACCCATGCGGACATTGTGCCGGTCTGAGCCGGTCTCCGGCTTTCCGCTGCCAGCCCCGTGCTACGATCCGCCCCACACCATGCTCACACTCCTCCTGTTGCCCTCCGCCCTTGCCCAGACCTGGACCGTCGATGACAGCGGCGGCGAGGACTTCACGTCGCTCCAAGCAGCGATCGACGCCGCTTCGGATGGGGACACCATCGAGGTGCAAAGCGGCAGGTACGTCGGCCCGTTTGTCTGGGATGAGACTGAGCTGACCATCTCGTCGGTGGAGGGTGCAGGCGCGACGACGCTCGTCGGGACGGGCACCGGTCCCGTGCTCAACCTCTCCCGTCTGTCCCCGGACTCCACGCTGTCGGGCTTCACCTTCGACAACGAAGGCGGGACCGGCATCGTCTCGTACAGCTCCAGCCCCACGCTGCAGGACGTGGTGTTCGAAACCTTGGGAACGGGCACCGAGGCTGGCGCGGCGATCTACTTCTCCGGGGGGAGCCCGACCCTGAGCGAGGCTTCGTTTGAGGACAATGCGGCGCTCAACGGCGGCGCGATCTACGCGGCATCTGGAACGAACCTGTCGTTGGAAGGCTGCGTGTTTGAGGACAACGGGGCGCTCGATGGCTTCGGCGGGGCGATCTACGCAGAGGGCAACGCGACCCTGGTGATCGACGCCTCGACGTTCTACTCGAACGAAGCCGCGGGGGGTGGCGCGATCTATGTCGGGACCACCGCATCCCTGGACATGGCCACGTCTACGTTTGACAGCAACCTCGCCAGCGCGGGGAATGGCGGCGCGGTGCTGACCACCTCGACCGTCGCGGTGACCACGACGGACACGGTGTTCTTGGCGAACGGCTCCTCGGCGTACGGCGGCGCGATCTACCTCGGCGCGGGCAGCACCATCGCGGACACGCGCGGGGACTGGAGCGACGACGTCGCGTTGTATTATGGCGGCGACATCGCGGCGTTCGAGGGGTACTCCGCGATCACCATCGACAGCTCGACGTTCCGCGACAGCACCGCCACCTACGGGTATGGGGGTGCCATCTTTGCGCAGTCGTCCGTCACCCTGGACGTGAAGGATTCGACGTTCTCCACCGGCTACGCCTATTATGGCGGCGGCGCCATCTACTTCGCCTACACCTACGCCCCTGCCACCTTCGAGAATGTTGTTTTCGAAGGAAACCTCGCGTTGTATGGCTCGGGCGGCGCGATCTACTCGTACTACCTATCCAACATGTCGTTCACCAACACGACGTTCACCGAAAACAGCACGGGCGGCCAGGGCGGGGCGCTCTATTCCGTGTATTATTGCGACCTGGATGTGAGCGGTGCGAGCTTCGACTTGAACGTTGCTGGCGTTGCGGGCGGCGCGATCTATTACGATGCCTACGGTGCGGGCTACGGCGGCGTCAGCATCTCGGACGCGAGCTTTCACGGCAATGTGGCTACCTATGAGGGCGGTGCCGCGGTGTTCGGCCCTGGGGATGAGGCCACGGTGAGCCGCAGCTCGTTCACCGGAAACCTGGCCGGCGCGGATTCGTTCGCGGGGGGTCTCTACATCAATCGCCAATCCGAGGTCGAGATCGCGAACAACCTTTTCCGGGCCAACGCAGCGGGCTACGGAGGTGCGTTTTATGCGAGGGACAATGCGGGCGGCGCGGGGCATGACAATTGGCGAAACAACCTTTTTGTGGAGAACACCGCCCGGGTGGGCGGCGGCGGGTGTCTCGTCAACAATGGGCGTTCGACAGTAGAAAATAACACGTGGGTTGGGAACGCTGGGTCGGATGTCGCAGGTGCGTTGTGCCTGGTGACAAACCCGCTGGACCTCGTCAACAACATTTTTGCCTGGACCACGTCCGGCACCGCGGTCTACGCCTACGACCAGGATTCGGTCGATGGCGCCGGGATCCTCTACAACGACGTGTACGAGAACGTCGCTGGCGACGCAGGGGGTTTCTTCACCGGTTTCAACGACCCGACCAACCTGTTGGTAGACCCTGGCTTTGCCTCCTACGTGGCGGACGCCGATGACAGCGACTCGTTCGTGCTGGCGGTCGGCAGCCCGCTCATCGACGCCGGCGATCCGGATCTGATCGATCCGAATGGCAGCCGGTCCGACATCGGCGCGATGGGCGGCCCCGAGGCCTGGTCGGTGGATGCCGACGGCGACGGGGTCGATCGCCTCGCCGACTGCGACGACACCAACGCCGCTGTGTACCCCGGAGCCGCCGAGACCTGGTACGACGGCATCGACCAGGACTGCGACGGCAACGACGACGACCAGGATGGCGATGGCGCGCCGTTCGCAGGAGACGAGGCGGACTGCGACGACGAGGATCCGAACGTGACGGTGTGCAAGGAGAAGGAGACGAAGCCGGACGACGTGGAGAAGGGGTGCTCGACGGCGCCTGGGTCGGCGGGTGGGGTTGGGATCATCGGGCTTGCGGGGTTGCTTGTGCTTCGGCGGCGTCCGACCGTTCATTGACACCCCCCGGGTGCCCCGACTCCGTCGATCGCGGTAGAGCGCCGCGTGCTCTCGATCCTCTTCGTCCTCGGCTGCCAGGAGCCTTTCTCCGAGGATCGCCACGACCTCGCGAGCTTCCGGATCGCTGGGGTGTCCGGGCTCCCTGCGTCGGACGGCTCGACCACGCTGCGAGCGGCACTATGGTCGGGGGAAGGCGCGTGGCATGGGGTCGCGCCCACGCTGGCCTGGACCAGCGGCGAACAGGCCGCAGAAGGGCAAGGGGCGGCGCTTGTCGCCGACGGTGCGGTAGACCTCGTCGCGGCGTCGCCCAGCGGGGAAGAGACTGCGGCCCTGGAATGGTCGGAACCCGGGCAACCGCCTGCGATCCGTGGATTTCAACGCCGGGCGGTGGACCTGGACATCTCGGCGATCGCAACCCCCGTCGCAGATCGGCTCGCGGTCACCCCGGGCGACGACACGCCGATCCCGGCAGGCAGCGCCGTCCGGATCGAGCTGGATGTGGACGAGGGCGTGACCGTTCACTGGATGGCCACCGGCGGGCAGTTTGCAGAGCTGGATCCCACGAGCGCCGACTGGTTCGCTGGTACGGCTGTGCTCGACGACAACGAGGTCGAGAGCACCACGACGGTTGACGCCGGGGTGTACACGCTGCTCGCGCTGGCGCTGGACGGCGCTGGCAACAATTCGTGGATGTGGATCGACGTCGCGGTGGACCCGCCGGGGCAACTTGCCTATGTCGCGGGGCGGATTTTGCCGGCCAGTGGGGCTGCTGGTGTCGGGTTTTTTGAAGCCACCGTGGTGGAAGCAGCCACCACCGCGGGGATTGACCTCGGCGAGGTGGTCGCAGTGTCGGATCCGAGCGCGAGCCCAGCGCTTTGCGGGGGCCCAGCCGGGACGGCGTTTGACTTCGCGCCGATGGTCGAGGGGTGGTGCGCCAGGTCCGACGTGATCGGGGCGACGGTGGTGATCGAGGGGGAGCTGCGGTGATCGGGATCATCGCTGCGGCGATGGCGGGCACACCAGAGGCGCAGGAGATCGCGGACCCCGCGGGCTCACCGCACGCGCAGGAGATCGCGGATGTGGCGGCGATTGAAGCACGGGTGGTCGAGCAGGGGACGGGCGCTGGGATCGCGGCGGTGATCGCCCTGTCGGACGGCTCGCTGATCGAGACGGCCCCGGACGGACGGGTGCGCCTCGGTTTGCCGGCCGGCACGATCATCGAGGTTCATGCCCCCGGGTTCGTGTCCCTGACGATGCCGCTGACCGCGCCCCAGGGCGACGTGCTCCGCATTTTCCTGCGTCGAGGCGCGGGGGTTGGGGAGGTGGTGGTGGAGGCCCGGCGGGACGATCCCGTCGTCGCGCAGGTCCACCTCGACCGGGAGCGTGTGAACCAGACGCCCGGCACCTACGACGATGCGATCCGACTCGTCCAGTCGTTGCCCGGCGTCACGCAAACCCCGGAGTATTCCCCCCGCTCCGGCGACATTGCCGTCCGCGGCAGTTTTCCTGGCGACAATCACTACTACCTCGATGGCATCGAGCTCCCCTATCTATTTCACTACAACAATTACGCCTCGGTCCTGCCGACCCGCATCGTCGACAGCCTGACCCTGTACCCCTCCACCTTCTCGTCCCGGTTCGGCGACGCGACCGGCGCCATCATCGACACGACCAGCACCTGGGCCGCGCCAGATCGCGTCCACGGCTCGTTGAACCTCTCGTTGATCATGGCCTCGGGGGGCGTGGAGATCCCGCTCCAGCGCGAGGGCAAGGCGCCTTGGACCCTGCGGGCCAACGCCCGGCGGAGCTACCTCGACATCCTCGACAACACGAGCCTCCAGTACACGAGCTTCCCGGTGTTCTCCGATTGGTTCGGGCGCTTGGAGCACGAGGATGTAAGAGGTCGCCGGTTTGCGCTCCTCGCGTTTGGCGCCGGGGACGCGTATGTCCGCTACGCTGGGGAGCCGACCCTGCTGGATGCGTACGAGCAGTCGATCAACCCAGAATTCAACTACGACCGCCAATACCAGGTCGTCGGCCTCCAACACAGCGGTGCGCGCCAGGCGGACAACATCCGAGGGAGCCTGTCGCTCACGCGGTACCAGGTGGTCGGCGAGCTGCCGGAGGCGAGCGCGGTCGCAGGCAGGTTGACGCTGGCGCTTCGGGAGGAGGGCGAGGTTCGCCTCGCAGATCCGCTCCGGGTGGCCCTGGGCGCCGAGGTGATCGCGTCGCAGGACCGCGTAGACGTCGAGACCGCGCAGGCGTGGAGCGAGGTC
>CANKNP010000103.1 GCA_947483545.1 Deltaproteobacteria bacterium | reverse complement strand
GGCAAGGTCCTGCCTTGGCTCGGCGCCTCCACCGGCGAAGCGTCCTTTCTCCCTGGCGAGTGGGTCAAGTCCCGGGCGGTCCACATCGTGCCGGGCGGGGTGGCCTTGAAGCACGCAGAGGAGACCCTGGCCAGCGCTCTCGGCAAGGCACGCTCTGGAGATTGTGAGGGGGCACGCGTCGAGTTCAAGAACGCCAGGCGGCACGTGGCGCGAAACCTGGGTTGGCGGGATCGTCACGCCCCCAAGGTCGATCAGGCGGTCGTCGCCTGCTTCGTGACCCGGGCCGACGGGCTGTCCAACCCGTACGGCAAGTCGGAGGCGATCAGTGCAGCGCTGCGGGTGGATCCGACCGCCGGTGCCGCGCTCGCGGCCGGGGAGGAGGTCGGGCAGGTGCTCTACGCGGAGGGCATGGCGGCCCGGGCAGCCAACAACCCCCAAGGGGCGTACAACGCTTTCCTGGCGGCGCTCAGGGCGGACCCCACGTTGTCCTGGGCGCGCGTGTACCTCGAGCAGGCCCGAGACCTGCGGCTCGGGATCTCAGGCAAAGAGCCGGAGAAGGCGAAGCCGAGCGAGAAGAAGGACAAGAAGGACCCGAAGGACCCGAAGAAGCCGTCGCCGGGCAACCCGAACGGGAAGGTGCCGCCAGCGGCGGAGCCGGAGGAGACCATCGACGAGGGCCTCGAGGGTGAGGGCCCGCCCGCGGAGGGTGACGCGGAGAACGAGCCCCAGGCGGGCGGGGAATAGTGGCATCCCTGGTGAAGCCTGGTGTTTCCCCTTCTCCCTCCGGGAGAAGGTGGCACGGTACCCCGTGCCGGATGAGGGCTGCCCGCGGATGTGGAACCGCTCTCCTCCGCCCGCCACAGGCGCTGTAGCCTTGCCCCTGCCCCGGCCCTGGCTCGCCTACCTGCTGGTAGCCAGCGCGCTGCTTGGCTGGGCGCTGGGCAACGAGGTCCAGCAGAATGGCGAGCTCTGCCCGCCGCTCGACGACTCCTTCATCCACTTCCAGTACGCTCGAACCCTCGCAGCGGGGGACCCCGGCAGCTACGGCGAGCCCGGGGTGTACACATCTGGGGCTTCCAGCTTGCTCTGGCCGGTGCTGCTCGCCCCCGGCGTGCTGGGCGGGCTGAAGGGCCTCGGGCTCTACTTGTGGGCGCTGGTCCTCTCACTCGGGCTCTGGGTCGGAGCGGCCGAGCTGGTGCGCAGGACCTGGGCTGAGCGCGACGAGGTGGACGCTTTCCTCGCGGGGTTTGTGGTGGTCGCCTCCGGGCCCCTGCTCTGGGGTGCGGCCAGCGGTATGGAGGTCCCGCTGATGGCGTGCGCTTTGGCCGGTTTTTTGCGCGCGAACTTGAATGGATCTACGCCAGAGTTCATCGGATGGGGGCTGGCCCTTGCGTCCACGCGGCCGGAAGGTGCGCTGGTCGTCGGCGCAGCGGGGCTCGCCCGAATCCGCGCGCCTTCGGATGTCTGGCGCCTCGCGGTGTCGCTCCCGGGGGCGGTCCAGCCGCTGCTGAACCTGGCCTTGACCGGTGCGGTGCTCTCCGGCTCGGTCGCCGCCAAGGGCAACCCTCGCTTCTTCCAAGCGAGTGAGTACTCCGAGCTTGGCGTGCTCTGGGAGAACTACGTTCTCGGCGGCTACGGCGAGCAGTTCTTCGGCATGGCGGGCGTCCCCTGCTTGGCGCTGTTCGCCTACGGCCTCTGGACCCTGCCTCGCCGCGGCGCCGATCGCCTCGATCCCAGGCTCCTCCTTGCCGTGTGTTGGCTCCTGCCGTTGTGCCTCGACGTTTTCGTCATGCGGAGCCCGTCCCAAGGTGCCCGCTACCTCCTCCCCGGCCTCGTGATCTTCCTTCCCGTGGCGGCGATGGCCGTCCGGCGTGGCCCTGGCGCCTGGGCGATCGCCCCCCTCGCGCTGGTGCTGGTCGGACAGATCGGGACCTGGTCGCAGCGCCTCGCCTCAGATGCCCGCGAGGTGCTGACCGCCGACGTCGGCATGGCCAGGTTTGTGGCTGCGTATCTGCCCGCGGGCCAGACGGTCGCGGGGAACGACGTCGGCGCGCTCGCGTACCTGGGCGGTCACCGGCTCGTGGATCTCGAGGGCCTCGTCACCCCGGCCGCGCTGCCCTATGCGCTGGAGGGGGGCGCCGGGGTCTTCCACTACGTCGAGCGGACGCGGCCTGATCTGGTGGTCTTTTTCCCCGAGTGGTTCCCCGGCTTCTTGGACACGGGGTTGCTTGAGCCCGTCGCCGCCGTGCAGATCCCCGAGCCGAAAGCGATCGGCGGCCCGGTGCTGGTGGCTGCGCGCCCCAACCCCTCGGCGTTCTCCTCCCGCCTGACCCCTCCGCCCCTTGGCCCGAACGAGCGTGTACTTGACGCTTTGGACGAGGGGGATCCCGTGGACGAGCGCGCCCACGGCTGGTCGGCAGCCGGCCCTGGGGGCCTGTTCGGCCGCGCGAAGGTCCTCCGAGGGCGAGCGTCGGCCGTGGTCCTGGGCGATTGGCCGGTGGACCCCACGCCGGCCGACCCTCGTGTGGTCCGCCCCGTCGTCGACAGCCTGCGCCGGCATCATCAGATGGAGCGGTTTGACATGTCGGGCACGTCCCCGACCGCCCGCCTCGTCGCGCGCCTGGGTCCGAGCAACTCGCCGCAGACGCTTCGGGTCACTTGGGGCGATCAAAGCCGCGAGATCACCGTCCCGGTGATCACCGGCTGGCACGTCCTCACCGTCGATCTGGGGCCGATCACCGGCGAGATCGCGTTCGCCATTGAGCACATCTCCGGGCCCGGCGGGGTCACGGGCGGGTGGGCCCCGGCGCATTGGTGGTTGGTGGGGGGGTAGATCTGTTACCCATCGACGGCGACTTCGACAATGACGACCTCACCCCAGCGGCGGGCAGTCACTTGATTGATGCCGGCGACCCGGCCCTCCTTGACTCAGACGGCACCCGCGGCGACATCGGCGCGTACGATCGCGGGTGACGGGTGCCCGTCGGGCGAGGGCGTTCACGGCCTTTGGGCGGCTCGGACCACCCTCCCGCCGCAAACTCGGGCCGTGAAACGCCGCTGATCTCCGGGCGGGTGCCGCTCGCATGATCGGGAGGCCCTCCCGTTCGCTCACGAAATGACGGATCGGGAGGCCCTCCCGTTCGTTCCAATCCATCGAAAGGGAGGCCCTCCCGTTCGTCCGTCTGCGGTTTCCTCCGCCCTGCGGTGATGCCCGCCGATGATCGGGCTAAACCCCGGCCCGTGTTTGCCCGCACCTGGAAGGACTCGCCGCTCCGCAACGCGATGATCGTCGCGTTCATCCTCCGCGTCGTGCCCATGCTCGTCTGGATCGCCAAGCCCTGCGTGCGGGACGAGTGCACCTACGTGGACATCGCCAAGTCCCTGCTCGCCGGCAAGGGCATGACTGGCACCCACGGCTGGCTTTGGGCACCGGCGTACCCGGTGTTGCTCGCCGTTCACCAGTACCTGTTCACGCTCCCCGGCTCCGTGCAAATCGGCCAACTCTTCGTCGCCGTCGCGAGCGTCGGCATGATCTACCGGCTGACCGAGGGTGAATATGGCCGGAAGGCTGGGCTTTGGGCGGCCTGGGCGTACACCCTGAACCCCACGTTCATCTTCTACACCTCCTCGCTTTGGAGCGAGATTTTCTACTCCGGCCTGTTGTTGGGCGCTATGCTGGCGTTGCGCTACACCCGCGAGGGGGAGACCCTTCGCCGCGCCATTCTCCCCGGGGTCCTGCTCGGATCCTGCGTGCTCTTCCGCGGCGTAGCGACCTACATGGCGCCGGTGTTCGTCGCGGTCCTGCTCTGGGGACGATGGCGCTCCACGCTTGCCTGGAAGCAAGCGGCCATTTCGACGCTCGCCGCAGTGCTGACCGTCGCGCCCTACAGCGTCTACGCGACGAAGAAGTTTGGCGGTCTCGTCATCTCCGACCGGACCCTCGGCCAGATGATGTACCTGGGCAACAATGAGTTTCCGCCCATGACTTTTGACTACGGGAACGGCCAGCTCTCCGCCCGGGCGTTTGACCGCGCCAAGGATATGGGCCGGCCCCCGTGCAAGCAAGAGGGCAACCCTGTCGAGAAGGATCAATGCGAGGCGGACAACGGCGTGGCGTGGATCAAAGCCCACCCCGACGTGTTTCTCGCCCGCGTCCCGTTGCGCGTCGCCCAGCTGGTCACGCCCCACAGTTTTCTCACCCGCAATTTGCGTTGGGGTCGATGGCGCGGGCTGCCCGACTGGTTCGATGAGGTGCTGATCGTCGGGGTCGCCGGCTTTACGTTCACCACGCTGATCGGCGGCACGATGGGGTTGTTTGCGCGCGGCAAAGGTTGGTATGCGGCGGGCAGCGGCTTGATCGTGCTCTACCATGTCGCCGCCATCGCCGTGCTCGCGGGATTGTCAAGGTACCGGCTGCCTTTGGAGCCGCTCTGGCTCGTACACGCCGCGGTGTTTTTCACCGAGCCGCGCGAGTGTTTACGCACGCTCGTCGAGGGTTCATCTCGGAGCGTCGTAGGGGTCTTCATCACCTGTTTTCTGTTCGCGCTGATGATGCGCTTCCTCCCGGCAGGGTGGCCCTGGTGGCGGTCGTGGTAGGAATTCTCGCGGCGTTGGCCTGTCACACGTTGCCCGCCGGCGACCCCAAGCGGCCTGACGTGGTGTTGATCTCCATCGACTCGCTGCGCCCCGATCACCTCTCCTCGTACGGCCACAAGCGCGACACCAGCCCCACGATCGACGCCCTCGCGGAGGACGGCTTGCGCTTCACCCACGCGCTCTCTGCCTCGCCCTGGACGCTGCCCTCCCACATGACCATGATGACGGGTCTCTGGCCGACCGAGCATCAGATCATCGAGGATGACCGCCGGCTCACCTCCTCGGTTCCGGTGATCGCCGAGCGGCTTCAGTCCGCCGGGTACGCAACTGCAGGCTTTGTGAGCGCGATCTACGTCGGTGCCGACTACGGGTTCAACCGCGGCTTTGACACCTACAACGATTTTGGACTCACCGAGCGCGCGAGCATCGGCCACGCCGTTCGCACGCCGGAATTGGCCACCGCCGCGCTCGATTGGGCCAAGGCGCTCCCGCCCGGCGAACCTGCCTTTTTGTTCCTGCACACCTACGACGTACACTATCCCTACGACCCCCCGGAGCCTTGGAACGAGCGCTACAACCGCGTGATGAGCGAACGGGAGCTGGGCTACCGGACCTGGCATCACTACGTCAAGAAGCCTGTCCGGAAGGACAGGATGAAAGGGCTCATCGCTCAATACGACGAGAGCATCCGCTACGTGGACGACAGCCTGGAGCCGCTGATTGACACGTGGCAGTGGGACCGGGACGTGGTGTTCATCATCCTGGCTGATCACGGCGAGGAATTCGGCGAGCGTGGGAGCTGGGGTCACGCACACACGCTTTACAGCGAGGCCCTCGACATCCCGTTGATCGTCTCCGGTACGGGCATCCCCGCCGCGGTGCGTGACGATCGGGTCGGCAACATCGACATCGCCGCCACCATCGCCGGGATCGCCGGGATCCCCTGGGGCATCGGCGATGGCGTGGATGTCCGCCAGCCCGTGCCCGACCGCCCGTTCTTTTCCGAGACCAGCCGGTTTCAAAGCAACAAGTTGGGCATCGTCGATGGCCCGGCAAACGCCGCCACCGCCTGCGTCGTTGACCTCGCGGCCGATCAGCGTGAGCAGTTCGATCTCGCCGCCGATCCCCGCGAGAAAACACCCTCCGCCGTCCGCTGCGACCCGCTGGAGAAGCGGATCTATGACCACCTCGGCGAGCCGTGGACCATCCCCCTTGGCGCGCTCACCACCCCCGGCGCCCTCTTTCAGCGCGGCTTGCGTCTCGGCGGCGTGGCGGGCCCCGGCGCGTTCGGACTCTGGCCCCCCGATGCCGCCTTGACCGTCACCCTCGACGGCGTGGGGTACCCTCCGGTGAGCGGAACCTTAGGCTTTGTTCCTGGACCGTTGCAATGGTCCGGTGTCCAGACCGCCGAGCCCCGGGCCTTGACCGCAGACCTGAAGGCCCAGCTGGAGGCGTTGGGGTACTCGGGGGATTGAACCAGAGCAGGCGAGCGGCGCCCCGCCCCCCACCAGAATACAAGCCCCCGCTGGTACCTCATGGACTCCGCACTCACCGTCTACCTCGCTACGATCGGCGCTGCCCCTGCTGAAGAGGGCATCTCCGTCGTCGTTCCCCTCGTGCTCGGCATCCTGATCTTGATGTCCATCACCTGCTGGGGGATCATCCTCAACAAGTTCATCGTCGTGGGCCGGGCCGCGCGGCAGGGCACGAAGTTCGTGGACGTGTTCTGGAAAGCCACCGCGCTGGAGCAGGCCTACCAGGCGTGTGGCCGGTTCCCGCACTCGCCGACCGCCGAGGTGTTCAAGGCCGGGTACGTCGAGATCGCCAAGCTCACCCAGCAGGACTCGGGCGGGAACATGGAGCTGGGGCTCACCGAGAATGTCGAGCGCGCCATGCGGCGATCTGAGCAGGTTCAACTCAACAAGCTGGAGCGGTTGAATGCGTTCCTCGCCACGACGGCGAGCACGGGGCCGTTCATCGGGCTCTTCGGCACCGTCTGGGGAATCCTCGGCGCCTTCAACAAGATGGGCGAGACCGGCAGCGCCAGCCTGGAAGTGGTCGGGCCCGACATCGCGGATGCGCTCATCGCCACCGCCGTCGGCCTGCTGGCCGCCATCCCCGCGAGCATGGCGTACAACTACTTCAACAGCTCGATCCGCAACATCGCCTCGGAGATGGACGCTTTCTCGGCCGACTTCCTCAACATCGTCAAGCGCCACTACGCGCGGAGGTGACCGATGGGGATGGGCGGCGGATCCAGCAACAACGGCATGATGGCCGAGATCAACGTGACCCCCTTCGTGGACGTCATGCTGGTGCTCCTGATCATCTTCATGGTCACCGCACCCTTGAGCATCACCGGCGTGGAGATGGAGCTGCCCCGGGCCGATGCCCCGCCTTTGAAGCCCGAAGATGACGAGCAGATGGTGCTCTCGGTGACCGCGGAAGAGGTCTACTACATCAACGACCTCAAGCTCACCCTTGACGAGATGAAGACAAAATTGACCGCGATCGCGACAGCAAATCCGGACCAACAGGTGTTCGTACGGGCAGATGGCAAGCTCCCGTATGAAAAGGTCCTCCAGCTCCTCGCGGTCGCGAAGGACTGCGGCATCCCCAAGGTCGGCCTCGTGACACAGCCGGGGCCGGTGGACGGGGGCACGTGAAAATCCCGGCCCTCCTGTGGGAGTGGCCCGCGGCGTTCCTCGCCCACCTGCTGGTCGGCGCCACGGTGCTCCTGCTCCAGGAGTTTGCGCCCGCGCCCGCGCCGATCTTCAAGCCCGAGGATGTGCTGATCGTCAGCATGTCCGGCCCGCCGAAGTCCGACTCCCGCATGGTGCAGAAGGCCGAGCGGGCGCCGGAGCCGCTGCGCGGGGCTGCCACCCCGACGACCGAGCCGCCCCCGAACCAGACCAGTGACATGGCGTTCAAGACCCCTGAGGCCCAAGTGAGCAAGGGCCAGACCGACGCCGAGCTGCAGCGGATCATGGAGGACATGAAGCGCGCCCAGCTGCTGAAGGACCTCTCCGCGCCGGTCGGCACGCAGGATCGAGCGGCCAGCGATCCGAACGGGGTGGGGGATGGGTCTATGGCGACGGCGGGGGTCAACGACCCGGAGGTGGCGAAGTGGCAGAAGAAGGTCGACGACAAGGTCAAGGTGAACTGGCACCCGATCGTCTCCACCTGCCAGGCGAACCCCAAGTTGAAGGTCGCCATCGGGATCTCGATCGACGGGCAGGGGAACATGGTCGAGGAGCCCACGATCCACACCAGCAGTGGAAACTCGTCGCTGGATCAATCGGGCCTGCGAGCGGTGCAGCAGACCGCGACGATGCCCCCGCCCCCGCCGCGGTGGGCGAGCGGTTTGGTATTTTCTGTGGTGTTTGAGTGTCGGAATGTGATCTGAAGGGGCTCTTTCGGTTAGCGGGGCCGCATGAAGCCCTCTCCGAACTCCCCCGTCCCCGGTCTCTCCGTCGCCGCTGTTCAGGCGCTCACCCCGTTCCGCGAGATGCTCGCTGGGATGTCCGATAAGAACGTCGCGAAGCTCGCGGGCGTGACCGCGGGAGAGGTGGCCGCCTTCCGGAGCCTGTCTGGTGCGCCGCCCGCCGCCGTGAAGTCGCCTCCCACCCCCGCTCCCGCCCCGGCCGCTGAGCCCCCGCCCAGCGGGCGCTTTGAGAAGCTCGCGGCGTTCCGGCACCTGATGGGCACGCTGGATGACCGAACCGTCGCCGCGATGGCCGGTGCCACCCCAGAGGGCGTTCGGAAGCACCGCGAGAAGTACGGGATCGAGGCGGCACCCCGCTCCGCGTCGGTCGCGAGGACGCGGGCGCGGCCCGCGGCAGCCCCCACGCCGCAGGTTGAGCCGGCGCAGACACCCGCCGCGCCGAAGCCCGCCACCGCAGCGAAGCCGGCCGCCGCGCCGATGCCCGCCGCGCCCGTGGCACCCCCGTCGAGCTCCAGGCCAGTCCGCTCCGTGGTCTCCAAGATCGACGCGGTCCTGGATCTCGTCGGCGTGCTCCCAGACGATGAGGTGGCCAGCCGCGCCGGACTCTCCCGGAGCGCGGTGCAGAAGTACCGCTCCTTGCGCGGCATCCCTGCCGCACCGTCTCGGGTTGCGGCGCGCGCGCCGACTGTGGCGGAGCCCATCGCCGCCCCGCCGGCCCCGGCACCCGTGGCAGCGGTCGAGCCAGCCCCGGTGGCCGGCCCCCGGTTCCGCACCTCCAGGTTGGATGGGCACGCCGACATCGTGGGCGTGCTGCCGGATCGCGTGGTGGCGGAGCGGCTCGGCATGTCCGCGGATGGTGTGCGAAAGTACAGGGTCCTCCGGAACATTCCCACGCCGCCTGCCCCCAAGCGGGCCAGTCGGGGCGCCGTCGCCAGCGTCACGGTGGAGCCGGTGTCCCGCGCCTCCGGTGCGCCCGCCGCGGTTGCTGCCGTGGTCGCTGCCCCCGTCGCGGAGGTCCAGCCCGCTGCGGCAACGCCCGTCGCTGCGCCAGAGGCCGTCGCGCCCGTCGCTGCGCCGGCGCCCGTCGCTGCGCCGACGGAGGCCGTCGCCGCAGTGGCGCCGGCGGAGATCGTGGAGCCCGTGGTCGCCGCGGACGTCGGCGCCGAGCCCACGCTCACCGCCTACCAGATCACGGCGGGCAACGGGGAGACCGTGGCGAAGTTCCTGGTGATCGGCGCGCGGATTTCCCAGGCGCTGTCCCGCGCCGAAGCGGCGCTGGCTCGCCGTGGAGACGGGGAGTGGAAGGTGATGAAGGTGCGCGAGCAGGGGGAAGGGCTGGAGTAGGACGCGGTACGACGCGTGGTCATCGGACACCTGGGCAAGGGAGCCCGAACCCCGCGTGTTCTACCCCGGCCGCGTTAGCCCACCCCCTTCGCCCCGGTTTCCGATGTCCCGCCTGTCCGCCCTCTCGTTCGGCCTCCTCGCTGCTGTCGTCATCACCACGGCGGTCTCGGGCGCCCGGGCGGAGGACCCCGTGCCCGGTCCCCGGCTGCAGATCAACATCGGCCGCCCCGGCCAGCTCGCGGTGCCCATCGCGCTGCCGTACCCCAAAGGTGGCGCAGCCCAGGCCCAGGATTTTTGGAACGTCGTGAAGCGCGACTTGGAGCTCACCGGGTATTTTACGGTGCTGGATCCCAATGTCTCCTTGGAACCTGGCGATGCAGGCGTGCAACCTGGCGAGTTCGACTTCTCGGCGTGGCGGCCATCGGGCGCGGCGGTGCTCGCCAAAACGGTGACCGCGACCTCCGGCTCCAACCTCGACACCCAGGTCTGGATCTACGAGGTGGGGACCGCCACGAAGCTCGACGCCAAGAGCTTTTCGGCCGGCGGGACTGCGACCCGCGCGCTCGCTCATCGCGTCGCGAACGCCATTGTCTTCGCGGTGACCGGCAAGCGCAGCTTCTTCGACACGCGCTTTGCGTTCTCGGGCAAGTTCGGCGAGAACAAGGAGATTTACCTCTGCGATGCGGATGGCTACGGCCGGCGTTCGATCACCAAGAACGCGAGCATCAACCTGAATCCACGCTGGTCACCTACGGGTTCCTCGATCGCCTACACCGGCTACGCTGCCGGAAATCCGGACCTGTACATCGCGGACCTGGGCAAGGGGCAGATCCGCCGGGTCGCAGCCAAGGCGGGCATCAACACCGGCGGCGCGTTTGGGCCTGGGGGTAGCATCCTCGCGCTCACCCAAACGGTCGGGAGTGACAGCGAGATCTTCACGATCGACCCTGCCACAGGTCGAGAGCTCGCGCGGCTCACATCTTCGCCGGGGATCGACGTCTCGCCGTCGTTCTCCCCGGACGGCTCCCAAATCGCGTTCGTCTCCGAGCGGTCTGGGGGCCCCCAAATCTACGTGATGAACAAAGACGGGTCCGGAGCCCATCGCGTGAGTTTTCAGGGCAGCCAGAACACTTCACCCTCCTGGTCACCCAAGGGCGATCGCATCGCCTTCGTGGGCCGCGACGGCCACTTTGATATTTTCACGGTCAAGACCGACGGCTCCAACACCCAGCGCGTGACGCAGGGCACGGGCGACAACGAGGACCCAAGCTTCAGCCCCGAGGGCGATTACATCGCGTTCAGCTCCACGCGGTCGGGGGCGGCGCACATCTGGATCGCATCGGCCGACGGTGATTTTCAGGCGCAGATCACGTCGGGCGGCGGCGGGTATACCAATCCGAATTGGTCACCGCATCTGAGCTGGTAACCCCTTGCTTTGTGGGGGGCACGCCCCCCACGCCCCCCGCGAGCCGAGATGCGCTCGACTACGAGCGCGTGGCCGGTTTCGTCGGGAGTACCCTCCGAATCCGGCCCTCGGCTCGGGCCTACTTCAGTTCCCTCTGGGTCGGTGAGCAACTTCGGGGGGCGCAGACTACAGCTCCACCCCAAAGATCCGCCGATAAACCTCCCGATAGGTCGTGGAGAGGTCTCCCAGGTCCCGACGGAACACATCTTTGTCGAGCTTGCGGCCGGTCGCGCGATCCCAGAGGCGGGAGCCGTCGGGCGTGATCTCGTCTGCGAGCAGCACCGCGGTGGTGCCACCGGCCTCGATCCGACCAAACTCCAGCTTGAAGTCCACCAGATCCACGCCGAGGTCCCCCCAGAACGCGAGCAGCACCTCGTTCACCTTCAGCGCGTAGTCCCGCATCGCGAGCAGCTCCCAAGGCTTCGCCCAGCCCAGCAGGACCGCCGTCTCCTCGTTGATCTGCGGGTCATTGAGCGCGTCGGACTTGTAGAAGTGCTCGATCAGGGGTGCCGGGAGTCGTTGACCTTCGGGCAGCCCGAGCTTCTTCGCGAGGCCGCCGGCTACGACATTCCGGATCACCACCTCCACCGGGATGATCTCGACCTTCTTGCACAGTTGCTCGTTGTCCGAGACGTTGCGCACGAACGCCGTCGGCACGCCGGCTGCTTGAACCCGCGCCATGAAGAACGCGCTGATCTTGCAGTTGATGACGCCCTTGTTCGCGATCTCCGCCTTCTTCAGCCCGTTGAAGGCTGTCGCCCCATCGGTGTAGAAGATCAGGATCTGCGTGGGATCTTCGGTCGCATAGACCTGCTTCGCCTTGCCTTGGTACAGGAGCGGGCCGCGGGAGAAGGGGAGGGGTTCGAGCATCCGCGGGGCTAACCGGATGCGGGGCGGCTGCGGGCTTCGGGCTACGGACTACGGACTACGGACTACGGACTACGGACTACGGGCTACGGGGGGCTGCGGGCTTCGGGCGGGCCGCGGCCGGCCTTGAACGCCCGTCCCAGCAACCGAACTCCCCGAGCGCGGCCAAGCTCTTCGAGATCGGTTGCCCAGCGCAACCGAACTCCCCGAGCGCGGCCAAGCTCTTCGAGATCGGTTGCTCCTGGGCGGCCCCCTTGAGGCCGTGCGACCAGACGCCCAGGGGCCCGCCCCTACGCACCCGTTTGGATCCGCGTAGGGGCGGCCCCCACACTTTGGGCCGCACGTGAGCGCGGCCCGCCCCTACGCACCCGTTTGGATCCGCGTAGGGGCGGCCCCCGTGGCCGCCCTGGTCAACGTTCGGGAGACTTCAACCCTTGGACGGCCCCTAAGGGATCGTCACCGTCGTCTCCCCCACATCGTGCGTGCCCTCGAGGCTGCCGCCCGCAGTGACCGCCCCCCGCACCCCGACGCGCGTGTAGTCCGCCGTGAAGCTCGCGGTCAGCTCGCCGAACTCCAGCGCGGAGCTGTTGGTGATCTGCGCGGTGGTCGTCCCCGACCAGGTGCCCAGGCCATCATCCGCACCCGCGAGCTCGACGCCGTAGCTGCGGAGGTAGTCGCCGGTCTCGGTGCCGTCGAGGTTCGTGAACTCGGCGAGCAGGTCAAACCCGCTGATCCCGAGCACGCCGTCGTTCGCTTTCCCAGCGGCGTCGAAGGTCTGCACGAGGGGCTCCTGGTCCGTGTAGGGCGGGTCGAACGGGTATCCCGCCGATCCCGACGCCTGGGCCGCGGCAAGATCGCCCTGGAAGCAGACGAAGAGCACGTGGGCGGAGACCCCGGTCTGCGCGAACGGGATCGCGCCGTTCATGTCCTCGCGATCTTGGGGTGCCCAGCGAACGGTCGCGGTCACGTCCACCGAGAGCGTGCCATCGGCCAGAACGGGCTCTCCCAAGGCAAAGCCGAAGCCGTTGGAAGTGTAGCCGAGCGCTTCATCGTAGTCCTCGGGGTATTCGCCGGTCTGGGGGATGTCGGTGTTGATGGAGAATCCGTTGAGGAACACGGCGATCTCCTGATCGCAGCCGTCCGGCGCGGGGGTGCTCAGCGTTGTGGTGCCCGTGGGGTCGGGTCCCATCGTCCAGCCGCCGCTCGCGTCCGCGTAGGAGGCGCCTGGAACGCCGATGTCCGCGTAGGTGAGCCGATAGTAGGGGGTGTCGGTCATGTCGTCGCCGGTCGTGTAGCTGCCGCCGATAAGGCCTAGGTCAACGGCGCCGTCCTGGTTCACCTCCACGCGGATCAGCGACACGCGGTGGGAGAGCAGTTCCCACTCGTACTCCCAGCCCGTCAGGATCAAGGCGTGGACGGGTTCACCCGGGGTGCAGGCGAGCAGCGAGAGCAGCAACAACGGGTCTCCGGTGGCTTGACGAAGCCGTTACGGCAGCGAACATATCGCCTCCCCCGAGTACACAGCCATGATCGACGTCGGCGCATCTCAGTTCGAGCGAGAGGTCTTGCAGCGGTCGCGCACAGGCCCGGTGGTGGTGGACTTCTGGGCGCCGTGGTGTGGGCCCTGCCGCACCCTGGGGCCGATCCTGGAGCGGCTTGAGGCGGAGGCCGCCGGAAAATGGACGCTGGCCAAGGTCAACACCGATGACAACCAGGGGTTGGCCCGGCAGTTCGAGATCCAGGGCATCCCGGCGGTCAAGGCGTTCGTCAACGGCAAGGTGGTGGCCGAGTTCACGGGCGCGCTGCCCGAGCAGCAGGTCCGCGCGTGGCTTCAAGGCCTGGTGCCGGATGAGGCCGCCATCGCTGCGGCTGCGGCGAAGCAGTCGTTGGACGCCGGGGACACGGAAGCGGCGGCCGGCTTGTACGCGCAGGTGCTCGCGCACGATCCGCACCATCCCGAAGCGCTGCTGCACCTGGCCCGAACGGCGGAGGATCCCTCCGCTGCGCTTGCGTATCTCGGCCGGTTGAACCCACGGGATCGGGTCATCCACGCGCGGGACGTCGCGAAGGTCGAGCTGACCGCCGGCGCGCCAACGCTGGCCGCGGCGCGGGAGGCGATCGACACCGGAAGGCGGGCGCACCTGAGGCGCGGAGAAGTAGGGCGGGCGCACCTGGTGCGCGGAGAAGAAGAGACCGCCGTGCGGTGGGACCTCGCGCGGGCGCTGATCCGCGAGGGCGACGAGGCGGAGGGGCTCGAGATCCTGCTGGGCATCGTGAAGGCGGATCGGGCGTTCACCGCGCCGCCGTTCGGCTCGGACGCCGCGCGGAAGGCGATGCTCGCGGTGTTCGACGTGCTCGGGCCGCGGCACTCGCTCGCGGACGAGTATCGGCGCCGGCTCTCCAGGGAGCTGAATAAATGATCGCGTTCTGGCTCCTAT
>CANKNP010000102.1 GCA_947483545.1 Deltaproteobacteria bacterium | reverse complement strand
GGACGGAAAAACCCTCGCCTGGGTGGAGATCGGGGAGAACCAGCTCAAGCAGATTCACTTGCTGGACGTCGCCACGGTCACGCGGAGGGTCGTCACCACCGCCCGATACGAGAGCTACAGCCCCGCGTTCAGCCCGGACGGGCACTGGTTGTACTTCCTCTCAGACCGCAACTTCGAGTCCAGTGTGGGGAGCCCCTGGGGCAACTATGCGCCTCAACCCTACTTTGATCACCGCACCGGGATCTACGCGCTCGCTCTCCAGCCTGATCAGGTCTCGCCGTTCAAGCCCTTCGACGAGCTGCGGGCCGGGCCTCCACCCGAAGAGGAGGAGGACGAAAAGGACAAGAAGAAAGGAAAAAAGAAGCAAGAACCCGCGGAGCCCCTCCCGGCGATCGTGGGCGAGGGCCTCGCCACCCGGATTTGGACCGTTCCCGTCGCCCCGGGGAACTACGACGCGCTTTCGGTGAACGAGGGTGGACTCTATTGGCTCTCGTGGGAGGGTTCGGGAGAGGATGTAAAGCCGGAGCTACGAGGGTTGGTCGTGGGGAATGACCCGCCCGAGGTGAAGACGCTCGTGGCGGGAATTGAAGGATATGCACTGTCCCGCGATGGAAAGCGGCTGTTGATTCAGAAGGACAGCACGTTCCACATCGTGGACGCCGCCATCTCCGAGCTCGATCTCGCGAAGTCCGCTGTGGATTTGGGCGGCTGGACCTTCGCCCTGACCCCCCAAGAGGAATGGCGGCAGATGTTCGTCGAGTCCTGGCGGTTGGAGCGAGACTACTTCTACGCGACGAACATGCACGGCGTGGACTGGAAGGCCGTGCTCGACCGCTACCTGCCGCTCGTGGACCGGGTGCGCACCCGCGGGGAGCTGTCGGACGCGATCAGCCAGATGGTCTCGCAGCTCTCAGCGCTGCACACGTTCGTCTACGGCGGGGATGCGCGAACCGGGCCCGAATGGGTGGCCGGCGGGGAGCTCGGCGCCCGGTTCTCGGCCACCCCCGAGGGCCTTCGTGTGGACCGGATCCTGCAAGGAGATCCGGACCTGTTGGATCGGCGATCCCCGTTGCAAGCGCCCGGGCTCGACGTGCGTGTCGGCGACGTCATCGAGAGCGTCGATCACCAGGCGGTGCGGACGGAGCGGGACCTCGCCGACAGCCTCCGCAACAAGCCGGGTCGGCAGGTGCTCCTCGGCTACCGTCGGGACGCCATCGACGCGCGAGGCAAGCGCACCGTGGTTGCGTTGCAGGCCCTGGTGGTGCCGTTGGATCCAGGCGCAATGCGCGACCTGCGCTACCTCGACTGGGAGATCGGGCGGCGAAGCCTGGTCGAGGAGAAGGGCGAGGGGCGCATTGGGTACGTCCACCTCCGCGCCATGGGGAAGGGCGACATCGCCGAATGGACCCGGAGCTACTACCCGATGTTCACGCGCGACGGCCTGATCATCGATGTGCGGAACAATCGAGGTGGAAACATAGATAGTTGGATTCTGGGGCAGCTGCTGCGGCGGCCGTGGTTCTATTGGAACCAGCGGGTCGGGGAGTCCCGGAGCTGGAATATGCAAGGCGCTTTCCGCGGCCCGGTGGTCGTGCTGTGCGACGAGAGCACGGCCTCGGATGGCGAGGCGTTCAGCGAGGGCGTCAAGCGGCTCGGCATCGGGAAGCTCATCGGCACCCGCACGTGGGGCGGCGAGATCTGGTTGTCGAGCAGCAACGTGCTGGTGGACGGGGGCATCGCGACCGCGGCGGAGTTCGGGGTCTTCGGGCCCGAAGGCGACTGGCTGATCGAAGGCCACGGCGTCGAGCCGGACCAGGTGGTGGACAACTTGCCGCGCGCCACGTTCTTGGGCGGGGATGCCCAGCTGGACGCCGCGCTGGCCTACCTGGCCGAGGAGCTCAAGAAGAACCCGGTGCCGCCGATCGTGGTGCCGCCACTGCCGGTGAAGACGGGGGTTGAGCCTGGGAAGTGAGCGTTCACCGCCGCCCCTGCGCGGCCGTTCTCGGCTGTCGATCCGCGGAGCGCGCAGCGACACGCGAGCCGGCGAGCGTGTTTAGCTGCTTCCGCGCTGCAAAGCTCAGAAGTTGCAGGGGCCCCCGGCGCGGGTACTCCCGCGTCGGGGTGCCACTCCCGGCGATCAACCGGGCGTTCATTGCACGCCCCCCCCCCGCCCGTGCCCGAAACGGCGTATGATCCCCCCATGACCCGCATCCTGGTAGTAGACGACGACGGCTTCAGCAGAAACCTGCTGGCGGAGACATTGCGGGCGCTCGGGCATCAAGTGTCCGCCGCGGGCGACGCGCGGGAGGCCCTGCAAATCCTCGCGAAGCAAGCGCACGACGGCGTCATCACCGACGTCCGGATGCCCGGCTTGGACGGCATCGAGCTCGCCCGTCGCATCGCGATGACGCCGGACGCCCCGCCGGTCGTGCTGATGAGCGCGGACGCCGACTTTGACATCCACGAAGAGGCGTTGAGGCGCGGCGTCAAGCCGACGTCCTTCCTGCAGAAGCCCTTTGACCGCGCGTCGGTCGTACGCGCTGCGAACATCCTGACCGAGGGCGATTCGACCGCCCCTCCGGGCACCCAGCGGCCTGTGATCCCGACGGTCCCGCTCAACAAGGACGAGCTGCCCGAGTGGCTCGCAGCGGTCCGGGGCAACGTGCGCCAGGTCCCCCCCGCCCGGCTGTGGTTTGTTGCCTGGCGACGCCAAGCGAGCGGTGCGTTGGAGGTTCGGACACCACGCACCACGACGATCATCGGGCTCAAGCGTGGACAGATCGTCGAGGTCACCGGCATGCCCGAGCTGATGGCCCTGAAGCTGCCGGCGGGCACGGTCACCGACAACCTGACCGCTGCGATCGGCGGCGGCATGTCGATGGGCCTGACCCTCGACCAGGCGCTCGCGACCGTCGCGGCGGATGTCGCCCGCTGGTCCCTGAACGTGCGCTTGGGAGATGTGCGCTTTGATCCGGAATGGACGGCGGGGCCGGGCGCCATCCCGTTGCCCGGAGCGCCTCCCGGCCTGCTCGCGGCAGCCGTCGCCGAGATCCCGGCAGAGCAGCTTCAGAGGAGCTGGCAGTCCGTCGCGGCCACCCGCGTGAATTCCCGGACACCGACCGATGTCGCCCCCGACCGCTGGGGGCTCGACCCCCAGTCCTTGCGCACCCACCGCGCCGCGAACGGCCAGGCCGTGCAAACCCTCGTCTACGAGTTGTCCGGGGGCGCAGCCGAGAAGCGGATGCAAGCGCTGCGGAGCCTGGACCTGCTGCTCAGGTTGAACCTGATTCATTTGCTGGCGTAGTGCCCCTACCCCGAAGTTTCTCGTCAGGCCTGGCTTCCGAACCCGAGTACGAGCGCGTGGCCGGTTTCGTCGGGAGTACCCTCCGAAACCGGCCCTCGGCTCGGGTTGGCTTGAGCACCCGCGGAGGGTGGCGAGAAACTTCGGGGCGTGAGCAATAGCGCTCAGGCCCCCCGCACCAACCGCTGGGCCTCTTCCACCCGATCTTCCGGCACATATACCCGCGCGATGTGCCGCTCGTCCTGGTAGCGCTCGAAGATCCGCGTCGCGTCTTCCAGCGAGAGCACCCGCTCGGCGCAGCCCGGCTGGCGTTGCACCACGTAGATGCGAGGCGCTTTGCCCCGCTTCTGGCCCATGACGTTGTACCTGGACAGTTTCCCCGTGGAGCTCGCCTGAAGGCAGTCGATCCCCGCGTCTACGAGCCGCGCGACCGCCTCCTCCGTCTGGACCTCTTGGAGGCTGCCGTGGAGCTCCAACGCGCGGCGATAGGCCCGGCGCTCGACGATGCGCCGGGCCCAGCCATCCGCTGAGGCGCGCAGGTAGGAGTGCAGGTGTACGTCGTCCATCGTCAGATAACTTTCGATGTCTGTCGGAAACGGATAGTTCACGTCTGGGCTGGTGAAGTGCCGTTTCAACATCTCCTCGAAGACAACCGACTTGTGATGGAAATAGACCATCACGAACATGTGATACCGCGCGATCATGAAGTCGTCGAAAGCGTAGATGGCACGGTGATCGATGGCCAGGTTCACATGGTCCCCGTCCACCTGACACTCCAGGTTTCCAATCAGCCAACCGACGTCGATCTGGCCGTAGCGCGCGCCGGAATAGTACGAGTCGCGCTGGAGATAATCGAGGCGGTCAACGTCCAGCTCGCTGGAGATCAGCTGGGACAACACACGGCGGTAATCGAGCCCGCCGGCGACGAAGAAGTCATCGGAGACGTGAACCTCGGAGCTCACGAGCGCCGCCACGTGGACCCCTGTGAAGGGGAAGTGCCCGGCGATGGTGCGAGCCAACGTGGACTTCGTGAGGATCGCGATCGTGTAGTCCTCGTGGGTGGCGAGGGCATCGAGCTTGTGGCTCACCAGGTCGGGCGCGTACGCGGAGATGTCGAGGCCGCGAAGCGGGGGCATCGCAAATTCGGTGCAGTGGGAGAACGGCGCGTGGCCGAGATCGTGGCAGAGCGCAGCGAGGCGCACGCAGGAGCGCAAGGCGAGCCGCTTCTGGGGGGAGAGCGGCGACCGGTCCAAGGGCACGATCGCGTCGAACGCTCGCCCCGCGAGCTCCATCACGCCGATGGAGTGCGCATACCTCGAGTGAACGGCGCCAGGGAACGGCAGCTCTGAGAAGCCCATCTGCTTGATGCCCCGCAGGCGTTGAACGAACGGGTGGTCCACAACGTAGGCCTCGGCATCGCTGACGAGCACTGCCCCGTGGATGGGATCGCGTACCTCCATTCGGACCTCTGCGGCCGGCGCGTGATAACCGCCGCACCTCCGATGCGCCCCATCCCCCTCGACTGCCCCCTCGCCGTCGGCGATGTCCTCCACCACGCAGCGTTCGGGTTCGCCGCGGTGGTCCATGTGGAGCCGGAGGGGGCCAGCGTACGCTGGGAGATCCCCGGTAGCTTGAGCCCCGCGTGGATCTCGCGCGCCTCGCTGCGCGATGCCTTCCACCTCTGTCCGGCCGACGGCCTGTTGGCGCTCACCGTACGCGACCCTCCAGACGCCAAGCGGCTCTTCGCGTCCGATGGCCTCTCCGCCGTGGGCCGCCTGCTGTGCGACACCGGCCCAGCCGAGACCGAAGAGCTCGCCGAGTGGCTCGCTGGGCGCCAGCTTCTGCCGCAGGCTTCGTTCGCCAGCTGGTGGCGTGATCTCGCACCCACGCTCGGCGCCGACGCCCGCTTTCGCCGCGAGGGCGAGCGATGGACGCTGGCAGACGGCGTCGTGTTCATCGACCCCGTCCACCTTGCGGCCAAGCCGCTCGGCGCGCCGGGGACCTGCGCCGCCGGCCGAGCGCTGGACCTCGCGTGCGACCTCGCCGGTGCGCTGGCGGCCCTGCACGCCCAGGGGCAGACCCTCGCGGCTGGGAGCACCTCGTTCTCCCGCGTCGGGGACCGAATCGTCGCGGCCGGTCGATCAGGTGGGCACCGCAGCTCCGACGTCGCTGCCGTCGCCCGCATCGTGCTGGAGCAGGTCCTGGGCGTGCTGCCCAGCCCCGCTCAGGTGCCAACTTCCGACCTTCTCGCGTCCGTCGCCGACCTCGCCCCGGACCTGCCCTTCGAGCTGCTCGGCGCCTTGGAGGCCGCGCTCTGCGAGGACCTCTCGCTGCGGCCGCCCGACGGGTTCGCGTTGCTGCACGCACTGGAGATGGCAAGGGCGACCCGACGGATCCGCGAGACCTTTCCTCAGCAGCCCGATGCGGGCGTCGCCGTGGGCTTTGACAGCCACATCGGCATCTCCCGAGCCCTTCACGCGCAGTTGAACCAGGACAGCCTGCTGATCGCCGGCGATCCCGACTGCGCCCTGCTCGTCGTGGCGGACGGCATCTCCGTGTCGACCGCAGGCTCGGGCGATCTGGCCTCCAAGCTGCTCGTCCAGTCGCTCCGGAAGTGGTGGCAGGAGAGCGCGGACACGCTCCGCACCGCATCCAGCGCGCGCATCCACTTGTCGATCCGGGACGCGCTGGCGCGGGCCAATCGGCAGATCCTCGCCGAGGCTTCCAAACTCGTCGCGGGGCGCCTCGGCGAGCATGTGCCCATGGGCACGACCATCGTGCTCTGCGTCACCCGGGGCAACCGCGTGCACCTCGCCTCGTTGGGGGACTCTCGGGCATGGCTCGTCACCTGCGCCACCGCCTGCCTGCTCACCAGCGACCAGAACCTGCAAGCCCAGCTCATCCGCGAGCAGATCGCCGGCGCCGAGCCGGATTGGGACGACGAGCGCTTCGCCCTGACCGGGTACTGTGGGCACCTCGACGCAAACGGGCGCCCCGCCCTGCCGCCCTTGTTCACGCGCACGTTCACCCTGATGCCCAACGAGTGGATCGTGATGGCGACGGACGGGTTCTCGGACTTCGCGCACGAGGAGGACGCGGGGCTCGGCCGGATCCTCTGCGACGCCCTGCGGCAGACCGGCAGCCCGACACCCGCGCTCCAGGCGATGGCCACCGCCCGCCGCGTCGTCCAGGCCTCCAACGATGGCGGGGGCGGCGACAACGTGACGGTACTGGCGTTTACACTCTCGACGGACGCCCGGCCGATCCGCCCAGACGCCCCGCAGAACCCGGGCTAGGTTGTCCCTGGAGTCCCGATGAACGACACCTTCCGCGAAGCCCTGGCCGAGCGCGTCATCGTGTTCGACGGTGCGATGGGCACCGAGATCTACAAGCACGGCGTGTTCATCAACCGCTGCTACGACGAGCTGAACCTCTCGCAGCCCGACATCGTGTCGGGCATTCACGCCGAGTACCGGGCCGCCGGAGCGGACGTGTTGACGACCAACACCTTCGGGGCGAACCGCCTCCGACTTGGCGCGTTCGGCCTCGATGATCGCGTCCGCGACATGAACGCCGCCGCCGTTCGGCTCGCGAAGGACGCCGCCAGGGGCAGGTCCTGGGTCGCCGGCAGCATCGGCCCCACCGGCACCCTGCTCGCCCCTGTTGGCAGGGTCACCCCCGGCGATGCCTACACCGCCTTCCGCGAGCAGGCGGAAGTGCTGGCCGAGAGCGGCGTGGATCTGTTCGTGCTCGAGACCTTCACCCACCTCGCCGAGCTGTGGCAGGCCGTACGGGCGGTGCGCGCCGTCTCAGACCGTCCCATCGTCGCCAGCATGAGCTTCCCCTTCGTTGGGCCGGGGCAGAACCAGCTCGAGGGCGACAGCCCCGAGGTCGCCGCCCGCACCGTCCGCAGCTGGCCGATCGACGCCTTTGGCACGAACTGCTCGAACGGGCCGCGTGGCGTTCAGCACGCTCTCGAGCGCCTGGCCGCCTGCACCGACATGAAGCTCGTGGCCATGCCCAACGCTGGCCTCCCGCAGGTCGTCGAGGGCCGCACCATCTACCTCGCCGCACCCGAGTACATGGCCGAGCATGCGCGGCGGTTTGTGCAGCTTGGTGCCAGCATCGTCGGTGGTTGCTGCGGCACCACGCCCCAGATGATCCGCGAGATCACGACCTTCATCCGGACCGTCACGGCCGACGCCCGCACACAGGTCGTGATGCGCACAGCGGAGCAGGTCGCCGAGCAGACCGTGGGGATGACGCCTACCCCGCCGGCTGAAAAAAGTGAGTTTGGTCGCAAGTTGTACTCCGGACACTTCTGCGTCTCCGTCGAGCTCGATCCGCCCCGGGGGGTCGAAGCCCAGAAGGCTGTCGATGGCGCGAAGATGCTGCTGGCAGCTGGCATCGATGTGGTGAACATCGCCGACGGACCGCGGGCCGTCGCCCGGATGGGCCCCTCCGCCCTTGCGCAGCTTGTACGCCGCGAGTGCGACATGGAGGCCGTCGTTCATTACTGCTGCCGCGACCGGAACCTGCTGGGCATGCAGATGGATCTGCTCGGGGCCAACGCGCTCGGGCTCAAGAACATCCTCGCGATCACGGGCGATCCCCCGAAGATGGGCACGTACCCGAACGCCACGGCGGTGTTCGACATCGACGCCATCGGGCTCATCACGTTCATCCAGATGCTCAACCGGGGCCTGGACTTCTCGGGCGCGCCGATCGGCGGCAAGACCGATCTCCTGGTCGGCGCGGGCTGCAACCCCGGGCACGTCGACCTGGATCTGGAGGTCGAGCGCTTCGGCCGAAAGATCGCGGCGGGGGCCGAGTACTTCTTCAGCCAGCCGGTGTTCGACCCGGCGCTGTTGCAGCGGTTCTTCGAGCTGACGGACAAGTTCCCGAAGGTGCCCTTCCTCGTAGGGATCATGCCGCTGGTATCGAGCAAGAACGCGGAGTTCTTGCACAACGAGGTGCCGGGTATGCAAGTCCCGCAGGCCATTCGCACCCGATTGGCCAACGCCGGCTCGCGCGACGAGCAGCGGGAGGTCGGGGTCCAGGTCGCGCGCGAAGCCCTCGCGGAGGTCGTCGATCACCCACGGGTGAACGGCATCTACGTCTACCCGCCGTTCGGCTCGTACAAAGCCGTGCTGCGGATCATCGATGTGATCGAGGCGCGGCGGGGGCGGGGGGCCAGCCCGGGCGCTGGACAAACAACACCGTCCTAAGCCCCTGGAAGTGCTTGACTTGGAGCCGGGCTGGCCGAGCGCGCGGATCGGCGGGGCGTCCGGCTGTAGGGGGCAACCGCTTCGCGTTGCGGCGGCGACTGCGTGACCCGGAACGTCGGTGGCTCACGCGCTGTAGTCGCCGATCGGGACGAGGAACTCGGCGCGGTTGTCCTGATCGAGATCGGGCGTCCAGAACAGATTTGTGACCTGATCCTCGCTCCCCACGTCCGTCCCTCGGCGCGGACGAGGAGGACGACGACGACCTCCCCACAGACGACGCCTTGCGTGAAGTGGACGTGCCTCGTGAACCTAGCGCTAGTCTCCCGGTCCGTGGAAGTGTACCAGTACAATGGGGGACCTGAGAACGAGGCCCGCGCTCGGCTCCTCCCGTTTGACGCCGTGGAGTTTGCCTTGAGCGAGTGGCGGCCGCTGCCTTAGGGCCCTTCGGTGACCGCACCGGCCCAGCCCCCACGTTACTTCCGTACGCCCCCCCGGAGCCCCCATGGCCGCCAAGGATCAGCGCACTGTCAAGTCTTCCGGCCCCTCGCGCGCGCCGGCTCAAGCTGCGGCCCCCAAAGCACCGAAGGCGCCCGCCGCACCCCCGGCGCCCCCGCCCCCCCCCCCAGGGCCTCTACCCGCAGCTTGGCATGCAGGACGAGACCCCCGCCTTCGGCACGATGAACAAGGGCGCCCGGACCCAGCCCGTCGCCGGCATCGTCGAGCACCGGACCGAGTCCCCCACGATGGAGTCGGCCCGGAACAGCTACCGCGCGCAGGTCAAGAAGGGCGGGTCTGTCGGGGCGCACTACCTGATCGGCCAGGATGGCGCGACCAGCCTGACCGTGCCGACGGACAGGCAGACCTCGCACGTCCGTGGCAACAAAGACAAAGGCCACAACGGCGCCAACGGGTGGTCCATCGGCATCGAGAACGTCGGCATGCCCGCGCAGCTTGATGGATCGAAGCCGATGAAGAAGCAGGTGGAAGGCTTGGAGTTGCCGCCTGCAATGCGAAAGCGCCTGCTCGGGATGGAGGAACCGGCGCTCAAGAGCAGCCTGAACGACGGCAAGGTCAACGGCAAGGACACCTGGGCCTGCCACACGGACATCCCCGGGCCCCAGAAACGTGCCAACTACAACCTGGTGAACCAGCTCGCGGCCGACCACAAGCTGGACCCGGCCACGCAAGTGCGTGCCCATGAGGACGTGGATCACAAAACGACGGGCGAGGCGGAGCCGATCATCGAATTCCTGGCGGCGATGCGCGACATCCCGTCGAAGATCGCCACGCTGGAGGCGAAGATCGCCGGCATGAAGGCGGATCCTGCGGCGGATCAGGCGTCCCTGGCCAAGCTGGAAGGGCTCCTGGCCAAAGAGAAGGCGTCGCAGGCCGCCATCGCGGTGGACAAGACCCCGGCGGAGAACCTGGCGTTGGAGGGAGAACGTACGCTCTCCGAGGGGGCGACGCCAGAGGGTCCGGCGCACGCGAGGGAGGCCGACCGCGTCGGGTTCTACGACAAGTTCTGGGCGCGAAAGCAGGCGTTGGACGCCGCCGCCGGGCCATAGTCTGCGCCTCCTCCACGTCACGGACACCCATCTGGGGATCAAGCGCCACTTTCGCGGTGCCCCCCCCGACTGGTCCCGGGCCCTGGACCACCTCCACGCCTTTCAACGGGCGCTCGCCCCCGCGCTGGACGGCGACTTCGACGCGGTCATCCACTCCGGCGACCTCTTCGATCGCTCCGTCCCCCCACCCGACGCGGTGTTCGCTGCCAACGAGGCGTTCGCCGCCGTCGCGCGCGCCGTCCCCACCTACGTGATGCCCGGCAACCACGACGGCCTCGGCCTGCTCCGCTACCTCACGCCCGCGCCTGGCTTGACCATCCTCGACCGACCGGCCGCCATCGCGATCCGGCGCTTTCCCATCGGCTTCCTGCCCTTTCAACGCTCCCCGGAGGCCTGGGCCGCCGCCGCCAGCATGCTGGACGGCTGCGAGATCCTGATCGCCCACCAGGCCTTCGATGGTGCTGTCGCCGGGGGCTACCGGTTTCGGCCCGGCGTCGATCCCGAGACCATCGGCGCGAGCCACCTGCCCAAGGCCACGAGGGCGATCCTGTGCGGTCACCTTCACCCACGGCAATCCCACCGGTTGGGGCACGCGATGGTCTACTACCCGGGTTCGACCGAGCGTACGGCGTTCGTCGAGCGGCGGGATCCCAAGGGGTACGCGCTCGTCGAGGTGGAGCGGGCGGTCGGGTGTACGTTCCTGGACCTCGACCCTCGGCCAATGGTCGAAGTCCACCGGGAGCGGGATCTCTCGCTGGTCACCCCAGGCGCGCTGGTTCGCCTCGCGGGGGTCGCGCGGGACCGGGACATCGAAAACGCGGTGCTGGACCGAGGCGGGTGGGTCTCGCCCTGGAAACCCGAGGGGCCCGAGCAACTTGGGCTGTTTTGAACGACGACGGATCCGCTCATGGAATTTTCGGAGGCCCTCCGTTCCGCTCATGGAATTTTCGGAGGCCCTCCGTTCCGCTCATGAGCCGATAATCCCGGCCCATGCCCGCCCCCTTCAAGAATTGGATCGACCGCGCCCTCTGCGAGCGCCTCGCCGCTGATCTGCTCGCTGTCCGTCCCGACACCGCCATCGACCCCTGGCTTGCGCGCACCGGTGAACTCGACCCGCTGGAGCTCAAGGCCCGCGTACGCTGGGTCGCCGACTCCTTTCGACCGCTCCTCCCCGACGACTGGGCCGCCGCTACCGGGATCCTCGGCCAACTCCTCCCCCCGCCCCTCCCCCGCGAGCACGACTTCGCCCAGAACGTCCGCGTCTGGCCTTTGACCGACCTCGTCGCGACGTTCGGCATCGACCACCCGGCGGAGAGCCTCCCCCTCCTGGGCGAGATGACCCGCCGCTGGTCGTCCGAGTTCGCGATCCGGCCCTTCCTCGTGCGCTGGCCCGTGCTCGCCGCCGCAGTCTTGGACGACTGGGTCACACACCCCGATCCGCACGTCCGTAGGCTCGTCTCGGAGGGATCCCGCCCTCGGCTCCCCTGGGGCATGCAGCTCCGCGACGCCGTCGCCCGACCGGAAGCGGGCCTCCGCCGCATCGCGCGGCTCGTCGACGACCCCTCCCCCTACGTCCGCCGCTCCGTCGCGAACCACCTCGGCGACATCGCGAAGGATCACCCGACGCTGGCTGTCGAGACCGCACGCGCCTGGATCCAAGGGAATCCGCTTCGTACGCCTCTGGTTCGCCACGCGCTCCGGACGCTCCTGAAGCGCGGGGACCCCCGCGCCCTCGGCCTCTTCGGGCACGACACCTCTGCGTTCGTGACAGACATCACCGTGAGCGACGGGGCGATCGGGGCCAGCGTGGACGTCCGGGCGTGGGTCGCGGTCACCTCCCCCCACCCCGTCCGCGTGGACATCGTCTGGCAGTGGCCCGGCACGCGGGGCTGGTGCCAGAAGGCCTTCCGCGCCGCCGAGCGCTCGATCGAGCCAGGCGAACCCTGGCAGTTCACGCATGCGTTTCCGCTCCGACGGGCCAGCGGGCGAACCCTTACGCCAGGGGTTCACCAGCTCGTGCTTCGCGTCAACGGCCAGGATCAAGCCCCCGTCGGCTTCCGCGTGCTCGGTTGAGCCCCCTGGATCTCGGCGCTGTGGGTTTTGAAGCCCACGCCAACGCCCCTGTCGAGCCGCGAGATCTCGTGCTCTACGCGCTCGCGGTCGGGGCAACCGACCTCGATCACGTCTACGAGCAGCGTGGGCCCGTCCCGCTCGCCACCTGGCTCAGCGCCGTCGCCTTCCAGCACAGCCTGCCGCTTTTTGAGCGGCTTGGCGCGAGCGAGTCCTCGGCCGTGTTCGGCGAGACGGCCATCGACGCCCAGCCGTTCTTGGCCCCCAGCGCGGTCCAGGTGACCGCCCGCGTCGCAGGGGTCTACGGGCTGGGCGCCCTCGGCATCGCCGATCTGCGCCACACCGTCACCGACCAGGCCGGCACCATGCTCGGCCAGGTCACGTTCCGCGTGTTCTTTGCCGACGCGGCGCCCGTCCATGCCCCTCACCCCCCTCGCGCGCCCCGCCCGTTGCGGCCGACCTCGCCCCCCGACTGGCAAGTCGATCTCCCTACCCGCCCCGATCAGGCCCTGCTCTACAGGCTTTGCGGCGACCTCAACCCCTTGCACATCGATCCCGACGTGGCCGCGACGCTCCCTTTCACCGGCGGTCGGCCGATCCTGCATGGGCTTTGTACGCTTGGGTTCGTCGCTCGGGCCGTCGAGATCGGCACTGGGCAGCGACTCATCGCCTTGTCCGCCCGTTTTGCCCGTCCCGTGTGGCCTGGGGACACGCTGCAGGTCTCCGGCTGGGCCACCCCATCCGGGCTCGTCTTGCGCGTCCGAACCCGCGAGAGCGGCGACGAGGACGTGCTCACCGCGGTGTTGGCGCGAACCGGAACGTAGTCCGGGAAAGCGCGGGCTCGGGTCCTCCGCTCGAGCCGCCAGGAGACAAGCGCAAGCCGCGGTTCTGAATTAGGCTGCCGCCGTCCGGTCGGCGCTCCGCCCAAAGCACCCCGCTCCCCGCTGCTTCCGACCCGTACAGGTTCCCCCAGATGCGCTTTCGCGGACAGGAATACACCGGCAAAGGCCAGACGATCGCCGTCATCGACAGCGGCGTGGACGTGAACGACCCCCGGCTGAAGGGTTGCGCCATCCAAGGGATGTCGATCACCATGACGGCCACGCAGCACGTCATGGTCGCCGGTGACCACCGCGATGAGAACGGCCACGGGACCGAGGTCGCGGCCGCGATCCACGCAATGGCGCCGGACGCCAAGCTGATCTGCATCCGGATCATGGATGCTCGCCTCCGCACCTCGGCCGACCTGATGGCGTCGGGCATCGAACTGGCCACCCGCTCTGGGGCGAAGGTGATCAACTTGTCGCTTGGAACGCCAAACATGGGCAAGGCGCTCCTGCTCCGCGAGTGCTGCGCCCTGGCGGTGGAGCAGGGCGCGATCGTGCTCGCGGCCGCACATCCCAAGGGGGAGCGGGCGTACCCGGCGGACCTCCCCGAGACCATCGGGATCGCCAGTCACCCGGACTGCCCGCTCGAGAAGTTCTACTACTTCGCGCCACACCGCTTCCCGAGCAAGCAGTGGGGAAGCCTGACCGGGAAGTTCCTGGCCCACGGCTGCGTGTTGCTGCCCGACGGCACGCGCGGCGCCTACCGCGGGTCGACCATCGCCACGGCGTATCTGTCCGCGCGCGCCGCCTGCCTTCAAGAGGCGCTCCCTGGCGAAGGCCCCCTCCAAGTCACCGAGATCCTCCGCCAGACGGCGCTCACTCCGGTCCCCGAAATCGGCTACGCGTGAGGGCCGCGGGGAGCTGTAGCATCGCGTTGCTGGTGACAGCGTGGGCATCGGAAGCCCATGCCAGCCCGATGGAGTTCTACGGCTTCGGAGGCCGCAAGATGGGTCGGGCCGGCGCCGGGATGGCGCTGGCCGAGGGCACCGACAGCGTGCTCTCCAACCCCGCCGCGATGCCCGGGATCCTGCACCCGGAGCTGTCCATCGGCTTTGTGATGGCCGACGCCAAGTTCGAGCCCTACGGCGACCTCTGGTGGGACACCAACCGGGATGGGACCATCGACGAATCGGATCCCGCCCTCGACGCCGGCCCCG
>CANKNP010000101.1 GCA_947483545.1 Deltaproteobacteria bacterium | reverse complement strand
GCTGCCGCTGGCGCCGGTGCTCGCCGTCGTTTCGGGCCTCGTGGGGCTCTTCGGCGTCGCTTCGGTGGATCTCGAACCGGTCGCCCGTGTGGTCGCCGCGTTGACGGGGGCGGTGGGCGGCGTGGTGCTGGTCGCGGCGCTCCGTGCGGCGATGACGCGTGGAGAACCAGGGTTTTTTGGTACGTGGGTGCTGGTGGTGATGCTCGGCGTGGTCGCCTTCCACAACTATGCGGCATCGCGGTACCTGCTGCTGGCGAGCGCGCCGCTCGCGGCGCTGGTGGCCCGCAGCTCGGGTGTGCTCCGGTTACCGGCGGTGCTGGCGTCCGGCGCGGTGGCCGGACTGCTTGTCTGGCAGGAATCGAGGTTTTCTGCGGCGTGTGCCGAGGTTGGTGCGGGCCTCGTGTCGCGGGTGGGTACGAATCGGCCCTACTTCGCCGCCGAATGGACACTACGGTGGGTCTGGGAAGAGGCGGGTTGGCAACGGTTGGGCCCTGAGGCCCCTCCCGCCGGGAGCCTCGTGGCGGTGGCGGACCAGAGCAGCGCCGGGGTGGAGCCGCCGTCCGGCTGGGAGCCCGTGTTGCGGGTCGAGAGCGAGGCGCGAGATGGCTGGAAGATCGTGGATTTAGATGACCGGATTGGACTCTACGCCGAGACGCTCGGTGTGCTGCCATTTGGCCCCGGGCGAGGCGCGGTCGAGGCCGTCACGCTCTACGAGGTGCGGGCCGCCGCAGCGGTGCCCCCGTGAGCGCGCCGGAGCCGGCCCACCACACCCGCATCGGCCAACGGTGGGACGCCTACGTCGAGGTGCCTCCGTGGGCGACGAGGGTCTTGTTGGCCTTCATCGTATTGGTTCACGCGCTCACGGGCACCTACGATCACGGCCGTGGCCTGCCGTGGAGCGTCGTGATCCTGGGCGTTCGGTCGGAGGCATCGCGGCTGGCGTACGGGGCCCGGGGGGCCACGGAGGTCGGGGCCGGCGAGGTCTGGCGGCTGGTGACCTGCGGTTTTGTCCACGTGGATCTTGTACACCTCACGCTCAACGGGCTGGCGCTGGCGTCCGTAGGTCACGCCGCGGAGGTCGTGTTCGGCCCCGCGACGGCGGGGTTCGTGTTCCTGATCAGCGTGGTGGGCGGCGGGTTGTTGTCGCAGGGCTGGGGTGGCCCGATCTCGAGCGGGGCGAGCGGCGGACTCTTCGGTCTGCTTGGGGCGCTCGTGGTCTTCGGGTTGATTCAACGGAGGACCTTACCTCCCTTTGCCCTTGATCTTTTCGGCTGGCGCCTCTGGCCGTGGGTGGTGGTCAACCTCGTCGCGGGCGCGGTGATCCCGGGCATCGATCACCTCGGGCACGTCGGCGGCCTCCTCACCGGCATGAGCATGAGCGTCGTGGTCGGCAATCGGCTCACCGACCATGGTCCGGGAGCCGAGCGTCGGCGCGCCTTCTGGGCGGCCGCGAGCGTGTTCCTCCTGCTTTTCGGCTTCGGGGGCTGGCTCATAGCCTGAGACACTCGGCACCCTTGCTTGAAAAGCGTGAGGGTGAACGTGCTGGCCCAGGCCTTGAGCTCGTCGGGCATGCGGATGGCGCCGTTCTTGTCGATTGAGTCAATGTTATCGCTGTGGCCTGACCCGACAGCCGCGGGGGACACCACCCGGTGCGGTCAGGCGCCCGGGCGCGAGTTGGCGCGAGCGCGGAGCCCGCTCCCGCGCTAGGCTGGGGAGAATGCCGCCCCTCATCCCGCGCTCGCCGGAGGTCGCCGCCGACCTCGCCGCCTATGCCGAGAGGCTGAAAGAGCTGCTTCACCGCTGCGCTGTCCATCAACCCACCGACCCCGCCACCTTCCTCTGGAACGCGCAGCGCGCGCTCGAGGTGATCTGCCGGATGCGGATCCTGGCGAGCGCCTCCAACGAGCCCCACGTCGGCGTCGGCGAGCCGCTCGGTTTAGGGACGCTCCTCAAGAGGCCCGAGATCAGGACGATTGACCCCCAGATCCGGAACAGGCTCGAGAGTGTTCGGAGCCAAACCCAGCTCGGGGTCCACGTCCGAAGGCCCGAGCCCGAAGACCTCGGCGTAGCCGTTGCGGATGTCGCGAACTTCTTGCCGGGACTCGTCGATTGGCTGTACCAGGATCCCGCGCTCGCGGGCATACCGCGCCCGGAAGTTGCGCTCCTGGACAGCATCCGGAAGGGCGGGCATCGCCCGCAGCCCGTGGTGGTCGACGTGGATCTCGACATCGAGCTGGCGCGCCGGGAGGACGAGCTCGCACGGATGCGGGAGGAGCGCGACGGGGCCTGGGAGGAGGCCGCGAAGCTCCGGAATGAAGTCTACCAGATGAAGGTGGAAATCGAGCAGATGGGGCGCGCGGCGGTCCGGAGTCCCCGCGCCTACACCTCGACGCAGGGGCCGCAGGTACGGTTGAGATCGAGGGGGAGTGGCGGAGGCTCGGCCCCGCTCCGGGTAGCCGCCGGTGTCTTGCTCGTGCTACTCGCGGCGGGGCTGGGTGTGGCCGCGGCCGTGTTCACGGACCGCGTCATGCGGGAGGATGACGCCCCCGTTGACGACGCCGAAACGAACGCGGAGGATGAGGTGCCGACCGATGTCGAGCCCCAGGCCGCGGATGGGGATGAGGCCGACCCGGAGGACGCGGGCTCGGCGAGCGCGGATGCGGAGGACGGAGCGGAGGACGGAGCGGAGGACGCCGAGGGTGCCGAGGGCGCCGACGAGCCGTCCGCGGAGCCCGAGCCCCCCGAGGAGGCGTCCCGAGCGACAGCGCCCACGAGACAGGCTCCGACTTCGGCCTGCCCGGAGGGGATGGCGCGAGTCGCCGAGGTACGCGCGCTTGCACTCGGGCAGCCCTTTCCCGCCCGTCGCACCTGGCCGACGCCCGAGGGAGCGCTCGCAACCAAGCTCGTGCCGGCCTTCTGTATCGACCTGGCCCCGCGGAAACGCAAGGAGTATTTGTCGATGCCGCGGATGCCGAGCCTGGCGAATTGCCCCCTGAACGATCCGACCAATGAGCTCCTCACCTGCCTCACCCGCGACGAGGCCGAACGGGCGTGCGCGACGATGGTAGCGGCCGGCCGGCTCCCGAGCCTGTTGGAGTGGGAGGCGGCGGAGCGCTCGGCGGTGGCGTTAGGCATCGAGCTCCCCAAACACGAGTGGAGTGGTGAGCGTTTTCCTTCCGCGACCCTACGTCTTCCCGCGGCGGGTTGGACTCGAGGAGACGCGATGTGGGTCGGCCTGCTCCGTGCCCCGATCCGTGGCGAGGGTGCCCTGCACCTGTCGTGGAACCAGCAGGATCCGAGCGTGCGGAACCCGGAGCGCGGGCTCCGATGTGCGGTCTCGCCGGGCTGAGCGGTCTGGAAGGGCGGCGCCGATCTCGGTGGCGCTGTGAGCGGAGACCGGCTGGAACAGGCAGGATCGCGCCGTTACACAACACCCCCGCTCGAAGCGAGCGAGGGTGAACGTGCCGGGCCCCGTGTGTTGGAGTGCCGGGGCCCGGCGAGTGGGTAGGTGCGGGCTTTTAGCGGCAGACGCTCTCGGGGGCGCCGCCGCCGAGGGAGAGCTCGCCGCAGGCGTCGCAGGACTTGGCGCCATCCAGCTTCAGGACGGCCTCGTCGGCGCCGAGGAGGGTGAGCGTCGCGATGGGCTCGGCGTCGCAGCCTTCGACCGGGGTGCTGGCGCCGTCAACGGCGAAGGTGCCGTCTTCGGACTTGACCTCGCCGGACAGGGTGATGGCGCCGTCCTTCTCGATGAGGTCCATATCGTAGGCGAAGCTGCCGTCGCGGTCGGTGCCCATGAGCCAGGTGAAGCTGAGGTTGTAGGCACGCTCGGTGCCGGAGTCGGACCATGCGACGCGGTAGGAGCCGTTCGCTTCGAACACGGCGCGCTCGCCGTAGAGGGCGAAGTTGTCGAACGCGGTGATCCGCTCATTCCCAACGGTGTGGATGCGCACGGAGCCTTCAAAGTAGACGAGTCCAGCGGTGACACAATCGCCGGTGATCTCGATGTAGCTGTCTTCGTAGCGGGAGATGCGGGGGCAGGAGCCGTCGCTGATCTCCTCGACCATCTGCTCGACGCCGTCGAGGCAATCGGCGCAGGGGGTAGCGAGCTCCATCGCCGCGTTGACGTCGTAGATGGAGTTGAGCTCAAAGGTGTAGCCGGTGCTCGAGCTGGCGATCGGGCCGACCTTGGCGCCCTGTTGCATCAGGACGGGCTCCAACACGGGCGCGGCGCCGGCGATCGGCGCGCTCTCCAAGGTGCTGCAGCCGGTGAGGGTCAGGAGGAGGGAGCCGACAACCAGGGAAGAGCGAGCCATGAGATTCTCCAACAACACACTTGAAGTAGCTGACACCCCTCCGGCGCGCCCCCTACAGAAGGCTACACCTGGGCGACGGCTGGCTACACCAAGACTACAGTCGCCTACAGATGGGGACAGCACCCGATGGAGGCTGGCGGCGACGGCGTGTGGGGTAGTGGGTGCTGATCGCGTGGGGGAGCGCGGCGTCGTCGACGCGAACGATAGCTTCGACCTGCGTATCGTGAGGGCGGGGCGCCGAGGAGAGGACAGCCCGGAGGGCGAGCGCGAGGGCGCCCGCGGGATCACAGCCGGCGAGGTTCACCGTGTGTACGGGACCGGCTTGCGGACGGCTCAAGGCCTGGCGCAGGGCGTGCTCGAGGGCTGTCCGGCGGGCAGGGTCAAGGGTGGCCACATCGGCTTCGGTGGCACCGCGCGCCCTGAGGCGGGCAGTGCGATCGGCCTCGGGGAGGGTCAAGAGCAGTGTCAGGTCCGCCCGCGGCAGGAGGGCCGCGACCTCGTCGAGCTCGAGGACGGAGCCGGCGGCGCGGGCGTAGGCACAGGTGCTCGCCCAATAACGGTCGAGCACCAGGTCCTGACCCCCCTGCAGCAGTGTCCGAGCCTCCTCGGCGGCGGCGAGCACGGAGGCGGCGTAGAAGAGCTGGGAGGCGGCGGGGATCGTCCGGTACGCCTGGTCGAAGGGGCCACGGTGGGGCCGAAGCGTCTCGCCCGGGGTTGTGCGCCACGCCGCGCCGAGCGCTTGGGCGAGAGCGCGGGAGAGAGAGGTCTTGCCGACCCCGTCGAGGCCTTCGACCACGATCAGCCGGCCGCGCATGTATCCTCCGCGGGGTCGACCAGGTCGATGTCGAGGATGTCCACGAGCCGGGCTACGCCCCCGCCCTTCAGCTCCCGCGCGTCGCCGGGTGAGCCGCCGACCAGCGCGTGACCCAGGGGTGAGTTGTAGGAGACTCGGCCATAGCTCGGGTCCCCGTCGTCCCAACCGGAGATCCAGCAGCAGCGGGCCTCGGATTCGTCGGCATAGCTCCAGCGCACGCGGCTCCCGAGGATCGCGCGGTCGGGCGCGGTCCGGGGCAGCGGTACGACGGTGGCCCGGCCCAGGAGGGCCTCGAGCTCCCGGACGAGGCGTGCGAGCTGGTGCATCTGCCGCTGGTTCTCCTCGTAGGCGAAATTGTCGTGCCAGCCCGAGGTGTCGCCGCTCTCCAGCGCTGCCGGATTGTCGTCCACCACCGCCTGGTAAGCTGCGCGCGCTGCGGTCAGGCGCCGGCGAAGCCGCGCTGCGCCGCCGGGGGTGAGGTAGAAGCGTTCGTTCATTGTTGCTCCAGGGAATTGATACAGGTTTTCAGCGGATCATCGATGTGTGAGGCCCAGAAGCCGCGCCCGGCGGCTACCGCGCGGCGTACACGCGCCAGCGCCGTTGCCACCGACGGCGCGAGCGCTCCGTCGTTGAGCACTGGCGCGAGCACACGGAGACCGAGGGCGAGGGCCTGGGTCTCTGCGTCGCGCCCAACGGCCTCGAAAAAGTGGGGATCCCCAGGCTCATTCTGCCGGGCGCGCCGGGTTGCCACGCTCGCGTGTACGGGCAGGATCAGCGCATCGTGGAAGGCGAGTCCGTAGTACCGCGCCGCTACGCGTGGGCTTCGGCGCGCGGCGTAGGCGAGGTTGCCGGGGTGCCAGGTCTCGACGACGCGCAGCGGTCCGGTGAAATCGGCGTCCCGGGCGAGCTCGGCCTCGAACACCTCGGCGTCGAAGGACTCCTGGGCGTCGGCGGCGCGGCGGCCTGGGACGCGGGTGGCGAGGAGGCGGCGGCCGATCTCGTCGTGGAACGGCACGCCGAGACCCGCTGCGAGGGCCGACCCGAGGGTGGACTTGCCGGCGGCGTGGGCGCCGACGAGGGCGATGGTCAAGCGCACGCGGCCTCCAGGAAGCCCTGCCAGGCCTGCATCGCCTCGCCCCGGCGGAGGGCATCGCCGAGATCGACGCCAAGATCCTTCCGATCCATACACGGATGGAGCATTCCCGTGTGGGTGAGGCGGAGGGCGTGTACACCCTCGCCGCAGCGCGCGCGGAGCGGGCAGCTCCGGCAGCTCCGCCATGGGGCCACCTCGCCGAGTCGGTGGTCCTTCACCTCGACCGTGAGACCATCGGACCACCGCAGCAGCAGTGTCGGCAGGCTGTTGGGGTCGGGCTCGGGTCGCGCCTCTTCCCATGGGCCACGGAGCCGGGTCAAGGCATCAAGGAGGGGGGCGGCGCCGAGGTCGAGGGTGAGGTCGTCGAGGAGCCCGACCACCACCGGGAGGCCAGCGGCGTCTTCCAGCAGCGCGGCGAGGTCATCGTCATCCCGAGAGCCGCGCCACACGTAGTTGAGCTTGAGAAAGCGACCGCGTGCGAGGAGGCGGTCGAGCACTCGGGCGCGTAGCTGAAACCCGCCGGTGCGCGGTGTGCGCTCCGCGAATGCGGCCGGGGTCCAGCCGTGGATCGACAGATTTGCTCGGCTCAGTCCGGCGTCGAAGCACGCGTCCAGCCGCTCGGGCCGAGCGACTCCGCTGGTGATCATGGAGAGGTCGAGATCGGGGCGGGCCACACGGCGGATGAGCTCGGGGAGGTCGGGGCGTGCGAGCGGCTCTCCGCCAAGCAGCTTGATTTTCCGTACACCCCGCGCCACGGCTACGTCGAGGAGCGCGACGAGCTCGTCGAGGGGGAGGTCGCCGCGACCGTCGGGGCGGGACCCCTCCGCATGGCAGTAGGTGCAGGCGAGCGGGCAGGCGGTCGTGACGATGACACGGAGGTAGGGGACGGTTCGGCGCATACCGGGTTGACGCCTCGCGGGGTCCAGTGCGGACAGTGGGCGGTAGACATCGACCGTGGGGAACATGCCGCGGGGCTGCCGGCGCGAGCGCTGCGTACGATCGTGGGCTAGGTAGGTTGGTGATGCCGCCTGCCAACCCGCGCCCGCTCGGTGTGTCCGACGACCTCGCCGCCTACGCGGACCGGCTCGTCGAGCTCCTCGAGCGTTGTGCGAGCCACCAATCCAGCGATCCCGCGACGTTTTTGTGGAATGCGCGGCGGGCGCTCGAGGTGATCTGTCGGATGCGGATCCTCGTGGTGGAGCCGACGAGCCTGCCCCGAGAGAGCGCCGACACCCTCGGTGTTGATGCGCTGTTCAAGAAGCTGGATCTGAAGCCGGTCGATGCGCAAATCAAGAACCGACTGGAGAGCGTACGGAGCCACACCAACCTTGGGGTACACATCCGCAGGCCCGAGCCGGAAGACTTCGGGATGGCGGTCGAGGATGTCGGGCTGCAGCTCCCCGGGCTCGTGGACTGGCTCTACCAGCATTCGGCGCTTGGCGGCATCCGACGTCCGGACGAGTCGCTCCTGGAGGTCATTCGCGAGGGTGGTCACTGCCCGGCGCCGGTGACGGTGGTCGTGGATCATGAGGCCGAGCTGGTGCGGCTGGGAGCCGAGCTGGCTGAGTACCGCGCCGCGCGGGTCCGTGGAGACGCGGAGCGTACCCGGCTCGGTCCTGCGCTCCAGGCCGCGGAGGGGGAGGCGGCCCGCGCCCGAGGCAACTACGAAGAGATCTCGAAGAAGCTTGCGATTACCGATGCCGTCCTGCTTCGATCGACTACCGATCTCACCAAGGTGCGCGCTGAGCACGAAGCAGCGCGGGGCGAAGTTGTCGCGCTTCAAAGCGCGCTCGAGCGGGCGAAGAAGGAGCTCCAGCTGACGCGCGCGGCGCTCGACCGTTTGCGGCCAGGCTCCGCCCCTGCTCAACTCCCGGCGCGGGAGCTGCCTGATGCCCCGCGTGCACGGCGCTGGGGCGCGCTGCGGGTGACCGCCGGCTTGGGAGCGCTGTTGCTCGTCGCGCTGATTGGCTTGGCGGCGACGAGGATGGTACCGAAGGTCTTGCGAGGAGAGGTCAGCATTCAAGGCGTCGATCTGGCGTACCTGGCGAGTCTCTCGCCGACGGCCGCCGGCGCGAACACGCCTGGTCCCGTCACTGTGCCGCCCCCCTCTCCTGGGGGCGGGCGGATCGGCGAGAATCCACCAGCGACTTCAACAAACGCCGCGCTCACGAGCGTGACGACCTCGGCGGAGGGGCCCGACGCCGTCGATACGCTCGGCGCCTGTCCGGGCAGCATGGCCCGGATCGCCCCGGTAGCGGGCCTGCTCCTCGGTCAGCCCTCTCCGCCGCGAAAGCGCTGGCCCTCGCCTGAAGGCTCCCTCTACCCCACCCCAGTACCGACCTTCTGCATCGACCGCGCCCCGCGAAAGCGGGGGGACTATCCTCCGGTGCCCAAGGTATTGGGCGCGACCTCCTGCCTCTGGAACGATCGGCCGAACGAGCTCCTCAACTGCCTCACGCGTGACGAAGCGGAGCAGGCTTGTGCGGCGATGCACGCTGGATCGCGGCTCCCGACCCTTCTGGAGTGGGAGGCGGCGGCGCGCGTCGCCGAAACCGCAGGGATTGAGCTCCCTAAACACGAGTGGAGCGGCGAACGGTTCCCCTCGGCGACCTTGAGGCTTCGCGCGAAAGGATGGTCGGGAGGGGACGGGATGTGGGTGCGCCCGCTCCAGGGCCCTCCGCCAGCCGAGTCTGCGGTGCACCTGTCGTGGAACCAACAGGATCCCGACATACGCCACCCCGAGCGCGGCTTACGTTGCGTGCTCGCTCCGGGCTGAGCCGTCAAGACGTCGTCGTCTGGGGCGAGAACATCCGTTGGCTAACGTTGGATGAACCGGATGAGCCCGGGACCGCGACACGCTACGTTGCCCTACCCATGACCGTCACCGAACTCCTGATCACGCTCGATCCCTGGCTCCACGGGCGCTGTCGGGGGCTCTCCTGGCGTTTTCCAGGCCTCGATCCGGACGAGGTGTACCAACGGGTCGTGCTCGAGTTCGTCGAGAATCTCGAACGCTGGCTCCAACAAGACGCTACGGTCGGGGTCGTCGCGCAAGCCAGGACGCTGATGGACTACTGCCTCAGGCACGTCGAGACCTCCGAGCTTCGTGGGCGGCGCCGGCGGGCAGAGGTCTTCGACGAGGGCGATGCCGGCGACGGGATCGAAGCGCTCACCCCACCGGTGCCGCCAACCGACGACGCGGCCGCCGCGGAGCTCCTCGCTACGCTCCGGGGCAGCACGACTCCGCCGTGTGCGCTCTGCCTGCTCTCCCTCAGGCTCCCCGCGGCTACCGAGCGCGCGGACGCGGAATCCGCGAAAGCGTGGAAAAAGGGTGGGGCCAACGCCGTGCCGCGCACGCTGAAGGACGCCTGGTCCATGTACTGTGCGGGCAGGGAACGCCCCGAACTCGTCGGCGACGACATCGGGTGGAAGGAGCACGTCGGTCTCGCCTGGTACACGGACGGGCCGGTGGTATCGGTGGCCGAGGCCGACCGGCGCGCGGTTGCCGGCAAGGTGGAACGTTACGCCAACCGGGGCGCGGAGGACCTGCGTGCGGCTCTGATGAGCCGGGGCACGACGTGAACCTCCTCCCGATGTACGTGAACACGCCCGGCATGCCCGACCTGGTTCACCATACGGTGAAGCACTTCCTCGGCGCCGCGGAGCGCGAGGCGTGGGACCGCGTGCCTGCCGGGGCGGTCCGGGCCAACGACGCGTGGTGCGCCCTCGCGCGGCTGGCCGACCAGGAGGCCCAGGCCCTGCCGCCACGGGGCAGGTTCCCGCTCACCGACTGGTGGCGTCCCCCCTGGTTTCTCACGGTGCGGCACGCGCATGACGCGGGTTATCGCCCGCGCTACGAGCTGCTCCTGAAGCTCGTCCCCGACCCGGCGGGCGCCCGGTGGGGGCCGGCGGAGAAAGGCCGCCGAATGGCCGAGTACCTCGGATTCCGGCTCGTGCTCGAGCGTCAACCGGCCGGCTGGCAGGTGGTGACGGCGTTCTACTCACCCGCATTTGCGGGTGCGGCCGACCTGCCCCACCACGCCCCCGCGCTCCGAGCCTTTGCCGCGCGCCAGAGCTGTCCGGCCGAGGGCCCCCTCGGCGTCCTCGGGGGAGGGCCCCGGACATGAGCGACCGCACCGAAAGAGCGCGTTACCTCGGTGAACAGCTCACCGCGCTGATGTCCAGCCTCGGCAACGCTACACGCGGCCCTGAGGTGATGCTGTTCTTCGACACGCTCGCGCGCCTCGAGGCCTGGCCGGCCGGGGAGCTGGCGGAGGTCCCTGGTCTGATCGAGCTCGTGGCCGAAGCGGGGGTCGCCTCCGCCGAGCACGCCGACGCGCTGGCCCGGGTTGCCGGCCTGACGATCGACCTCGATCAGCTCCTCCACACCGGCCGGCACCTGCCGGAGGCCGATGACAGCTCCCACGCACGGGACGCCTGGCTGCGTGACGTTCTGATGCTCGCCACCGTCACCCCGCGGCTCACGGCCGCGCGCCGGCAATCGGCAAGGTGGGCGCTCGAAAAAGCGAACGCGATGGTCGAGGCCCACGCCGAGCGCTTCCTCGACGCCTCCGCCCTGGTGTGGGACCGGCGAACGCTGGAGGCGCCCGAAGCGCTGGGAGAAGACGCGCGGCGCTTCCTCGCCGTGCTGGCGGAGCTCCCGTTGCGGGTCGCCTTCGACCGTTCATTTTCGCGGGTAGACCCACGCCGGGTGGCGGCGGCGCTTCAGCGGGTGGATCGGCAGCTCCTCGCGGTCGCCGAAGACGCGCTGGCCGATCACGACGCCCGAGGTGAGCTCCGCCTGCCGGGCGTGACCGAGCGGAGCGCGCTTGCGGCCGCCGACATCACGTACCTCACGCTGGTGAGGATGGAGGCGGGGAGTTGGGTCATGAGCCGGCAACGCGGCCGGGTCACGCTCGGATTCGAGCGCGTGGGGCCGCCCCATGACGAGGACCCCGACGTTGGCGTGGGGATCCTCGACGGGCCGTGGGCGGGCGCCGTGCCGATGGACGAACATGGGGCCTTCACCCTGCCGATCTCGGACGAGTCCCTCAGGCTTCGCCTCCGGGTCGGGCCGGACTCGCGGGTGCTGCGGCTGGACGGGAGCCGGGCGTAACGGATGACCTCTCCCGCCGCTGTCCGGCGTGCCCGCGCGCTCCGCGCCTGGGCGACCTGCGCCCCGCACTTCGTACGCGACGAGCTTGAAGGCATCCTTCGCTACGCCGCCCTCTCGGGTCCCGACTGCGCCGCCCTCGACGCGCTGCTGAGCGGCCTCGATCTTGGCGATCCTGGAGGATGGAGCTGCCGCTTCCCCGCGCTCGCGGGTGCCGGCGCCCCCGAGGCTCTCGTTGGCGGCGTGCTCGCCCTGGTCGCCACCGATCCCGGTGTACCGGCGCCGCGCGGTGCCCGTCCCGCGACAACGGTGCTGGAGCGAAGCGCCGTCTTCGGCGGCGGCGGGCAGTACGTGCTCGGGATGCCCGATGTGGAGGACGTCCTTGTGGTTGGGAGCTCCAGCGCGGCGGCGTCCTGGCTGGCGGACCGGGCCCGTGCGACCGGACGGAGGGTTCCTCCGGATGTTGTCGTGAGCGCCTCGTTGGTAGCGGGCCCCGACGGCGAGCCCCGACTCGCTCCCGTCCACGGCGTCGCGGCAAAAGCCCGGGTAGTACTTCGGGAGCTGCCTGGCGCCCGCCTGTATTTCTGCGGGGAGGCGCCGGCGGCGCAGGATGCCGGAGCGCACCTCGTGTCGGTCCCGGTCGGCGCACCGGTACGGGAGCTCGAGCGCCTCATATGGGGAAATACCGCGTCGAAAGACCGTAACGAGCTCAGGCGTATCGCCGCGGTCGCGGATGAGGCCTTTCGCAGCCACGACTACGCCACGGCGGGGAGCCGCTACCGGGAGTTGCTGGAGCTCGCGGACGCGGACTGCGCGGAGCTCTGCTACGAAGCGAAGCTTCGGCTGGCGTCGGTAGCGGTGCACCGTGGGTGCGGCGCCGAAGCCGACGCCTGGTACGCCGCCGCCGACGCGGTCGCGGTCCCCGAGAGCCGCCGGGGTCTCCAGATCGAGCGGCTCACCGGGCTCGCCGGCGCCGCGATCGACGCCTTCCGGCCCACGATCGCAAGGTCCTTCTTGGAGAATCGCCGTGTCAAGCGCGCGGCGTCGGACGGCGATGAGCTCTGGGAGCGTATCCAGGCGCTAGGGGCGTGGCGGCGGCTCCACCTGCTGGAGGGATCGCCAGAGGAGGCGCACACGGTGCAGCGCGAGCTCGTCGAGGTCGCCGATGCCGTGGAGCGACCGCGTGCCCTTCTCGATCTCGGCTTTGTGGCGGTCCGTTGTGGCGATCTGGGCGCGGCGACCGAGGCCCTCGCCGCCGCGAGGGGCGTCATCGTCGGGCTCGCGCCGGTGTACCGGGTACAGTCCGAGGCCTTCCTGGCCTGGCACGTCGCCCGCCTGGTCTGCGCCGCGGGCCCCGTTCCTGGGCTCGACGATCTGCTCGACGCCGACGCGCTGGAGGCGCGGCTCGCCGAAGCCCACCTGCAGGACGCGGGTCGATGGCGCCTTGAGGCGATCCTCGCCGCCGGCCGCTCGGACCTCGACGCGCTCAGTGCCCTGGCCGTGCGCCTCTCCCCGTTCCAGGCCTGGTACCTTGGGGTCTTCCTGCTCGAGCGCCCCGGGACGAGCGTGTTCGCCACGGAGTGCCTCGCGAGCTCCCGCGTCGATCTCTCGGAAATGCCGCACCTCGCGCGCGCGCGGGAGGCGCTCTGTGGGGGAGGGCGCGATACGGCGCCATTCCTACGCTACGCCGCCTACTGAGAGGCTTTCCGACCGAGTCATCCGGTCAACAGCGGCCAGGGTCGCCGAGGCGGGAATCTCCCTGGACTCTCGCAAAAACACGACACCCCCGCTCGAATCGAGCGAGGGTGAAGGTGCCGGTCCGCGGGTGATGGTGTCGCGGAAGCCGGCGAGGCGTTCAGCGGCAGACGCTCTCGGGGGCGCCGCCGCCGAGGGAGAGCTCGCCGCAAGCGTCGCAAGACTTGGCCCCGTCGAGCACCATGACGGCCTCATCGACGCCAAGCAGCGTGAGGGCGGCCTGGGGCTCCTGGTCACAGCCTTCGACGGGGGTGCTGGAGAACTCGACCGCGAAGCTGCCGGCGTCCGTCTTGGCCTCGCCGGACAGGGTCATGCCGCCGTCCTTCTCGACGACGTCCATGTCGTAGGCGAAGCTGCCGTCGCGCTCGCTGTCCATGAGCCAGGTGTAGCTGAGGTTGTAGGCGCGCTCGGTGCCGGAGTCGGACCAGGCGAGGCGGTAGGAGCCGTTGGCCTCGAAGACGGCGCGCTCCCCGTAGATGGCGAAGTTGTCGAAGGCGGTGATCCGCTCGTTTCCAACGGTGTGGATACGCACGGAGCCTTCAAAGTAGGCGAGGCCGGCGGTGACACAATCGCCGGTGATCTCGATGTAGCTGTCTTCGTAGCGGGAGATGCGGGGGCAGGAGCCGTCGCTGATCTCTTCGACCATCTGCTCGACGCCGTCGAGGCAATCGGCGCAGGGGGTGGCCTGGTCCATCGCGTCGATGACGTCGTAGATGGAGTGGAGCTCGAAGGTGTAGCCGGTGCTGGAGCTGGCGATCGGGCCGACCTTGGCGCCCTGTTGCATCAGGACGGGCTCCAACACGGGCGCGGCGCCGGAGATTGGCGCGCCGTCCAGGGTGCCGCAGCCGGTGAGGGTCAGGAGGAGGGAGCCGACAATCAGAGAAGAGCGAGCCATGAGATTCTCCAACAACACACCTCAAATAGCTGACACCCCTCCAGCGCGCCCCTTACAGATGGCTACAGCTGGGCGACGGATAGCTACACCAAGACTACAGTCGCCTACAGCGCGGACGAGACTGTCGGGCTCGGGCTGGGGCGGTTTGGCTCGCACAACACCCGCGCTCGAAGCGAGCGAGGGTGAAGGTGCCGGGCCCCGTGTGTTGGAGTGCCGGGGCCCGGCGAGGGGGTACTGCGGGTCTCTTAGCGGCAGACGCTCTCGGGGGCGCCGCCGCCGAGGGAGAGCTCGCCGCAGGCGTCGCAGGACTTGGCGCCATCCAGCTTCAGGACGGCCTCGTCGGCGCCGAGGAGG
>CANKNP010000100.1 GCA_947483545.1 Deltaproteobacteria bacterium | reverse complement strand
TCCCCGCTCCGTGTCCTCCGTGCGCTCCGTGGTGCCGTTCCGGGGAGGTGTCGACGTGGGGTCAATGGGTGAAGGCGCAGCAGGAACCGGGTCCAGTCCCCCGGGGTGAACGCGCCGGGGGAAGGGTTCTATGCCCTCCGGGCTCCTAGCCCGCGAAATTCTGCGCAGCGAACTCCCAGTTGACCAGGCTGTCGCAGAACGCGTTCACGTACTCGTTCCGCTTGTTCTGGTAATCCAGGTAGTAGGCATGCTCCCACACGTCGATGACGATCAGCGGGGTCCCGCCACCCGCCCACTGGGGGGAGTCAGCGTTGCTGGTCTTGAGGATGGACAGCTTGCCGTTGTTGTTCACCAACCAGGCCCAGCCGCTACCGAACTGGCTGGTTGCCACCTCACGAAAGGCGTTCTTGAAGCCCTCTGCGTCCGTAAACGCCGACTTGAACGAATCGCCCAGCGCGCCCCCGGGCGTACCGCCGCCCTTCTTCTTCATGCTGTTCCAGTAAAATGCGTGATTCCAGGATTGGGCGGCGTTGTTGTAGAGCATGATCTGGTCGGGGTTGCCGTAGGTGGCCTTGGCCACCTCCTTCTGCGTCGTGCCCAGGGCCTCGTTCCCCGTGTAGTACTCGTTCAGCTTGTTGATGTAGCCCTGGTGGTGCTTGCCGTAGTGGAACGTGATGGCGTTCTGGGAGAGCGCCGGAGCCAGGTCGGCGTCGCTGTAGGGCAGCGGCGCGAGGGTGAAGTGCGTGGATGGCTTGCCAGTCGGGGCCGCAGGGCCTGGGGTGATGGCGATCTGGCCCGCGGCATCGTCCGCGGCTTGCGCACGGCGGGGGGCAGAGGCGACGAGGGCAGAAGCGCCAAGGAGAGAGGCCTGAACGAGCAGATCACGACGAGTGGGCATGGGGACTCCGGGGCTGCCAACGTATCCGATTCGGCCGCTTTGTGGGGGGGCACCGCGCCTCGCGCCTCCTGTGCGCCCACCGTGCCCCCCACGAGCCGAGCTGCGCTCGACGACGCGCGCGTGATCGGATTCGACGCGCCCCCAAGGCGAATCACCCCGTGATAGTTCATCCAGCCGGAAATGATTTGGCCTTCTCGGCTCGCCATCCGTGCAGCCCACGTTAGGGAGTGCTCGCCGACCGCACCCTTCCTCACGGAAGACGGCACCATGACATCTCTACGTCCCTGGGCGGGCCTCGCGCTGATCGCCGCCCGATTTGATCTCTCCACCATCATCCAATCTCTGGGCGGGCCTGTCCATGCGGCCGCGGCGAGCGCTCAGGCCTGGCTCCGCGCCGGGCTCCCGTTCGAGGCGCTGTGCCACCTTGAATCGGCCGGCGTGGACGCCGGAGGCCTCGCGCTGACCCCGGCGGATCCGCGTTGGCCTGTCGCTCTAGAGGGCCAGCCGCATGCACCCGTGCTCCTCGGCGCCGAGGGAAACGTCGAGCTGCTGAAACGGCCGGGCGTGGCGGTCGTCGGCGCCCGCGGCTGCACCCCTTACGGGCTGGAGCACGCGCGGGCGATCTCCAGCGCCATCTCCGAAGCCGGCGGCGTCGTGGTCAGCGGGCTCGCGAGGGGTATCGACCGGGAGGCGCACTTGAGTGCACCAGGGGCGACGATCGGGGTGCTGGGCCAGGGGCTGGACAGCCCAATGCCTGTGTGGCAGGCCAGTGTGCGACAGCGGATCCTGGCCGGCGGAGGGCTGGTTCTGAGCGAATTTCCGAGGCTCATGCCCGCCGATCGGTGGACCTTCCCTGTGCGCAACCGCATCGTGGCTGGCCTGGCCCGAATTACCGTGGTGGTGGAAGCCTCCCATCAAAGCGGCGCCAAGAACACGGCGGGACACGCGCTCCGGCTCGGGAAAGATGTCCTTGCGCTCCCTGGACCTGTGAACGCCCCGGCGAGCGCGGGGTGCCTGGATCTGCTGGAGGATGGCGCGGGCCTCGTCCGGAACCCGGGGACCGTCCTGGACGCTGCGGGCCTGCGCCGACCCACCCCCGCCCGCGCCGCGCCCGTGGGGCGAGAAGAGCAGGTGTTCGCCGCGCTGGGCTCCGGGGGCAGCACGGAGCAGCTGGTCGCTCGGGCGGGGCTGCCCTACGCCGATGTGTGCGCGGCACTGGTCGTGCTCGGGTTGACCGGGCGGGTCTCCCGGTTACCCGGCAACCGTTACGTCCCCCGAGGCCCGCCTTGACCACCCGCCCTGCCCCCACCCAGCACCTGCTCTTCGAGCCTCGGGCTGCTGATCTGCTCGCGCTCCTGCGTGACCTGCAGCACATCGACGGCCGGGCGATGGAGGCCATCACCACGGATCTCGTCCGCTCCAAGCGCGCCGACACCCAGGTCGGGTACGAGGAGCTACGCCGTAGCCTCGCGACCTGGCTGTTCGAGCATGAGCACGAGCTGAGGCCAGAGCAGGTGGAGCTGCTGAGGGCGGAGTGGGGTCGGTTGTTCAGTTGATGACTGGCCTACTCCTGCTCGGCATCGCCACCAAGGCGTTCGGAGCCCCCGCAGAGATTCCGGGCGAACCCTTGGTCCCCAGGACCGAGGGCTCTGGCTTTTGTGACGGCGAGGGGGAGGTCCCTTGAGCGGCACGCGGGGTGATCGACTGCAACGCATCCTTGACGACATCGAGATCGCGCTCGACGTCAACCGTGTGGATCGTCCGACGGTCGCCGCGCGGAAGCTCATCGCGGAGCGCGGCAAGGGGCGCCAGCCGGGCGATGCCAAGATGATCCTCAAACGAATGGAAAAGCGCGGACTCATCCCCAGACCTCCCGGACCTTTCGGGCCTCCTCGACGGCTGAGCTGAGCCCGGCTCCGCGGATCGGGCGATCGCAGCCCGCTTGCCCCCCACAGAACAGAGTGTTAGCCAGCCCTCCCCGGCTCTCCACAGGCGCCCCTCGCGGCGCTTTTTCTGTCTCAGCGGTCCCCATGTCCATCTCCCCCGTCACCGATCTGCGCACCTTGATCGCCGCGCTTCGCCAGTTGGCTGAGCCGATCGCGGAGCGCGTGGGCGTCGAAGTCGTCGCCATCGAGGTGGTCGGGGCCGCCGTCGGAGGGCGCGTTCTACGGGTCTCCTTGGACAAGGCGGGTGGCTCGAACATCACGGACTGCACACGTTTTTCCCGGATCTTTTCGCCAGCGCTGGACGCGGCGGACCTGATCTCCGCGGCCTACAGCCTCGAGGTCTCCACCCCCGGGATCGAGCGCCCTGTCCAACGCGCATCGGACTTCCTGCGGTTCGTTGGCTGCACCTGCCGCCTGAAGACCTGGGGCATGGACGGTCGCCGTCGCCTCAAGTGTGTGCTGTCCGGCGTAGAGGGCGATGAGGTGCTCGTCGATGTCGATGGCGAACAGCGGCGCTACCACATCGACGACATCGAGCGCGCCAACCTGCTGCTCGACTTCGACCAATTTGAGCGGCTTGGTCAGGGGCTGCACCCGATGGCGCCCGCACCGGTCCCCGCCCCCAAGGCCCCGCGTTCCAAATCCCCCGCGGAGGAGGGCGGCAACAAGCCCCCTCGTCCCCGCACTTCCCGCACATCCAGGAGCTCCGAATGATCACCAGTGAACTGGCCCGCGACCTCGGCGAGGTCGCCCGCGACAAGAACATCCCCCGTGACTCCCTGGTCGAGGTGCTCGAGCAGGCGATGGTCGCGGCGGCGCGCAAGAAGTTCGGGCTCAACCGCGACTTTGAGGCCCAGTGGAACGAGGACCTCGGCGAGGTGGAGCTTTTTGAGTTCCGGACCGTCATTGAGGAGATCGACAACGAGGACACGCAGATCATCCTCGCGGCGGCGCGACTTCACGATCCCGAGTGCGAGGTCGGGGACTCTCTCGGCCTGAAAGTGCCGATCGAGGGCCTGGGTCGCATCGCGGCGCAGACCGCCAAGCAGGTCATCATCCAGAAGATCCGGGAAGCGGAGAGGGAGCAGACCTTCTCGGAGTTCAAGGACCGGAAGGGCGAGATCATCACGGGGGTGGTTCGCCGGTTCGAGAAGGGCAACATCGTGGTCGATCTGTCCCGCGCGGAAGCCCTGCTTCCGAAGCGCGAGCAGGTCCCGAGCGAGACGTACCGCCAGGGCGATCGCATCCAGGCGTACGTGGTCGAGATCACCCGCGCGACCAAGACACCCCAGGTCATCCTGTCGCGCACGCACCCCGGCCTCTTGATGAAGCTCTTTGAGCTTGAGGTCCCGGAAGTCGCGGACGGCATCGTGCGGATCGAGGCCTGCGCCCGAGAGCCCGGCTTCCGCGCGAAGATCGCGGTCACCTCCGGCGATCCCGACGTCGATCCGGTGGGCGCCTGTGTCGGTATGAAGGGCTCCCGCGTGCAAGCGGTGGTCGGTGAGCTCCGTGGCGAAGCCATTGACATCATCCCCTACCACCCGGATGCCGCTCGGTTCATCGTACACGCCATCGCCCCAGCGACCGTGTCCCGCGTGTACATCGACGAGCAGGCGCACGCGATGGAGCTGGTGGTCCCGGACGACCAGCTCTCCAAGGCCATCGGCCGCCGCGGCCAGAACGTGCGGCTCGCGGCCCAGCTCACCGGCTGGCGCATCGACATCTTCAGCGAGACCAAGCACCGCGAGATGAACGAGCAGGCACACAACGAGCTCTCCCGCGTGCCAAGCCTGGCTGCTGAGCAGGTGGACTTCCTGATCCGCCATGGGTTCCGGTCCGTCCGAGAAGTCGCGGACGCCGAGGCGTACGATCTCGCCAGCATCCTGGGCGTTGAAGAAGCCGAGGCCGAGGCGGTGATCGCCGCCGCGGACGCGACCCTCGACGTGCTGATCGGGGAAGAGACCGCGCGCCGGAAGGCGGCGGTCACCAAGGAGATCCCCGAAGAGGCATAGCCCCTGGTAATTTTCCACGGAATCGAGTAGACCGCGGGCCGGTTGAAGGTCTGAATATGCTTCTGCTCCTCACCCGGTTCGCCCTCGCGGAGGATGTCTACGTCTCCTCCAATGTGAAGGGGGCGGCCATCCTGTTGGATGGTGCGGAGACCGGCTTCCACACCCCGGGCAACATCCCTGGCGTCTCGCCGGGCACGGTGACCATTGCGGTGGTCGGTGACTGCATGCGCGGCGAGGCCAAGGTCGCCGTATTGCCCGGCAACACGGCGCGTGTGACGATCAACGCCGTCCCGCAACTGGGCACGATCACCGTGCGTCCTTCGCCGGCTCAGGCCCGAGTGACGCTCGACGACCGGGCCTGGCCGGGGGTCCCTGGGTCGCCGGTCGCGCTGGAGTGTGGCGCCCATACGGTCGGCGCGGTGCTGGATGGCTACATCCCAGCGGTGGTCACCGTGACCTTGGGCATGAACCAGGATCTGGACCTGCCGCTCACGCTGCAGAAGCTGGGGATCGGGACTATCGATCTCTCCGTGCAGCCCCGAAACGGCACGCTCACGCTGGACGGGAAGCCGGTCGGATCCGACGCAGTGAGCCTTCCGAGCGTGTTCGCCGGGCTTCACGCCATCGGGGCCAACCTCGACGGGTACAAGGTGGCGAGCAAACAGATCCTGGTTTCGGACGGCGACGCTCAGGCCTGGCACGTGGAGCTCGTCCGCGAGGGCTCAAAGAAAGACAGCGAAGTCCTGGTCATTCGTCCTGGTCGCGCGGGGGAGGTCGATGGCGGGACGGCCGACGCCGCGGCCGATGAAGCCGCAGCAGCCCGAGCCGCTGCGGAGGCGGCGAGCCTGCGGGCGGCGGAAGAAGCCGCGACCGCCCGTGCGACCCGAGCAGCCGCGGAGAAGGCTGCAGCCGAACGCGCCGCTGCCCAAGCCGCTGGGGAGCAGAAGACCGCGACAGAGGCAAAGGCCGCGGCGGAAGCCCGCGTCGCAGCCGACCGCGCCGCCGCGTTGGCGAAGGCAGCGGCAGACGCGAAGGCAGCGGCAGACGCGAAGGCAGCGGCAGACGCGAAGGCGGCGGCAGACGCGAAGGCGGCGGCAGACGCGAAGGCGGCGGCAGACGCGAAGGCGGCGGCAGACGCGAAGGCAGCGGCAGACGCGAGGACCAAGAAAGGAGCGTCGGACGCCAGCGCGGCGAGCGCGGCCACGGCGGCGCTCAACGCCAAGGCGGCGGCAGACGCCAAGGCGGCCGCGGACGCCAAGGCCACGGCGGACGCGAGAGCGTTGGCCGATGCCAAGGCAGCCGACGCGAAGGCCGCTGCGGAGGCAAAGGCGGCGGCAGACGCAAGAACCGCCAGCGTAAAGGCAGCGGCAGACGCCAAAGCGGCCGCAGACGCGAAGGCGGCCACGGAGGCCCGCGACGAAGCCGAATTCCGCCGGAGCGCCGAGAACGAGGCGAAGGCGAAGGCCGCAGCCGAGGCGGCGTCTCGTGCAGAGGAAAAGGCCAAAGCTGCCGAGGATCAAGCGGCACGCTCCGCGGCCGCAGCAGAGGCAGACGACGCCCGACGCGCCGCCGACAAGGCTGCCAGAGAAGAGAAGGGCGGCGGGATCCGGCCGACCAAAGTGGTGGGCATCGGCGGTCTGGCGCTTGGGCTCGGGGCAGGCGGCGCGGCCGTGTACTACTACGCCCAGGCGGGCGATGCCTATGACGCGTACGAAGCCAAGATCAAGTCCGCACAAACCCAGGATGATCCGGAGCTCTCGCGCGAGGCACAGGAGTTCTACGATGAGAGTCTGACCCCTCGCCGGAACGCGCTCTACGTCTCCGCGGGACTCTCCGGCGCGCTGCTGGTGACGGGCACTGTGCTGCTGCTCGTCGACGACCAAGGCCCGGGCTTCGCACCGCTGCCCGGCGGCGGAATGTTGACATGGAACGGTCGCTTTTGAGGGAGGTATGATCCCGGTCGCTGTGCTCCTCGGCCTGTGTGAGGGCTCCGCGATGGTCGCCGACCCTGCCCAGCCCGACACCGTCCTGATCGCAGACAACGAGCGTGAAGACCGGCTGTTCCGGTTCACGCTCGACGGCGTGCCCTTGGCAGGCATGGAAGGGGTCGGCCTGGGCGAGGTGCTGCTCGGGACCCCCGTCGAGGACATCGAAGCGCTGGCTTCGGATGCCACGAACGTTTGGGTGGTCGGATCACAATCGAGGAGCAAATCCGGGGAGGAGCGCTCGGAGCGCCAGCGGATCGTTCAGGTTCACGGCGAACAGTCGTCGGTCTGGACCATTGACTGGAAGGGGTGCGAAGTCTGCTCGGCGGAGGGCTTCGAGGCCAGCCGAAACGTCGAAGGTGCGACAGTTTGGGGCGCGCACCTCTGGCTCGGACTGCGGGCGCCGCTCGTGGAGGGAAGGGCGCTGCTTGTCCAGCTCACACCGACAACTTCGAACGTGCTGTCGGTCACCGCCAGCTACGCGATCGATCTGGGCGGTCTCGGGATCGTAGACCTCGCCGTAAGGCCCGGCGGCGATGACGTCTTGTACATCCTGGGCGGCGCCTCGGTCGGCAAGGCGCCCGGCGCAGTGTTCGAGCTTCAGGGCCCACAGTCCACGCCGCAGCGCCGGACGACCAGCGTGCCGGAAGACGCCGAGGGGCTCGTCGTGCTCGCTTCCGGAGGCGCTCGCCTGATCACAGACGGCGCGGCCGGAAAGGACGACGTCTGCAAGACCACATCGACCCTCTACCGGTCCGACAAGCTTTGACGACTCGGCTGGGGGACACAGAGCGAGCGGCTGGTTAGTCGGGCGCCCTCTTACGGATTGGATCGATGATCGAGGTTCAAGGCCTGACGAAATCCTACGGCGATGCGCTCGCGTTGAACGACGTGAGCTTCACCGTGCAGAAGGGAGAGGTGGTGGGCTTCCTGGGCCAGAACGGCGCGGGCAAGAGCACCACGATGCGCATCATCGCGGGATCGTTGGGGGCCAGCGCCGGCACCGCTCGGGTTGGCGGTCACGACGTGGCCGAAAACCCCCGCAAGGTCCAGGCGATGCTCGGCTACGCTCCCGAGACCCCGCCGCTCTACACGAACATGACGGTGGGCGACTACGTCCGCTTCGCCGCCCAGATCAAGGGCGTGCCGGACGTAACGGCCGCGACAAAGAAGGCGCTTGGGCGCGTCGGGCTCGAGGGCGTCAGTCACCGCATCATCGACAACCTCTCCAAGGGCTACCGGCAGCGCGTGGGTCTGGCCCAAGCGCTCGTCCACGATCCCCAGGTGCTGGTGCTCGACGAGCCAACTTCGGGCCTCGATCCTGCGCAGCGCATCGAGATCAAGAACCTGATCCAAGAGCTCTCGGCGGGCGACGACCGCACGGTGATGCTCTCGACGCATGTGCTCACCGAGATCGAGGCGATTTGCAGCCGCGTCATCATCATCCACAAGGGCGCCATCGTCGCGCAGGGGGATCTCGCCACGCTCGGCGGCGGGGCTGGCAAGCTCGTTCGGGTCGAGCTCGCCCGACCGGAGGGCGCCATCCCCGCGCTGCAGCGCGTGCCCGGCGTGACCAAGGTCGAACATGACGGTTCGCGCCTTGTCATCTCGGGCGACAAAGACCTTCGCGAGGCCATCGCCGCCGCCTCCATCCCGTTCGGCTTGCTCTCCCTCCAGGGCGAGCGCCTTGAAGACACCTACATCCAGCTCACAACGCGGGGAACGACATGACCGGGGCCCTGAACATTGCACGCCGAGAGACCTCGGCGATCTTCAACACCCCCGTCGGGTGGATCGCGCTCACGGCCTTCACGTTCATCAGCGGGTTCTTCTTCACCGCGATGCTGCTCGGCTACTTCGACGCCTACTCGCAGTCGGTGCTGAACCCGATGCAGGCCGACCAACTCTCGGTCAACGAGTGGGTCATCCAGCCGTTCTTCTCGAACCTGGGCGTGATCTCGTTGTTCATCGTGCCGGCGGTGACCATGCGCCTGATCGCCGAGGACCGCCGCCAGCGGAGCATCGAGCTCCTGTTGACCTCGCCGATCAGCTCCTTTGAGATCGCGCTCGGCAAGTTCCTGGGCGGCATGGGCTTCGCGCTGGTGATGGCGATCACCACGCTGCCGTTCATCTGGTTCCTCTACGCGTTCGGTGACCCGGATAGCGGCATCGTCGGGGCGAACTACCTCAGCTTCATCTTGATGCTCGGCACGCTGATCTCGTTGGGAACCTTCTGCTCTTCGCTGACCGAGAACCAGATCGTCGCGTTCATGATCGCGTTCGCAGTCAGCTTGTTCCTTTGGATCTCGAACTGGCCGGTCCAGTCGATGGACGACGGCAACGTCAAGTCCGCCATTGACTACCTGTCGATGCTCAAGCACGCGGACGAGATGGGCAAGGGGCTCATCCACACCCAGGACCTCATGTATTTCCTCTCTTTCATCGGGTTCTTCCTGTTCGCTACGGCGCAACGGGTCGAAGCCCTTCGGTGGCGCTGATGGCAATGCGCGTAGTCGGTTGGCTCCTCGCCCTCTTCGGGTTCATGTGCCTCCTGGTGGCGAGCGCAGGCTGGCTCGTCTTCGGGTTCGAGGCTGCCCCCGCACCGGTGAACTACATCGCCGGCGTGGGCCTGCTTCAGCTCGGGATCTGGCTGACCCTCGACTGGAAGAACCTCGCGGCGATCGGCAAGGATCAGACGGTCGGACGAGCGGCTGTCGCTTCCCTCACCGTGCTCATGGTCGCCGTCGTCGCAGTCGGCTTGAACGTGATGATGTACCGGTACGACCATCGTTTCGACTGGACCAAGGGCCAGCAATTCACGCTCTCCGACCAATCGAAGGAGATCGCCAAGGCGCTGGACCGCGAGGTGGACATCCAGGCGTTCTTCCAATCCGGCAGCCCGCAGGAGAGCAACTTCAAGGGGTTGATGCAGGGATACCTGGACGAAACGAGCCTGATGAAGGTCAGCTACCACGACCCCTACTCGGATCCGCTGCTCGCCGAGCAGATGAAGATCATCTCGGCCAGCGGCACGGTCATCGTGAAGGTCGGCGAGAGCCAGCAACGGTTGGAGACCGACTTCGACGAAGAGGCGCTGACCAACGCGCTCGTGAAGGTCACCCGGGACACGTCGCACTCGGTCTGTGCGGTGCAGGGTCACGGCGAGCTCGACTACATGGACGACCAAACGCCGAACGGCTTCGGCGTCGCGCTGCAGCGGCTGGAGGGCCAGAACTACAAGGCTTCCCAGCTCAATCTGCTGGAGGGTCAACCGACGCCTGAGCAGTGTGAGGTCATCGTATTGCCTGGCCCCCGCGCCGAGCTGCTCCCCGAGGAGCGTGACCGGCTCGCTCGCTACGTCGCCGCTGGTGGCGGGCTGATCGTGATGCTCGACGCCCCGCTTCAAACCCCGGAGACGGCCGCGGACATGGCGCGGTACGGCGTCAAGGTCGGCGCCGACGTGGTGGTCGAAGGCGACCCGAACCGCATGATCGCGCCGAACGACCCGACGGCGCTCGGGCTCGACGCCTCCAGCTGGGATGTACACCCCGTCACGCAGAAGTTGACCGGCCTCGTGATCCTCTCGCTCGCCCGCAGCGTCACAAAGGGCGAGGACATCCCTGGGCTCAACGTGCAGATCCTGGCTCGCGGGAGCGAGCTCGGGTGGGGCGAGACCAAGCTGGACGATCCGAATGTGGGCGCGGTGCCCGACGAGGGCGTCGACCTGATCGGAAAGGTCGGGCTGATCGCGAGCGTCGAGGTCACCGATCCTGCGGCGCTCCGCACGACGAGCGAGGCGATGCCTGCCGCTGAGGGTGCCCCTACCGCGCTGACCACCACGGCTGTGCCTTCCCTCCCGGCCCCCCCAGCCAAGGCGGGCGGCAAGGTCATGGTGTTCGGCGACGGCGACTTTGCCGCCAACCAGCTGGTCCTCAAGGTACAGAACCAGGATCTGTTCCTGAACACGGTCGCGTGGATGGTCGGCGAGAAGGACCAGCTTGCTGTGCGGGCCAACACCGCGCACACCGGCAAGCTCGAGCTCACCACGTTGAGCGTGTTCGGCGGTGCTGCGATGGCCCTGCTCCTGCTGCCCGGCCTGTGCGTCGCGGGGATGGTGGGAACCTGGGCGGTTCGTCGGGGCAAGTAGGCGGGGCGGCGGCGCCCTTCCCGATCCCGGGTTACCGCGCCGGCCCCTTCTGGAGCCCCCATGAACCCGCTTCGCAAGTCGCTACAGGGACTGCCCGCACCCGTCAAGCGCACGATCCAGGATCGCATCTACCCCAAGCTCCTTCCCGAGGGCGAGACCGCCCCCGAGTGGCACCTGCAGAGCTACGACGACTCCTGGCACCGCCACGGCCGGCACTGGTCGATCCTGGTCTTCTATGTGCAGGACGGCGGCGCGGACGACGCTGCGCAGCTCCAGGACTTTCAGAAGCACCTGGCCGACTTTGACCGCCTCAACGTCAAGGTGTTCGGCATCAGCAGCGAAGAGGCCGAGAGCCACAAGGCTTTTGCCGAGGAGATCGGCGTCAAGTTCCCGATGCTCACCGACCGCGGGGGCTCTGTGGCCCGGCAGTTCAAGGCCTGCATGCAGATCCCGGTCGCCGGGCCCATGAACATCCGGACGGTCTACCTGGTGAACCCAGAGCGCAAGATCCGGCTGGGGAACCGTGGCAAGCCCTCCGTGGCGGCGATCGTTCGTTCGATTGAGGCACTCCAGCAGGCGACGAAGACGGGGATGTAGGGGGGACAGGTGGGTGGTGCCTGCGCCATCGGCTACCCCGTCCTGCTTTCTCCCCCGCGATAGTGCAACCACCGCTCCACCACCAGCAGCGCGAACACCCGGATCGCAGCGGCCTCAGACGCCGCGACCGCCCCCGTCAGCGCTCGCACGCTCGCCGGCTCCACCACCGCCGCGAGCCGGGCGTCCAGGCCCTCCCAAAGCCCCTTGCATGGCCCTCGGAGCCAGGCGCTGAGCGGCACCTGGGCCCTCTTCGCCCCCTGCATGTGCAGCGGAACCCCCAGGTTCGCCCACAGCGCCGTCGCGATCCCCGGGTGGTGAAGCACAGGTACGCTCGCCCCCAACTGGACGAGGCGCGGATCACAGAGCGGGAGCGCGAACCGCACCCCGAGGGTCGTCCCCACGAGATCTGGCGTCCGCAGCGTGCGCTCCGGCAGAGCGAGCCGCCGGTACAGCCAGCTCGCCGACGGTGGCCGCACGGGCGATGTCGCCGTGATCACCTCCACCTCCGGGCACGTCTCCGGCTGCGCTCGACTCGCCCTCAGCCGCGCGACGAGCCCCGCCGGCGCCGGCTCCAACCACGCCTCCCCCCCCCGCCCGCTCAGCACCCTCGTCAGCCCCAACGCCTCTGCGCGCCGACCCACAGCCCACCACAGCAGCGCGTCGGGATCCGCCGTGGGCTCCTCCGCCTGACCGAGATCTTCGATCGCTCGCTCCAGGTCTTTCGGCCCCAGCGGCGCGCGATGGACTTCCAGCGCGTCCGACAGCTCCGTCCCCCCCACCCCCTCGATCTCCACCACGATCGCGGCCACTTTTCCGTCCACCGGGTGCGCCGCTGCCGCGAGCACTGCTCTGCTCGCGTCGTCCTCCACCCACACCGCCGTGCCGTTCGGTCCCGCCTGTCGGATGCACATCCGGGCCGCAAACTCCAGGCTTTGTACCCAGCGGATCAGCGCGCCACCGCGGCCGGGGGTCAACCCCGGGGCGTCCCACCACCGCAGCACCCCGCTCCCCCGATGATCCCCGCCCGGCGCGACTATCCTGGCCAGGCAGCCTGCCGCGATGCGCTCCACGCCGTCGATGACGCTCAACGGCGGCGGGATCAGGCCCACCCGGGTCAGCCGATCCAGCGCGTCGGTCCCCCGGGCCGTCCCCAGCGCCCCCGGCGACGACCCCGCGCCGACCCCTGGGCGCCAGAACATCGGGCGGGCACCCAGCCGGTCGCGAACGGCCCACAGGGTGTTCCGCTCAGCGTCCCACGCCAGGAGCGCGAAGCTCCCCTCCATCCTGGACAGCCCCTGCTCTACGCCAATCTCCTCGAAGATCGCCCCGATCACCTCCGCTGGGGTTGTCGCTCCGGACTCGCGGGCGATCTGCTCGGCGGTCAGCGCCCGAAGGTTCGTCGGGCGGCCGTCCAACGCGACGGTGAAGGGCCCATGCACCCCGACGTCTCCGCCCTCGTCCACCGCTGCCCCGATCCAGCCGCCTTCTACCTCGATCTCCACGCGCCCAGCCGTCCCCCGCTCCGCCACACCAAGCAGGCCCCTTCGAAACGTCGCGACGCTCCCGAAACAGGCAAAAAGCCCGCTCACTTGGCGGGGGTCGCGGGGCCCGCCTCGGTCGTGCTCCCGAGTGTCCCGCCCACGGGCTTCGCGGGCGGCATGACCCCCGAAGCTCCGGGCGTTGGCGGGGTCAAGTTGCCAAGCGCCGGCGTGTCCGAGAGCGTGATGTGCAGGCTCGGCACGTCCACGGCGGCTACCGTCGCCGTCTCGATCATCCCCGCCGGCTCGCCTGGGCTCGGGCCATTGTCATCGCTGTCCAGGAACGAGACGATCGAGATGTCTCCGAGGTCTTTCGGCGCCTCCACCGACCAGGGGCCGGTGGCGTCCAGCGTGATGGAGTGCATCAACTCCGGGAACAGCACGTCTTTCTTGTTCTTCAGAAAATCGACCTTCAGCTTTCCCTTCTTCGTGCCCGCGTAAAGGATCGTCCCGGAGAGCTTGACCCCCTCGCCGGCCGCCACGTTGAACTTCGCGCCGGCGGGGCGACCCACACCGTCCCCACCGGGCGGCGTTCCGCCCTCGGGTCCCGAAGGTCCGGCCCCGGCGCCTTCCGGCTGCCGTCCCTCCAGCGGCGGGCCATCGCCAGGCGGTGGTGGCGCCCCGTCCAGGTTTCCGTCGGGGTTCGTCAACATGGGCACGTCCCCGTCTTTCACGGTGTTCGGCGTCGGGCATCCCACCAGCAGCAGCGGGAGAGCAAGGATCAACGACTTCATAGGGCGCTCGCGGGACCGAACGTAGCACCTCCCGGGCCTTGGAGGGATCCCAGCCCGGCGGCCACCCTCCCCTCCGCTCATGGAATTTTCGGAGGCCCTCCGCTCCGCTCGTGGGTGGCGCACCGCCGCCGTCCGGTTAGACCCGGCGTGCCCCATCGTGTGGGGCGTTGATGGTCGGGTCTCGCAGACCGGGCCCTCGTGAACCCCGCCAGATCCTTACGGAAGCAACGGTAGCGTCGGGTTCGGGGCTGTGAGGTGCCCGGCCATCAACCCCCCACACGGCGGATCTCCCAGAGGTTGAGCATGGCGGAGCCTGTTCCCACGTCCTCCGCCTACGTGGCGATCGCGCGGAAGTGGCGTCCCCAGACGCTGGAAGAGATGAGCGGTCAGGCGCACGTCACCCGCACGCTCAAGAACTCGCTGAACTCCGGGCGTTTACACCACGCATTTCTGTTCACCGGCGCCCGGGGAGTCGGCAAGACCACCGCAGCCAGGGCGTTCGCCCGTGCGCTGCAGTGCGCCAAAGGCCCGACGCCCGAGCCCTGCGGCGTG
>CANKNP010000099.1 GCA_947483545.1 Deltaproteobacteria bacterium | reverse complement strand
GTCACCACCCCCGAAGTGTTCGCGCCACGCGTCGCCTTCGGGCCCGGTGGCGCTCACCACCCCCGGAGTGTTCGCGCCAGGCGTCGCCTTCGGGCCCGGTGGCGGTCACCACCCCCGAAGTGTTCGCGCCACGCGTCGCCTTCGGGCCCGGTGGCGGTCACCACGCCCCGGAGTGTTCGCCCCCGGCGTCGTCTTGGCCCCTGGTGGCGCTCACCACCCCCGAAGTGTTCGCGCCAGGCGTCGCCTTCGGGCCCGGTGACGCTCACCACCCCCAAGGACGTCGCCGCTGATCTCCGACCCCTCGGAGTTGGCCAGCGCGGCCACGGGGGGCCGCCCCTACGGCAGGTTGAACGCCACGGGTTCATTGCCAGCGCGGCCACGGGGGGCCGCCCCTACGGCAGGTTGAACGCCACGGGTTCATTGCCAGCGCGGCGTGGAAGAATCGGCGCACGCACTTGGGGCGCACGGAACGAACGCGACGCGGCGATGTTCGCGCGGCCGCCTCGACACCGCCTGCCTCCTCATCTTCCCCTCCGCGTCTCCGTGTCTCCGTGTTTCGTCCTACTCTCTCCGTCGAGGCGCGGCGCTGACCCCGGGGGGCCACGGGGGGCCGCGCCTACGCAGATCGGGAGTCGGAACGGCAGATCAGCGACCGCCGCAAGGTCCATCGCCGGGACGCGGTTCAGTTCCGCACCACGGGCATTGTTGCCCAGCCTCACGCGGGGCCGCCCCTACGGCAGGTTGAACGCCACGGGTTCATAGCCAGGGCCCCCCCCCGGTGCCCACGGGCGTCTCACGGCGGCGGTGACCGAATCCCGGTGGCCCCGAGCCCGCCCGCTTCTCCCCACCCCTACTCCCGCTCCCCCGTCGTCTCCCCCGTCTCCGCCGCCCCCTCCCCGGCGACATCCTCGCCGTAGGCGGCCTTGAGCCAGTCCCCGCCGAGCCCCTGGCCGAGGAGCCACATCAGCTTGACCGCGGAGGCCTCCAGGGTCATCGCGCCGGTGCCCATCGCCCCGGCCTCCAGCGCGGCGCGACCCCCCTCGTACGCAGACATGTCCACCACACCGCGCAGGCACTGGCTGTGCAATGCGACGCCTACGCCCGCCTCAGTTGCCCGCTGGATCCGGCTCGGCCAATCCTTCTGGGGCACGTTCCCGGCCCCGAAGCCCCGCACGATCACACCCTTGCAGCCGGCGTCCACCGCGGCGTCCAGGATGCTCGGCCCGGCGCCGGGCACCACCTGGATCACGCTGATTCGGCGTTCGAAGCCGGTGGCCACGCGCAAGCCGCCCGTGGGCATCGGCAACGGCGGGGTCGTGTGGCGGATGGCGACGCCCATCTCGACGAGCGGCCGGTGGGTGGGGCTCTCGAACGCCTCGTAGGATTGGCCGCTGATCTTGGTGGCCCGGTTGCCGCGGTAGAGCCGCCGGCCAAAGTAGATGGCGACCTCGGGGATCTTCATCGTCGCGCAGAGGGCGGCGTGGATGAGGTTGTGCCGCGCGTCGGTGCGGACGTAGGCGATAGGCCGCTGAGCGCCGGTCAGGACGACGGGGCGATCGAGGCCCCGGAGCATGAACGAGAGCGCGCTGGCGGTCCACGCCATGGTGTCGGTCCCGTGGATCACGACGACGCCAGAGACCTCGCCGAGGCCGCGGGCGACCGCCTCCGCCATCCGCTCCCAATGGTCGGGGCCGATGTCCGAGGAGTCGAGGTTGCAGAGCACCTCGGCGTGAACCTCGACCTCGGCCTCCAAGCCGCGCAGGAACGGCAAGATGTCCTGCGCCACGAAAGCGGGTGCGAGCGGTCCGGGGTCCCGACGGACCATGCCGAGCGTGCCCCCCGTGTAGAGGAAGAGGACGCGGGGCTTCATGGCTCGGCCGTGCTCGCCGAGGCGCAGAAGTCCTCGTTGCCAGAAGCACTTCGGCACAGCGCGCCGGGCTGGGCCACGGACTGCGCGGAGCTGCGCGCGTAGTCGAGCCACTCCCGCGCGAAGTCCTTGGTGCTGCCTCGCCACAAGGTCGCGTCGGCCTCGTTCTCCTCGGTGCGCTCCTCCAGGTAGGTCTGCTCGGCGTCGAGCCAGAGCCGCGCGGCCACCTGGGCGCGGAGCCCGAGCAGCGCGTAGACCCGCTGGGTGTACGCCGGGCCCTGCCAGATGTGCTTGTTCTCCAACGCGTATTCGGCCCAGCGCAAGCTGGCGGGGGCGTCCTCGACCTCGCCGCGGGAGAGCAGGAGCGCGTAGCGGTAGCACAGGTCGGGGTCGGAGCGGTCCACGACCTCCAAGTGCCGACCGGCGAGGTTCATCCACTCCGCCATGTCGCCGCGCCCCTCGGCGTTGACCATCAGCACCCGGCTCACCTTGTCGCGGGTGGTCTGCTGCTGCTCCTGGGCGAGGCGATCTTCCAAACAAGCCACGTCCTCATTGGTCAGTTGCCCGACCATCGCGGCCGGCTCAAGCCGGATGAGATCGGCGCAGGCTTCGGTCGAGACCGCCTCCACGAGAACGACCGGCACGGCGACGGCCTTGCCTTTGCCCCGCTTCTTCTTCTTGCCCGCCTTGGTCGCGACCGCGCGCGCGAGGGTGTCGATCTCGGCGCGTGCATCCCCGACCTCCGGCACAATGACCGGCACTGCGGCGCCGTCAACGACCACCGCGGAGCTGTCATAGCGGGCGACGAAGCTCTTGAGCGCTGCAGCGCGATCTACGCCGGTCGGGAGCTGCTTCCACACCTCGGTCGCCTCGGCCAGCAGCGCATCCTGGGCGACCTTCACCCGACGGGCCGCCTCTGCCTCGGCGAGCTGCGCGACCAGCTCTTTTGTGGGCCCCGGCTCCAGGTTCCGCGTCGCCAACGACCACGCGAGCACCGGCCCGCGCATCTCCTTCCAAGGCTTCTGCATCGGTCCGCCGACCGCGCGCACCATCTTGTTCACGTAGGCCTGGGCCTCTGCCACCGTGACATCCCCATCCGGCTGCGTGCCCATGGCGCCATCCGCCCAGCCGCGCAGCGCGCCCACGACCCAGTAGGTGAACATCGAGTGGCTGGCCGCGCCGTACACCCCGCTCGCCTCGGCGGTGCTGGTGGCCGACCAGATCGTGGCGCGCTCGTCCGCGGGCACCGGGACCGGCGAGAGCACGGCGAAGCGGTTCCCTGGGAACAGCTCTTCGCCGTTCCGCCCGACGCCACCGAACCCGGCGTCCACGACCGCGAGGGTGCGCAGGGCCTTGCTGCCTTCCGCGGCCGCGGCAAAATCGGTGATGTCCACGCCTTCGACCGATCCGAATTCGGGGGTGACGTCGGCCGGCAGCACGATCCGACTCCCGTCCGAGCTGATGCCGCCATGGCCTGCAAAATACACCCAGATCGTGCCGTTCTTGCGCACCCGTCCCCGGGTGACGACAATGCCGGTGCGAATCTCCGCAGCGGAGGGGTTGTCCAGGCGCAACACGTTGCCCGCGGGCACGTCGGCGTTCCCGGTCAGGAACGCCGTGAACGCGTCCGCATCGGCGCTCGCGTGCGGGGCGTCGGGGATGGACATGTAGTCCTCGACCGCGATGACCAGCGCGGCGTCCTTCCTCGCGCGCCCGGGGCTCTTCTGCGCGACCAGCTCGGGCGGCTCTCCGTCAGCGGCGAGCACAGGCGCGAGGGTCATCGACAGCAGGGACAGCAGAGTCACGAACGGGAGCCTACCACGGCGGCCCGCGTCGCCATCAAACCCGCAACCGCCGGCTGAAGCCATCCGTCGCGTTCAGGAGCTCCCGCAGGATGCCATCCTCAAAGGCGCTGTGCCCTGCGTCGGCGATCACATGCAGCTCGGCCTCTGGCCACGCCCGGTGCAGCTCGTGGGCGCTGGTCATCGGACAGACGGCGTCGTACCGACCTTGCACGATGACGGCGGGGATGTGGCGAATGCGCCCGACGTCCGCCAACAGTTGGTCGTCCCGGGTGAAAAAGCCCCGGTGGATGAAGTAGTGGCACTCGATGCGAGCAAAGGCGAGGGCGAACTCCTCGGTGCTGTAGTGGTCCACCATGTCGGGGCTGGTCAGGAGCTTGGACGTTCGACCCTCCCACACGCTCCAGGCCCGGGCCGCTTCGAGCCGCACCGCCGGATCCGTCGAGGTCAGCCGCCTGTGGTAGGCCGCGACGAGATCGCCGCGCTCTTCGCCGGGGATCGGCGCGAGGTAGTCCTCCCAGAAGTCGGGGAAAAGAAAGCTGGCCCCTTCCTGGTAGAACCAGCGGATCTCCTTGGTCCGAAGCAGGAAGATGCCGCGGAGGACCATCGCCTTGACGCGGCTCGGATGGGCCTGGGCGTACGCGAGCGCGAGCGTGCTGCCCCAGCTCCCGCCGAACACCAGCCAGCTCTCGATCCGGAGCAGCTCGCGGATCTGCTCCATGTCACGCACCAGATCCCAGGTGGTGTTCTCCCGCAGCTCGGCGTGCGGGCGAGAGCGGCCACAGCCCCGCTGGTCGAACAGGATGATGCGGTACTTCTGTGGGTCGAAGAACCGACGATGGACAGGGTCGCAGCCCGCGCCGGGCCCGCCGTGAACGAACACCGCTGGAATTCCCTTCGGATTTCCGCACTCCTCCCAGTACACCTCGTGCAGCGGGGAGACGGTCAGGTAGCCTTGACGGGTCGGCTGGATCTCGGGGTAGAGCATCTGGGGGTTTATCCGGCGCGCCAATCGTGTCGCACCCCGTCTCCATCCAAATCTCCCAGTCCCGCGATCACCACGACAACGAGCGCCTCTTCGACCCCGCGCCGCGCCTGGCACGCTCTGTGCTATAACCGTTGGCGTACCCCTTCGGAGGCCCGATGAACCGCACGGTATCCTTTCCGCTCCTGCTCCTGATGTCGCCCATCGGCTGCAGCCAAGACAATGCGCTCAAGTCCGCCGGCGAGGCCGACTCAGGCTCGGCCTATGACGCCGATGCCGACACCGACGCAGACGCCGACGACGATGCCGACACCGGCGGGTCCGAGCAGGAGGATCCGTACTTCCGGCTCCCCCCCGCGGCGACCGAGTCGTACGTGTTCGTCGCGAACCCAGACCGCGACACGGTCACCCGCATCCAGGTGCCCGAGCTGATCGTGGACACCCGAGAAGTTGGGGAGCAGCCGACCCAAGTCCAGACCACGGGCGATTACCGTCGCGCCGTCACGCTGAACGAAGGGAGCGACGACATCAGCATCATCGACGCCGAGACCTTCGAGGTGGTGACCGTCGGCATCCGCGACAACTTCAACGCGATGTCGATCTCCGGCGACGGCAACTGGGCTGCCTGCTGGTACAACCCCGATGCGGACAGCGCGGCCTCTTCCGGCGGGATCCAGACGTTCAACGAGGTGAGCTTCGTGAACCTCGAGACCGCCGAACACACGCCGATGGTCGTCGGCTTCAACCCCCTCAGCATCCGCTGGAGCGCGGACGGTGCGCTCGCCGTCGTCGTCTCCGATGCCTCGCTGGCGGTCGTGAACCTCGCGGCCTCTCCCCTCGTCCCAGCCCTCGTCCCCATCGCGGACGACGCGCTGGAAGCCCCCGCCGCTGAGGAGGTCGAGCTCTCCCCCGACTCCAACTGGGCCTTCGTCCGCCAGTTCGGCACGAGCGACATCGTCGTGGTGGACCTGCACGAGCTGGTGGCCGAGCTGATGCCCGTCGGCGACAACCCAACCGACCTCGACCTCTCGCCCGATGGCACCCAGGTCGCCGTGCTGTCGCGCGGGTCTCACGAACTGTGGTTGTTCGACGCCACGGATCCGTTCGCCGAAGCCCGGGTGGTCCCCACGCCCGCAGACACCGCCTACGGCTCCGTGTTGTTCACGGGCGACGGCTCCCAGGCCGTGCTCTACACCAACGCCGCCCTGGTCGCGCAGTTCGCCACCTGGGACACTGCCACCGACGAGATCTCCGAGCACTCGCTGGTCAAGCCGGTCAGCTCCATGGCGGCCTCGCCAACGGGTGGTTCGCTGCTGGTCTTCCACACCGAAGGCGACGCCGATGACGCCGACGCCACCTCGCCGTTCTACGGAGAGTGGGCGCTCACGCTGGTGGACTTGGACGACTACCGGCAGAACCCGATCCTGCTGCCCGCCGAGACCTCCGGATACTCGACGACGACAGACGGAAAGTACGGCTTCTACCTGATCGAAGGCTACGACTTTCTGGAGGTCCTCGACTTCACGACCATGCTGCCCGAGGAGATCACGCTCAAGAGCACGCCTGTGTTCGTGGGCACACTCCCGGAGACGGACATCGCGTTCGCCAGCCAGGAGCACGACCTCGGTCGCATCAGCTTCTACACCGCAGACCAGGGCACGCTCGACACCGTGACTGGCTTTGAGCTCAACGCCGAAATCGACCACGAGGAATAGACCATGGGCAAATTTGATCTCAGGCCGGGGAGTTTTTCCCCTCTCCTCGCCGATTCTCCCGCCCCGCGAGGGCGCGGGCCGGGCGCATCGGCCAGTGTTGGCCAAGAACGCCCGCATCCGCGGGCTCGTGTTCGCGTCGATTCGGCCGGGTCCGGCGCTATCGCGCCGTTCCCGCCCGACACGCAACCACGGGAGCCAGCTTTGAAGGCGCGCACTTCGTGCCGCCTTCCATTCTGGCTCCCCCTCGCACTTGCCGGCTGCATCCCCGATGGCGGGAGCGTCTCGAGCGACTTCGCCTGGGATCCGGCAGTCCTGGCCGCCCGCGATGGCGTCTACGTGCGCCTTCCCGCAGCCGGTCGCCTGGTCCGCGTCCAAACGGACGGCAGCTCCGCTGAGGTGGACCTGAACGGCGCCTCCCCGGACACGCTCACGCTCGTGCCGGGCGGCGACACTGTCCTGGTCCACGCGAGCTGGCCCATCTGCGACACCACGCACAAGAACGTCAAGTACGTCAGCGACTGCCCGGACGACGACCTGAGCTACGGCCACGAGCTCGATCTGGTCCAGGATGGCGTCGTCGTCGGCACGACCACAGAGGTTCCGCACCAGTTCAACGCCATGACGTTCAACGCCGACGCCTCATTGGCCGTCGCGTTCCTGGACTTCGAAAGCAGCGACGAGATCGACGTGAGCGGGGTCCTGAACCTGACGGAGGCGGTGTTCATCGACATGGGCAACGCCGAGGTGCACCGCGTCCCGGTGGGCTTCGCCCCGGAGAACGTGCTGTTCACCGCATCCGGGGATCGTGCGGTCGTGCTGTCCCGATCCCAAGTCGCGGTGGTCGATCTCGGGACCTGGGCCGTCGTCGTGACCTACCCGCTCACGCTCGACGCCGACCAGCAGGTCACGCCCACCGACGTCGCGCTCACCCCGGACGGCTCTTACGCCCTGGTCACCACCTACGGCAGCGAGGACCTCTACGTGCTGGATCTCGTCGCTGAGAGCATCGACATCGTGGAATTGGACGGGGTGCCAAGCGACCTGATGGTGGACACCGCGAATGATCGCACCCTCATCGTCTACGGCAACACCGCGCAGGTAGACGTGCTGGAGCACGCCTACTTCGAGACCGAGGCGTTTGAGCTCGATGAACCCTGCTCGGCCATCGCTGCGGCAGGGTCGGACAGCCTGTTGTTCAACCCGAACAGCAACTACCACGACGTCTACCGGTTCAACGTCGCGACCGGCTCGTTGGACGAGTACCGGGCGGAGAACCCCGTCGAAGAGATGTTCATCAGCGCGGACAATACGACCGCAGTGGCCACCACCCGGCCGGAGAGCGGCGGAGGCGGCGCCAGCGGGTTCTATGACGACTACTACGGGCTCAACGTCTTTGACCTCGTGAACGACAGCACCCCGGCAGCGCTCGCGCTGGAATCGGAGCCTGTCGGCGTGCAGTTGATCTCGACCGACGGGGTCAACGCCGCGTTCGTGCTGCTCAACGGGCTCGACGAGCTCGTCCAGGTCGATCTCGCGACGGGCTCGTCGTCCAGCCTGGAGCTGCCGGCACCGCCCGTCGGCATCACGGCGATCCCCGATGGTCCCTTCGTGGTCAGCCACCAGTCGGCGCTCGGGCTCATCAGCTTCTACGACGTCGCGAGCGACAGCTTCGTCACCGCGTCCAACTTTGCGACCTTGGGTTTGTATGGCGAGCGGGAGCTCCCCCGCACGGAGGTGTCCGAATGATCACGCTTCACCGAGCCTTGTTGCTCACCCTCGTCTCCTCGTCCGTCGCCTTCGCCGGCGACCCGGCCGCGCCCCCCGCGGAGCCAGCACCCGCCCCGACTGCTGCGCCCACCGTCGAGCCTCCCGCGCCGGTCGCCCCCGCGCCCATCGCGGCCCCCGCGCCCATCCCCGCGCCGATGTCCGATCCCGCCCCCGCCGCCGAGTCGCGGGACTACCCCATCGAGGTCGCGCCCAACCGCGACCCGAAGTTCGGCTTGGAGGCGCACATCGGCGTGCAGGGCACCGAGTGGTCGAGCTTTCACCCGAACGGGCGCGCCCAGACCGTCGGCATCACCGGCCGGATGCAGTTCACCCGTGCGCTCGCGCTCGACCTCGGCGTGACCCACAGCTACGAGGGGGGAACCCGGTACTTCTATGCGTACGACGAAGAGAGCGACGAAGATGTAGACGGCATGGAGATCCACACGACGATGGTGACCGAGCGGCTGGACCTGGGACTGCGCGCAGAGTTGCCAATTTCGGAGTGGGTGCGCCCGTACGCCAAGGTGGCCGGGGTCGGCGCGCTTCACGTCGCGCGCCTGGACGAGGACATCGAAGACCCCGAGAACACCACAGCTTTGTCGCAGCTTGGGCTCTCCGGCGGGGTGTACGTCGCCGGCGGCGTCGCCACCCCGTTGCGCATCCACAACCAGATCCACTTCGTGCCCAGCATGGAGCTTGGCTACAGCCTGCTCACCCCCGTGGGCCTCGGTGATCTCGGGAGCGTGAAGCAGGGCGGCTTGACCTTCCGGTTCTCGGCTGGGGTCAGCTTCTGATTACGTCACCGGTATGGCCGATCCCAGCCCGCTGACCCTCCGCCTCGCAGACGCTGCGGTGCGCGTGGGTCGAGGAGTCTGGGCGATCCTGCCGGCCCGCGTCCGCAAAGGCCTGGAAGATCGGGCGTTCTACGTGATCTTTCAGAAGACCCGCGTGGAGAACGATGCGTACGGGTACAAGCCGCCGCCGGGGGGGTGAAGGCGATGGGGCGGCGGGGCGACGGGGACGGGGCGACGGGGCGACGGGGCGACGGGGCGACCGGGCGACGGGCGACGGGGCGACGGGGCGACGGGCGACGGGGCGACGGGGCGACGGGCGACGGGCGACGGGGCGACGGGCGACGGGGCGACGGGCGACGGGGCGACGGGCCTGCGCATTTCCCTTCTCCCCTTCGGGGAGAAGGTGGCGGGTACTCCCGCCGGATGAGGGGGTTGAAACGCCCAGAAGATGGCGAACCAAGCCGTCGCAACACCCAGAAGATCCCCGCGCTGGGTTTCCACACCATCCCCTGCTCGCCGAGCCCCCCTCCGCCCTTTGGGCACCTCCCCCCGAAGGGGGAGGGAAGGCGAACAGGCATGGCCGTCCGTCCCGGCGATTCCCCTCTGCCTTCCGGCGTTTCCTCCGGGTTCAAGGGTCAAGAAACGACCTGGACAGACGGCCCCCGATGTCGTTGTAGCGGTTGGACGGGAGGCTGTAGCTGCGGAAGGCAACGCGCGAGTTGGACAAGTAGGCGGCCCAGCTGCCGCCCCGGATCACCCGGTAAGAGCCTTCGTAGCCTTCGCCCGACCCCGTGACCGGCCCAGCCGGATCCACGTCGCTGCTCCCGTCGGCATAGCCGCCGTGCGCAGAATCGTACCAGTCGTTCGCCCATTCGTACAGGTTCCCGCTCATGTCGTACAAGCCCCAGGCGTTCGGCGCAAGCGTGGCCACGTCGTGGGCGTAGGTGCCCACAGAGTAGGCGTTCTCGTACTGCCAGGACACGTCCTCGCAGGTATCCGACCCGGAGCACCGCGTGTCCTCCCCCGCCCGAGCCGCGTACTCCCACTCGGCCTCCGTCGGCATCCGATATCCGGGGCAGGAATACGGGTCCGTCAGGTACGCCGCCGCAAGATCCGTCCCGTCCGACAGGTAGCAGTTGGCCAACCCCTCCGCCGTGGAAAGCGCATTCGCGTACATCGCCACGTCGTACCAGGAGATCGAATCCGCGGGGCAGTCGGCGGTCGTCGTCGAGGTGGTGCAAGGGTAGTCCGGCAAACTGGTGTACGTCCACCCCGAATACCCAGACGCCATCTCCAATTGCCCGCGCGTAATCTCCGTCTCCCCGATCCAGAAATCATGCGTGAGTGTCACCTCGTGGTCGATGTAGCTGTTCTCGGTGTCCGCAGCCCCGCCGCCCATCGTAAACGTGCCCGCCGGGATCGCGATCATCAGCGAGCCGTAGGTCGTGGTGTAGTCGGTGAACGCCTCGGCGATGGTGACAGATGCAGTGCCGGCCGCGCTGCTCGCGGTGCCATCGGAGGCGGTTGTGGAGCAGGTCCACAGCTCCCCGGCGGAGGTCGTGCCGGCGGGGATGGTGTCGGTCGTGATCGTGGAAGCCGCGCCGTCTACAGTCCAGGCGTAGGTGTAGGTCACCGCGTCGCCCTCGGGATCGGTGGAGGTGGCGGTGCAAGTGAGGTCGTCGTCGGGGGTGGGGGCGGTGGGGGAGAGGAGGATCGTGGGGGTGGAGGGTGCGGAGGGCGAGAAGGAGGTTCGGGCGAGGCGGGCGCCGAGGACGTAGTCGTCGAGGCGGTCCGGGGCGTCGTAGCTGCGGAAGGCGATGGGCCCGGAAGACGCATAACCGTTCGCCCAACCGCTACCGCGAACGGCACGGAAGGTGCCCCCAGCAGGTCCCGGGGGATCGCTCGCCGAGGCGCCGGTCCCGTACCCTCCGTAGGAGGCGTCAAACCAGTCGTTCGTCCACTCCCACACGTTCCCGCTCATATCGTACAGCCCGAACGCATTTGGGGCGAGGGTACCGACCTCATGCGCGTAGGTATAGACCACGTAAGCGTTGTAGTAGTTCCAAGCGACCTCATTGATGCTGTCCGACCCTGAATACCTTGTGTCCTCCCCCGCACGCGCGGCATATTCCCACTCCGCCTCCGTCGGCATCCGGTAGCCGTCGCAAGCGTAGGGATTCGTCAGGTACGCAGCGGCGAGATCCGTCCCATCCGAGAGGTAGCACTCCCTCAACCCCTCCGCGGCCGAGAGCGCGTTCGCGTACATCGCTACGGCATGCCAGGATATCGAATCGGCGGGGCAGTCGGCAGTTGTGGTCGAGCTTGTGCAGGCATTGCCAGCCGCGATGCTTGTGTAGTCCCACCCCACCCCCCCGCTCCACGACTCCCACTGCCCCCTTGTAATCTCCGTCTCCCCCATCCAGAGATCGTGCGTGAGTGTCACCTCGTGGTCGATGTACGTCTCCTCGGTATCCGCCGCCCCGCACCCCATGCAGAACGTCCCCGCCGGGATCGCCACCATCAGCGACCCGTAGGTCGTGGTGTAGTCGGTGAACCCCGCTGTGTCACACACCCCATCCCCATCGCCATCCTCGTGCAAAGCACCATCCCCGTCGTCACAATCCGTGCCCTCCAACACAAACCCGTCCTCGGCCAAACACATCGTGACCGGAGCCGCGGGGTCTCCAAAGCCGTCGCCATCGGTGTCGGCGTACCACGTCTGCGGGTAGATGCTCTCGTCCCCGTCGTCGCAATCCTCCATGTCGCTGACATACCCGTCCGGACCCGAACCCTCGCCGTCTTCACACGCCAGCACCGATGCGTCCGCATCGCCAAACCCGTCGCCATCGGTGTCGGCGTACCAAGGAGAGGCATCCCCGGCGTTGTCGTCCACGGCGTCGTTGCAGTCGTTGTCGAGCAGATCACAGACCTCCACCCCACCCGGGTAGCTGCCCGCGTCACCGTCGTCGCAGTCCGAGCCATCGGCCACCGTGCCCGGGGATTGGGTACACCCGGTGTCATAGCTGTCGGGGTCGCCAAACCCGTCCTCATCGAGATCGTAGTACCACATCCCGTGGAGATCCTCGTCGGCAGACGCATCGCAATTGTTGTCCTGCTGGTCGCACACCTCGGCGCCGCCGGGAAAGTTGGCCGCGTCGGAATCGTCGCAATCCGTCCCATCCTCGACCGTGGACTCCGGCGCATCACAGGCGACCGTCAGATCCGCGGCGTCTCCAAACCCGTCGCCGTCCACGTCCGCGTACCAATCGCCCGCGTCGGTCGCATCAACGTCCACGCCCCCATCGCAGTCGTTGTCCACCCCGTCGCACACCTCGTCATTCCCGGGAAAAGCGGTGGCATCGCCGTCGTCGCAGTCTTCACAGGCGGCCGTTCCGTCCTCGTCCAAATCGTCAAAACCCACCGAGCCGTCGCAGTCATAATCCACGGTGTCGGTGCACAGTTCGGCGATTCCAGGGTTGTAACCGGCGTCGTTGTCGTCGCAATCCCCGCCCACCGTGACAGCACCTTCGCAGCCGGAAACCCCGGTGGCGTCGTCACCGTAGCCGTCGCCATCGACGTCTGCGTAGAACGTCTGCGCGTCCGCCGCATCGACGTCCACACCGCCGACGCAATCGTTGTCCACCCCGTCACACACCTCGACCGCACCGGGGAACGAGAGCGCGCTGGTGTCGTCGCACTCTTCACAGGCCAGCGCGCCGTCTCCGACGGCGTCTACAGATCCCGAGGATCCGTCAAAGTTGTAGTCATTGGGATCAGCGCAGTCGGATTCGTCCGCGGCGGGGTTGTAGGCGGCGTCGGCATCGTTGCAGTCGGTGTCATCGGCCACCGTGCCGGCCGGCGCCGTGCAGGACAATACCCCCGTGGCGGGATCCCCGAAGGTGTCGTTGTCCACGTCGGAATACCAGCTGGTCGCGTCGGGCGCGTTGTCGTCCACGACGGAATTGCAGTCGTTGTCGGCCCCGTCGCAAACCTCTGAGCCGCCGGGCAGCGCGGCGGGGTTTGCGTCGTCGCAGTCCTCACAGGCTGGGCTGCCGTCGGCGTCGGAATCCTCGTAGCCGGTCGAGCCGTCGCAATTGTAGTCGTTGGGATCGGTGCAGTCGGACTCGTCGGCGCCGGGGTGGTAGGTGGGGTCGGCATCGTCGCAGTCGGTGTCGTCGGCCACATGCGCGGCGGGCGCTGTGCAGCCGGATTCCGAGGAGGAGGCATCGCCGTAGCTGTCGCCGTCGGTGTCGGCGTACCAGAGGGGTTCGTCGATGGCGCCGATGTCGATGGTGCCGTCGCAGTCGTTGTCGAGATCGTCGCAGACCTCGTCCAGATCGGGGTGGGCGAGCGCTGAGGTGTCGTTGCAATCAGTGTCATCGACGACCGTGCCAGTAGGTTGGTCGCACGCTTCGATAGGGCTGTCCGGATCGCCGAAAGTGTCGGCGTCTACGTCCGCGTAGAAGGTGGAGCCGGTGGAGACATCGACGCCGTCGTCCGCGTCGTCCGTCAGGTTGTCGCAGTCGTTGTCCGCGCCATCGCAGATTTCGGCGACCCCTGGGTTGATCGCGCCGTCGTGGTCGTCGCAGTCGGTCGCGTCGGACACGTAGACGCCCGGATTGGCGCACACAGTCAGGAAGATGTCCGGATTGCCGTAGGTGTCCCCGTCGGCGTCCTCGTACCATGTGTTCTCGGTGATCGCCGCATCCCCGTCGTCGCAATCATCGGCGTTGGTCACCCACCCTTCGTCCGGACACGCACCGTCATCGCCGGGGGCGTCGGGGTTGCCGAAGCCGTCTGCATCATCGTCGCGGTAGACGGGCTGATCGCACGTGGGGCCGGTGTCCGGACCCTCGGCCGGGATCCAGGGGCAACCGAGCAAGCTGAGCGGGAGCATCGTGAGGAACGTGGGGAAACGTATCCCAAGGCGAGGCGGTGACCGCCACCAGGGCCGAAGACGACGCCCACAACGCGGAGGAAGGAGCGGGCCGCGAGGTGGCGAGCGACCTTCGCGAGTACTCACGCGGGTGGCGAACACTTCGGGGCAACGCGGAGCGAGGCGCGGGTCGCGAGCTGGCGAGCGACCTGCGCGACGACGGCCGGCGGGTCTCGACGTTGCAGGGGCCCCCGGCGCGGGACGGAAAGAGTCGGACAAACCACGGAGACATGGAGACACGGAGGGGAGGATGATGGGGCAGCGGTGACGGGACGCCCCTGCGCGGCGCGTGGGTTCCGCGTACTCGCGCGTCGGGGCGGTGGTGACCGCCACCGGGGGCAAAGACGACGCCGGTGGCGAATACTTCGGGGCAACGCGGAGCGAGGAGCGGGTCGCGAGCTGGCGAGCGACCTTCGCGACGACCGCCAGAGGGTCTCGAAGTTGCAGGGGCCCCCGGCGCGCGTACTCGCGCGTCGGGGCGGTGGTGACCGCCACCGGGGGCAAAGACGACGCGAGCGGCGAACACTTCGGGGCAACGCGGAGCGAGGAGCGGGTCGCGAGCTGGCGAGCGACCTTCGCGACGACCGCCAGAGGGTCTCGAAG
>CANKNP010000098.1 GCA_947483545.1 Deltaproteobacteria bacterium | reverse complement strand
GTGTTCTTCTGGGAGGCAGTCACCCTCGGCCCGGACTTTGCGTTCGCCGGGCTCGGCGATGGGCGAGCCGTGCTGCTCGACGCCTTGGGCCCCCCGAAGGTGACCCTCCAACCCGGCGTTCCAGTCGTGACCGGCGGCGTTCCCATCGGCGTGGGTGTGGGCTTCGCCGCGGCCCGGGCCGACGGGATCTGGTACCTGACGACGAGCACGAACATCCCCTGGGGCAGCGCCGATCCGGCGACCCGCCCCCCTTCTGCCCACCCGGCGGAGAACACCGTCCACGCGTTGGCCCCCGACGGCACGCCCCGTTGGGACCGCGCGCTTCGGCACGCTGTGGGCGGGATCGTGCCCTCCCCGGACGGAACGGAGATCCTCGTCGGCGCCGGCCCCCGCGATGCCGACACCCGCACCGATCTGTTCGGCGCCGTCGTGCTCTCAGCGGCCACCGGCGAGGTGATCACCACCTGCTCGACGGCCGCCCCCGCCGACTTTCGCCCGGTCTACGCCCCCGACGGGGGCTACATCGCCATCGCGGAGGCGCCGTTCAAGACCGCGGAGGGCGGGGTGGCCGGTGCGTATCAGGTGACGGTGTTTCGGTGAAACGGCGGGCTTGGAACCCTTGGCCGCGGGGCCCACGCCACCGTGAAACGCCCGTGGGCATCCGGCGCCGGGGGCATTTCAACCTTCGCGGGGAGCCCTCATCCGTCGCCGAGTACGGCGCCACCTTCTCCCGGAGGGAGAAGGGTAGGACGGAGTCACGGAGCCCGGCGGCTTGCGCGCGGAGGACGCTCCCTCCCGCCCGCCCGCCGGGTGTGCAGCGGCGGTACGACGGCGGTGTGGGTGGCCTGGCCGGTCTGAGCGCGCCGCCCCAAGGACTCCAAGCGGTCGCCGAGGGTCTGCGCTCCGGGCGCTATCCGATATCGCCACCTTCTCCCGGAGGGAGAAGGGGAAGACGCTGCCGCACCGCTCCAGGCGCCACCCGTCGCCCATCGCCCATCGGCCCCTCCCCATGCTGACACCGTGATCTGGCTCCTCGCCTGCGTCGAGCCGCCGCCGCCCACGCTGACCGCGACCTGGGCGGGGGACGGCGCGGAGCTGCACGCGAGCGCGCCGATCCTGGCCGTCCGCGTCGTGGATGCCGAGGGTGCCACGGTCCTTCGACGCACGCTACCGACACCGGCGACCGAGGTGTTCCTCCCATTGGAGGCGGTGAGCGGCGCGTTCCAGGTCGAAGCCTCCACGGATGCTGGGGACGCCGGGAGCCCGCTCTCGATCCCGGCGCAGACCCCGTGGGTCGCCGAGATCCAACCCGCCCCCGGAGCGGCCTGGGTACCGGCGACGGGGAAGGTCGAGGTCCCGGTCTGGGGCGAGAGCGCGAGCGTGTTCGTCCGCTTCACGGCCGGCCCGCAGGCCATCGACGTTCCGACGGACCTCGGCATCGCCCACCTCGCTGCGCCGGGCAGCCGGGTCCTGCTGCCGTTGACCCTCACGTCCACGCAAACCCTGGCGCTCGGCCCAGATGTCGTGGATCTTATCGTCGTGCGGCGAAACACCGACGAGGCCCGAACCGCGCTCCAGGTCGCCCCGTTGATCTTCCCCGCAGACGAGAGCGGCCTCCGCGACATCGGGCGACCGGTGGACAAGGTGATCTTGCCCTCCCCAGCCTGGGAGCGGTTGTTGGCCGCGAGCGGCTGGGGTGTCCGCGCCCGGGCGAACGAGGCCCCCTGGGGATTTGTCGGCGTGCCGCTTCAGAACGAGGCCGCGGAGCCGATGGATCTGGTGGTGACCGTGAAGGTGACTGACCGCGACGGCGCGGCGGCCGAAGCCTTTCGCCCGCGTCTCCGGGAGGCGGACGGTGGCACCCAGACCGTCGCCGCCTTGGTTCGGGTCCCTGCCCACGGGCGTGCCACCGCCGTCCTCCCGGTGTTCGTGGAGCCCGTCACTGTCGCGGCGGGCAGCTACGACCTCCAGGCATCGCTGACGCCTCTGGGGGCGGCCGACACGCTCGCCTCAGCCACCCTTCCGCTCGTCGTCCGACGCGGGGACGCCGTGTCCTCAGCGGGCTTCTTCATCACGCTGCTGGCGAGCACCGCGGGGATCCTCTGGGCCGCACGCACGCTGCCGTCCTGGCTGCGCCGCGCATCCATCACCGATCTCATGGTCAACGCGCTCTTCGCGACCGCGCTTTTCGTGGTCTCGACCGCGACCGACGTCGTCTCCATGACCCTCGGCGCGGCCCTCGGTCCGTTCTCCACGTTGTTCACTGGCATCGTCTACGACGCAGGCCGCTGCGTGCTCCTCGCGACCTTGCTCCACATGCAGCCCCGCCCGGGCACGCTGGCGCTCTCGATCCTGTGCTCGTGGCTGGGCCGGGGCGTATTGATGGGCACCCTCGGTTTTCCCGATCTCGTCCACACCGGCGCGGCCATCGCGCTCGGGGAGTCCTTCGCCTACGCCTCGGGCATCACCCGCGGCCAGCCGATGACCATCCTCCGCCTGATGTGCGCATTCGCCCTTTCGAACGCCCTGCTGACCCTCTCCGGGCTCTGGCTGCACACGGTGCTGTATCGCTTGACCTTCGCGCCCTGGTACATCGCGATGCAGGTGGCACTCCCGGGGTTCTTGTACGTCTTGCTGGCGTGTACCCTGGCGGTTCCCTTCGCCCGCAGCCTGAGGGAGGTGGACGGGTGATACATCTGAACCATGCGCGATACACCTTCCCCTCCGGGGGATGTATCGGACCGGTGGATCTCCATGTTCGAGCCGGGGAGTTCGTCGTCCTGGCGGGAGCGACCGGCTCGGGCAAGTCCACGGTGGTCCGGATGGCCGTCGGCCTGACGCAGCGTCATGGGCACGGGCTGGTGGAGGGCGAGATCCGACTGTGCGGGCGGGATCCAGCCGGGCTCTCAGGGGCGGAGAGGGTGCGCGCCGCCGGGTTCGTTGGCCAGGAGGTCGATGACTGCGTGCTGGCGGGCACATGCGCGGCCGAGATCAGCTTCGGGTTGGAGAGCGCTGGGCTCGACGCCTGCATGGTGGCCGCGGCGCTCGCCAGGGTGGGACTCGCCGGGTTTGAAGGGCGGGACCCGTTGGAGCTCTCTGGAGGGGAGCGCCAACGGCTCGTGATCGGCGCGGCGCTGGCAGCGAACCCCCGGGTGCTGGTCCTGGACGAGCCGTTGAGCCAGCTGGATCCGCCAGGGGCGCGGGAGATCGTCACCCTGTTGCGGCAGGTCGCGGACGAGGGTGTTGCGGTGCTGCTGGTGGAGCACCGGCTGGGGTTGTTGGGGGCGGCGAACCGGGTGGTGTACCTGGGGGAGGCCTTGAACCCGGGCGGCCACAGGGGGCCGCCCCTACGCGGGGGTTTGGCGGGCGACGTGGAGGGGAGGCGGGGACGCGGGGGTTTGGCGGGCGGGTGGGAGGTCGCGGGCGAGGGTTCTGCGGGCGAAGTGGTGAGCCTTCTTTACGCCTGCAACCTCACGTTTCACCACATTGGCCATCGGGGCGTCCAGGGCCTGGCCCTGGCGGTCCACCCCGGCGAGCGCATCGCGCTGGTCGGTGGGAACGGAGCTGGCAAGTCAACGCTGCTTGGGCTGCTCGCAGGACGGCTCGCGCCCGACGCGGGAAAGGTCGTCCGCACCGGCAGGGTGCTGGAGGTGCCGCAGAACGCTGATCTGGTGCTGTTCTCCGAGACCACCCTCGGGGAGTTGGACTACGCCGCGTCCGAAGCCCGCCGCGCTCCAGAGGGGGTCGCCCTGCTCGCTGCGTTCGGACTGGACGGTCTTGGGCATCGCGCGCCCCAAGCCCTCTCCCGCGGCCAACGCCTCCGCGTCGCAGTCGCGTCGATGGCGGCGGCCAAGCCTGCGGTGCTGCTCCTGGACGAAGCCGGCAGCGGTCAGGACCACGAGAACCTCCTCCGGTTGTTCACAGCGATCCGAGCCGAAGCCCAGACGGTGGTCTTCTCCAGCCACGATCCCGGGCTTGTCGCGCAGTTCGCGACCCGGGTGATCTGGCTGGACAAGGGCCGAATCATCGAGGATCTGCCGATCGAAAGATCCACATGGTGTGGTGAACCCCGACACCAGGATGATCCCGAAGTGAGTCCACCACTTCGGGATCATCATGATCCCGAAGTGAGTCCACCGATTCGGGAGGATGGAGGTCTTGACCCCCGGCTCCGGCTCTGCCTGGTGGTGGCGTTGGGCCTCGCCGTGATCCTGCTGGAAGGTGTGGTCCCGCTGGTGCTCCTGGCCAGCGCGCTCGTCCTCGCGGCGTGCGTTCACCCCAAGGCCCGCCCCTGGCGACGGGGACTCCTGATCGCCGCCGCGCTCGTTGCCTGGTCCACAGCGTTCTCGCAGTCCTTGTTCTGGGCCGACTGGCCGCGTACACCCTTGTTCACCCTCGGGCCGGTGACCTTCTGGCGCGAGGGTGCGCTCCACGGTCTGGCGCAGTCCACGCGCTTCATCTCGCTGACGGCCAGCGGCCTTTTACTCGCGGTCTCCACCCCCACCGACCGCCTGGTGACCGCGCTTCGGTCACCATTTCTCGGCGAACGACTCCCCTACCCGCTCGTCGTCATGGTGGCCGCGATGGTCCGGTTCGTGCCCCTCGTTGCGACCGAGTGGGCGCAGGTCCGCGCCGCCCGACGCGCTCGAGGTCGTCCGGTCTGGCAGCGAACGCCGCTCGCGTGGCTCTTCCTCGAGGTCGCGCTGCTCCGCCCAGTCGTCGCGAGATGTATCCGGCGTGCCCGGATGTTATCAGAATCACTTGATACCCGGGGGTTTGATACATCCGCGCCGCGGGGGATCGCGATCCCGTTGCGATGGTCCAGCCGCGACAGCGTTGGCCTCGCCCTCGCGTCCGCGACCCTGCTCAGCCTTGGCGTGGCACGCGGCCTTTACGGGCTTTACACCAGCGACGTCTGGTACCACTCCGGCCTTCGGCCGCTCTACGCCTTTGTGCGGGGGTGGTTGTAGGCCCCGCAGACTGCCTTGACGCCCCCCTCTCCCCAGCATATCCGCCCCGGCGTTTCACCGACCGGAGTCGAACATGGCAAAGAAGAAGGCCCAAGGCCGTCAGGTCATCCACCTCGAGTGCACCACTTGCCGCGACAGCGGGGTGCCCGGGGTGAATCGCTACGTGACCCAGAAGAACAAGAAGAACACCGCCGCGCGCATGGAGCTGAAGAAGTACTGCCGCTACGAGCGGAAGGTCACGAACCACAAAGAGACCAAGTAGTCTCGGGCGTAGCAGCCGCGATTCGCGGCTAAGCTGCGCCCCGTGCCTATCGCGCAGGTCCGCAGTGCCCATGACACGGTGTTGATGCCGGTGGACGAGCTCGAAGAGGAGCTTCGTCGAGGCCGACTTGCGGACACCGTCTACGTTCAGCACCCGGAGTGGACCGGCGAGGGCTTCGTGCCCGCGCGGGAGATCCCGGCGCTGCGCGAGGTGCTGGCCGCGACGGAGGCCAGCATGTGCGCCCATCTCCGAAAGCCAGGGATGGCCTGGGTGACCGCGGGCGTTTGTGGACTGATCGCGCTCGCCGGGCTGATCCAAGGTGTGGCCCAGCTCACTGGGTTCGACGTGATCGAGGCCAGCGCGCTCGGATTTCAACACACCCTCCTCGACGGCGCCTTTTGGTCGCCCTTCTCCGGGGCCGCGACCCACCTGGGGGTCGGGCACCTCGGGGTGAACCTGCCGGTGCTGGCCTACTGCGGCTACCGGTGCGAGAGGGTGCTCGGCGCCTGGGGTGTGCTCTTTGTGTATGCCTTCTCGCTCCTGCTCAGTTCGATGGCGATCCTGCAATGGAGCGACATGCCGGTCGTCGGGTCCAGCGTGCTCGCGTACGGGGTGTGGGGAGGGCAGATCGCGCTGGGCTTTCGACACAGCGCCTGGATCCCCGCTGAGCTGCAGGGCCGGTACGGGGTCGGCAGCCTGGTGATCTTCCTGCCGCTCGCGTTCGTCAGCCTGTTCGACGGGCCGGGCGTCTCGCTCGTCGGGCACGCGGGTGGGCTGGTCGGCGGGGTCCTCGGCGCGGTGCTGGCGACGCCGCTGAAGCCTCGCCTAGGGCGATGGCTCGCCATGGGGGCGTGGTCGGCCTGCGCCGTCGTGCCTTGGATCCCGGCGATGGCCTGGGCCGGGCCGTGGTCAGAGGTGACGATCTCCAAGTCGGTGACGATGTCGTTGCCTTCGCGGTGGGCCGAGCATCGGATGCGCTTCCAAGGCATGTACGCCTGGTCCTCGGGGGATCGGTTCCCGGTGTACGCGGGGACCTTCGTCGGCGATGGCAAGGAGGCGAACGCTGAGGCAGAGCGGGCGTTGTGGAGCGAGTGGCTTCGCGGCGCCGCGACGGTGAGCGCGTCGGGTGAGGGCCCGGCCCGGCGCTACACGATTCGGGTCGAGAACCCCGAGGAGCCGTGGACGCTGATCGAGCGCGTCATCGACCACGACGGGCTGCAGACGCGCGCGGGCTACCTCCTCCCGCCGGAGTGCGCGGCCGTCGGGGCGTGCGCAGGTCGCAGAGAGATCGGAGAAGCTGCACTTGAAAGCCTCATGTTGGCGGAACCGTGAGTACGATCCTGCCCGGGCAGCGGCCGCTGGTGATGTGTACGGCGCAGGGCATCCCCGCGCTCGGACCCTCGGGCGCGTCCGCACACCTCCGCGGGGTGGCGAGGGCGCTCGGGGCGCCGATCCTGGCCGCCCGGCGGTCCGATGCCCGGGGCGAGCACGATGCAGTCGGGATCGAGGTGATCGCGCCAGAGCCCCCGGCCTGGCCGGGCGCCTTGAAGCGCTGGCGGGAGTTGAACGAGCTGCGGGTCTCAGCCGGGCTGGTTGCCCCGGCGATGGCCTACAACCCCACGCTGCTCTGGGAGCGGCACAGCCTGTACTCGGTCGCGGGGCAGCGGATCCACGCGAGGGGCATCCCCTGGGTGCTGGAGCTGAACGCTCCGTTGGCGCTTGAACGCGCGCAGTTCGAGTCCCTCGCGGTCCCGTGGCTCGCCCGCCGGCTGGAGTTGGACACACTGCAGGCCGCACCCCGGGTCCTGGCCGTGAGCGCGTGGCTCACCGAATGGGCGCGTGCCAACGGCGCAAAGGACGTTCGCCACGTGCCGAACGGCATGGAGCCGGCGGTGGGGGATCGCGACGGAACCCGTCAACGCCTCGGGATCGAAGGGCGCTTCGTGATCGGTTTTCTCGGCTCGATGAAGCCCTGGCATGGCGTCGAACGCTTGCCCGATCTCCTCGATGCGTTCCCAGACGCGCTCGGGCTCTGTGTCGGCGAGGGCCCCGTGCGCGTCGAACATCCCCGGCTGATCTGCGTCGGGCAGGTGTCTGAGCGTGCGGTGGCTGATCACGTCGCAGCCATGGACATCGGCCTCGCACCGTATCAGTCGGACGCCCCGCCCTGGTTCTGCCCGCTCAAGATCCTTGCGTACCGCGCGCAAGGCACGCCGGTCGTCGCGAGCGCCATCGGGGACTGCGCACTCCTGACGGGGGATGGAGGGTACTGCGGGCCCGATCTGCAAGACGGGATCGAAGCCTGGCGGGGGAGGCGGGCAGCGCCGAGGGTGCGATCGTGGGGGGAGGTGGTGGGGGAGGGGCTGAGGGAATGACCAGATCTGACAAACTCACTTCTGGTCACTGGGGGCGGGGGCAAGCGGCACGGCCGGTCCACGGCGGATCGGGCGCCTCATGGATGGAACGAAGGCCGCCCTCCAGCAAACTTCCCGCGTTAGCCGCCGTCCCGCCCGTGCCAACCGAACCCCCCTCCCCCGCCGTCCCCTTCGCCCTAGGCTTCTCGCCCCATGGCCGGGTGGTGGTCGACCCCCTCCCGCCCCTGGACGAGCCCCTCGACGGAGCCATCGCGATGGCGTTGGGCGAGGGCTTGGGCCTGGACGAGGCAGGCGCCCTCCTCGATCTCGCTGCGCGTCATCCAAGGGGTGCGCTCCCCGCGTCGGTGGCGTTCTTCCGGGATGTGGCCCGCAGCGCCCTGACCACGGCGTTGGCAGCGGGGACAGGACGGTTCGGACCGACACCCGCCGCCCTGCTCGACGCTGCGCCGCCCATGTTCGGGCGAGAGTACCTCGATGCAGACGGCCTCTTGGCGCTCGTCGCACGGTTGCGGGCCCGGCTGGAGGAGCGCCTCGCTGGGGCGCCGTTGGACATTTGGTTGCGGGAACGGAATCCGGCGTGGGCAGTCGTCGGCCGCGTCTGCTTCCACCTCGCGGAGAACAAGAAGGATTCGGCCCGACCGTTCGCGTTCCTCGCGACCTATTCGGTGGGGCTCTCGGGCAGCGCGACCGCCCAACACCGGCCTCTCGGGAAGGCGCTGGCCGAATCCGCGGCCGCGGGGGATCGCGAGGGCCTGCTTCAACTCTTGCTCCCGGTGCAACGCGCGGCGGAGCGGAGCCCCTGGGTTCGGGAGTTGGTGGACTCCCAGGCCATCTACCGGCCGCAAGCTTGGACGGCCGCGCAAGCCCACCGATTCCTCCTGGAGATCCCAGCGTTCGAGGAGGCTGGCCTGGTTGTTCGGGTGCCGGACTGGTGGCGGTCCACAACGCCAGCGCGCGTTCGGGTGCAGGTGAACCTGGGGGATCAAGCACCCTCCGGGCTCGGCGCCTCCAAGCTCCTTGCGTTTGACGTCGGGTTTTCGCTTGATGGAGAGCCTCTCACCCCCGACGAGTGGGCCGAACTGAAGGCAGCGGGCAACGGCCTCGTCTCGATGCGTGGCAAGTGGGTCGAGGTGGACGCCGCACGGTTGCAGGAAGTGCTCGCTATCTGGACGCACGCGAAGGCAGAGGCCCGAGAGGGAGTGCCCTTCCACACGGCGATGCGCTTGCTCGCCGGGGCTGAGCGTCCGACGCGGCTCCTGGCTCACGAGGAAGGAGAGGCCGAGTCCTGGTCCCGGGTGACCCCCGGTGCGTGGCTCGCGGACGTGCTCGCGGAGCTGCAAAACCCGTCGAACCAGAACACGCTCCCCGGCGTCACGCTCTGCGCCACCCTGCGCCCGTACCAGGAGGCGGGCGTGCGGTGGCTCGGTTTTCTGAACCGGCTTGGGTTGGGGGGCTGCCTGGCAGACGACATGGGGCTCGGCAAGACGATCCAAGTGCTCTCCCTGCTGCTCGTCCTGAAGGCGCAGGGCCCGCCTGCCCACCCGCACTTGATCGTGGCACCCGCCTCGCTGTTGGGGAACTGGCGAGCGGAAGCCGCACGCTTCGCACCCTCCCTGGTGGTGCGCACGGCCCACGCGTCCGGTGATGGGGTGGCGAAGACCCTGCCCGAAGGCGCCGACGTGATCCTGACGACCTACGGCACGCTCGCGACGACGTCGTGGATTCAAAGCGGTAACTGGGACACGGTCATCCTGGACGAGGCGCAAGCGATCAAGAACCCCGGCACCCGCCAAACCCGGGCGGTGAATGGACTCCGCGCCCGCGTTCGCCTCGCGCTCACGGGCACCCCCGTGGAGAACCGCGCTGGGGACCTGTGGAGCCTGTTTCACTTTCTACAGCCTGGGCTCCTCGGATCGGCCGCCGAGTTTGCCAGATTCGCAAAGGCGAGGGACGCCTCGCCGGCGCGATGGGCACCGCTTCGTGCGCTGGTCAGCCCCTACCTGCTGCGTCGCTTGAAGACCGATCCGGACGTCGCCCCGGATCTGCCGGCCAAAACCGAGATGAGCGCCGAGTGCGGGCTCTCCCGCGAGCAGGCCGTGCTCTACCAGCGGGCGGTGGACGACCTCGCGCGTGCATTGGAAGAACAGGCGAGCGAAGGGATCGCCCGACGCGGGCTCATCCTCGCGAGCCTGCTGCGACTGAAGCAGATCTGCAATCATCCGTCGCATTGGCTGGGGGACGGTGGCTGGGAGATCGCGCGGAGCGGCAAGCTCCAGCGGGTGGCCGAGCTGGTCGAGCCCATGGCCCGGCGGCAGGAGAAGGTGCTGGTGTTCAGCCAGTTCCGGGAGGCCGTCGAGCCGCTCGCGCAGGTGTTGGCGGGGCTGTTCGCCCGGCCGGGGCTCGTGTTGCACGGCGGGACCCCCATCGGCTCGCGGCAAGACCTGGTCAAACGCTTTCAGACCGACGATAGCGTGCCGTTCATGGTGCTCTCGCTCAGGGCCGGGGGCACGGGGCTCAACCTTACGGCGGCGACGCACGTTGTTCATTTCGACCGCTGGTGGAACCCCGCGGTCGAAGAGCAGGCCACCGATCGTGCGTTCCGTATCGGTCAGAAGCGACCGGTATTCGTACATAAGCTGGTGACCCGGGGCACCGTGGAAGAGAGAGTGGACGCGCTGCTGACCCAGAAGCGGGGCCTCGCCCGCGAGCTGCTCACCGGCAGAGACGACGAGGTTCGTCTCACCGAACTGTCGAAAGAGGAGCTGCTGCGAACCATCGCCCTCGACCTGGGTCGGGCCGGCATAGAGTAAACCGCGTTGGAGTATTGGATGTATCCGCGCTATCGTACCCCTCCGCGCCGAGGCGCCGCGCCGGCTGCACGCGATCGTGGCCCGGTGGCGGGTCGCGCTCCGGTCGTCGTTACCGGCTTGAAGATCGCGACGTCGTTCTGGGGGAAGGCCTGGTGCGACGCGATGGAGTCCTACCGAGACTATGAGAGTCGCCTCGCCCGCGGGCGCACGTACGTCCGTCGGGGGGCGGTCGTGGATCTGCGGGTTCAGCCCGGCGAGGTCACCGCGTTGGTCCAAGGGTCCGAGCTGTACCACACGAGTTTGCACGTCGTGCCGCTGCCCCCTGCCAAGTGGCGTACGGTCGTGGAGCAGCACGCCTCGGCCATCGGCTCGCTGGTCGACCTGCTCCAAGGCAAGCTCCCCGCCTCGCTGCTGCGCGCGTTGAGCGACCGGTCCAGCGGTCTGTTCCCGGGCCCGAAGGAGATCACGTTTGACTGCTCCTGTCCCGACTGGGCGTCGATGTGCAAGCACGTCGCGGCCGTGATCTACGGGGTCGGCGCGCGACTGGACGTGGACCCCAGCTTGTTCTTCGTGCTGCGGGGGGTCGAGGTGTCTGACCTGGCGGCGCGAGGTGCCGTCGCCAGCTTTGAAGGCGCCGGAGTCGATGATCTGGTCGACGCCGATCTCAGCAGCCTGTTCGGGATCGAGCTTGGGGAGGATGGGGCGGGGGGGGTCCCGGGGACCGAGGCGAAGGGGAAGCCGGCGCCGGTCAAGGCCGAGGTGGCAGGAAAAGCCGCCGTCAAGGCCAGGGCGGTGCAGGCCGAGGCGAAGGGGGCGAAGGTGAAGGTGAAGCGGGCTCGCCGGCCATCGGTGCTCACCCTGGCCCAACTCCAAGCGATGGGCATCGGCGCGGACCTCGCGGAGACTTGGGTCCGGGAGGGGGTCCTGGGCGAGAGCGGCCGCCCCGGTGTCTACGAAGTGGGCCCGCTGACAGGCCAGCGGGTTTTGGAGCGGATCGCGGCAACGTCCACCGAGTGACCAGATCTGACAAACTCACTTCTGGTCACTCGGGGTACGCGAGCGAGGGACTTCACCCCCCCGCTGGCGGTGTCTCGCTGCACGGCAATCCGAGCTCCGCCGCGGCGTCCAGCACGATCTCGGCGCAATCGGCGTAGTCCTGGGCGGTGATGCTGGTGTCGAACACACCGGCGAAGGTGGTGAGGTTCACGGCGGCGCAGAAGGGCACGTTGGCGTAGTAGTAGTCGGCGACGCCGGCCTCCAAGCCCTCGCCGTCGTAGTAGGCCAGGAACGTGCCGTTCGCGGGAGACTCGGCGGTGCCGACGGAGTAGTCGAAGCACTGATCCCCGGAGTCGAACCAGCTCAACAGGTCGTGCAGGGTGAAGCAGGGGCAGACCGGGCAGCCGTCATCCACCACACCGTCGCAATCGTTGTCGATACCGTCCTCACACACCTCTTCGCCCACGACCCAGTCCCCGTGGCCGGTGTGGCCCCCGATGGCGCTGGAGCTGACGCTGAGGGGGCGACCCGAGTGGCAAACGCTCGCCTTGGGCGTGCCGGCGACGGCCGGGAGCGGGGCGGAGAGGGTGAGGGCGACCGTGGCGAGCAGGGCCGAGGCGGCGAACGGGAGGCGGTTGAAGATCGGGTGCGTCAAGGAAGCTCCGGGTGGGTGTTGCGTGGCATCGGAATTGTAACGCCAGCGCCCGGACCGCGTGGCCTACTCCCGAATCCCCCGCCCCCGCGGCCCAAAGTACACCGTACAGACCCTGCCGATGTAATACCGCATGAACCGCCAGATCGCGCCGATCCCGAGCAGGCCGCCCTCGCCGCGAAAGCTTAAGCCCTGGGCGATCACCGCACCGGGGCCCATGCGCACGATGCCCCTGTGGATCGGCGCACCCTCCGGCGAACTTCCCGCGTAGATATCAACGAAAAGCGTTGTAGTGTCCCGCGAAACGGTGGGAAACCACGACTGCCGCACGACCTCTTTGACCCCGCGCAGGAAGTAGGTCGCGCCGCCCGCAGCCTGCATGACGAGCGCGTACCGCATGTGTACGACGTTCGGTGCAGCGTCCACGAACAGATCCAGGTGGCCGTCGAGCACCCGAAGTGGCGCGGGATCCACGGCGGGTAGGACCATGCAGCCGTAGAGCGGGGAGCGGCGGTTGGGGTCGAGGGTCATCGCCTGCACGTCGGGCGTGAGCATCGTCAGCACGAAGTACCCGCCGGTGCGCTCGCGCTTTCCAGTGGCGTCGGCCTGTTCGTAACTCTGACCGGCAAAGGGGGAGAACCAGCCGGTCATCGTCTCGGTGAAGCGGATCTGGTCAGCCATGGATACGCGACAGGATGGCCGCCTTCACCGCAGGCCACTCGTCTTCGATGATGCTGTACCAGACGGTGTCGTGCACGTCTCCCGAGAGCTGGCGGCGGTGCTTCCGGAACCGGCCTTCATAGGTGGCGCCCAGCTTCTCCATCGCACGCTGCGAGCGCAGGTTCCGCCCGTCGGTCTTGAGCTCGACGCGCACACAGCCGCGATCCTCGAACGCATGGGTGAGCTGCAAGAGCTTGACGCGCTCGTTCACGGTGGTGCCACGGACGGCGGGACCGAGCCAGGTCCAGCCAATCTCCACGCGGCGGTCCCACTCGCTGGCGTTCAAGAACCGCGTGGAGCCAACCACCTGACCCTTGTACAACGTCGTCCACGCGCGCTCCTTTCCGGCTTCGGAGAGCGCGAGGGCGGTCTCGACCACCTCGCCGAACGCCTCGCGGGTGGCCGGCTGGGCGATGGTCCAACGCCAGGTCTCCCAATCCTGCGCCGCCCAGAGCGCGTCGGTGTGCGCGCGCTCCAGGGGTTCGAGGCGCACATCGTTCCCTTCGAGGGTCACAGCTTCAAGGATCGGCGGGAAGTGCATCGCCGGCCGTTATCCAGTCAGACCCATCGCATCACGGCCATGAGCGCAGCCGTCCCGGTGAGCGCCCAGAGCGTGACGCCCAGGATCAGCGGGCGGGCCCCTACCGCCTGGAGCGTCTGGCGGCTGAGGCCGGCTCCAATCAGGAACAGCGTGAGCACCAGCGTGGTCTTTGCGAGACGGGTGAGCACGTCGAGCACGGGCAAGAAGGCATCGGGGGACACGCTCCGCGTCCCCGCTGCGAGCACAAAAAACAAGATAAACCACGGTATCTTGACGCTCGCCGCGCGCCGTTCGGGATCCCGCCGCGCCGCCCAGGCTCCCGCAGCGAGCGCCATCGGCACGATCCAAATCGCTCGGGCAAGCTTGAGAACCGTGGCCGTTTCCAGCGCCGCAGGGCCGTACGCCGTCGCCGCGCCCACCACCGACGAGGTGTCATGGATCGCGACCGCCGCCCATACGGCGAACTGGGCCTCGGTAAGGTCCAGCGCGTGGCCGATGGGCGGGAACGAGTAGAGCGCAACCGCGTTCAGCAAGAACACCGTGGCCAGCGAGACGGTGATCGCCTCCGGCTTCGCCCCGATGGCGGGCCCGACCGCCGCGATCGCGCTGCCCCCGCAGATGCTGGTGCCCGCCGTGACCAGGAGGCCCACTTCCGGCTCCACGCGCAGCAGAAGGCCGAGCGCGAGGCCGAGGCTGAGCGTCAGCGCGATCCCGGCGACGGTGTACCCAATGCCCGTGACCCCGGCGGTCCACACGACAGCGAGCGACATGCCGAAGCCAAGGCCGATGACGGAGGCCTGGAGCAGGGACTTCGCGAGCGCCGCGGTTCGTGCGGGGAAGGGGTTGCCGAGCGCCAGCGCGAACGCGACGCCCAGGCCCAGCGCCAACGCCGGGGAGGCCCAGGGCGACAACGTGAAGGCGCCAACCCCGAGGAACAGCGCACCCTTCCAGGGCGGAGGCGAAACAGCGTTACCCGTCATGGGCGCGGGCTAACGCCCGGCCGGCAACGGTGGCGCAACTGTCTGTTTCGTGAGGATTCCCGGCCCGCCCCCCACCCGGCCGACAGGTTGCGATACGATTGGCCCATGGAGCTCGACCCGCTCGCTGCCGTCGCACCAAACGTCCCGGAGATGCTGTCTCCAGAGGAGGCGCTTG